>JAZSJQ010000093.1:0-3321 GCA_045534445.1 Acutalibacteraceae bacterium
ACACTTAGCCATTTTGACACCTCCTCAACTCTGCGTTTGTACGCTTAATTTACTTCGTTTACAAAAAATTATTGAAGTCAGACTTATCGTATGATAAAATATAATCAAGTTTATGCTAATTTTAACCATACGGGGGATATACATATGTTTTTGAAAAGCAAACGTTTTATTGCCTTTTTGGTTTGCGCAGTTATGATTCTTGCGCTGCTGTTTAATTTTCCGTCTTCAGCATCAGCAAGCGAAGATACTGAGGGGTCAACAACATCCACCAGTTCAACTACTTCGACTACTTCAACCACTTCGACCACAGCGTCAACTACTGCATCAACCACCACAACAACGAAGCCTGCCTCAAACGGTGTTCAGGTATCTCAGATCTACTGCTACGGCTCAAATACAAAGCTTTACAATCAGGTTATCAAGTTTTCTGAGATTTCCGATACATATAAAGCCAATGTTTCCATTCCCTTGTGGATGACAAGCTGCCAGATTAACATCAAGAGCGTCAGCGGTGCAACTGTAACTTATGACGGCAAGGAGTTTTCCGCAAACGGCAGTGTTTATTCCTACACATTTGAATTTGACGCTGCAACAAAATATAAAACCACCACTTACAAAATAAAGATCAAAAAGGGCGACAAGGAAAGCACTGTTTTATTCAACCTTTCTCAGTCCGTTTTTGAAACGAAGCTCGAATCTGTTTCTGTTGACTCCAACAAAGCAGAAGGTTCAAACTCTGAGGGTTATAAATACACTCTGCCCGAAGGAACCACCTCCTGCAAAATAAAGATCAAGACAAGAAGCGAAGAGAAGGTCACTATCGGCAAAGCAGGTGAAGAGGCTCATGAGATCGAAATAAGTCCCGATAAGGTCTTTCTTGAAAAAGTAACACTTACCGAAGGCGATAACACATTCAATATTACCGTTTCCGCACCCGGTACTACCATCAGTACCGTGCTTACCATTACAGTAGGTGAGCCCACCATATCATCAGAGCCTGTCTCATCCGATCCACCTCCGGTTGAAGATACTGTTTCCGATGGCGATTTCCCCGGCTACATTGAACCATCAGTTCCCGAAAGCAGCGAACCCGATATTTCATCTACGGTCAATGCTCCTAATAAATCTGATAATAACAGCGAAACTTCACCGCTCATTTGGATCCTTATAGGCGTTGTCATTGCCATTGTTATCGGTGCCTGCATTTTTATGATCGCAAGCATGGGCGGCAAGAGCAGCCCTCCCGCCAACGCAGGCAGGGGATATGGCGGACCCTACAGAGCTCCTGCGCCGCCTCCTGCAAGGCGCCGTGATCTCGGCAGATATGTCGAGGACGATTACAGCTACGATGATTATTACGAAGAACAGCCTGATGACGGTTACTACCAGGACGATGGATATTATGAGGATGACGGATATTACGAGGACGGCAACTACTACGATGACTATGGTCGTCAGAGTCAAAGACCTCCTCAGCGCTATGACCGTCAGCCTCCGAGACAGCAGTATCAGAGTCAGAGACGCGGCAACAGAAACGACTTTGACGATTTCTACGATGATTACTACAACTGATTTGCACCTTGACAAAGCGAAAGCTTTGTGATTAAATAAATTTAATAACTGTGATGGGAAGAAGTACTCTGCATTTTGTTCTTCAGAGAGCTGTCGGTAGGTGAAAGACAGTGTACATGGCAGGAGAAATACATCCCGGAGTTGAGCCTTTGAATCTTTCAGTAGGAGGCTTCGTGAGCGCACGTTACAGCGCAGAGTGATGAAAGTCACTCGCTAAGGCCGAATGCCGCGAGGTATCGGTAAATTGAGGTGGTAACGCGTAATTTTACGCCCTCTGCATTAAAGATGCGGAGGGCGTTTTATATTCCTCCGTAAAACCGAAAGGAGAAAGAAAAACAATGGGAGTTTACGACGAACTCAAAGCAAGAGGTCTGATCGCTCAGACAACCCACGAAGACAAAATCCGTGATCTTCTTAACAATGAAAAGGTAACATTTTACATCGGATTTGACCCCACAGCAGACAGCCTTCATGTAGGTCATCTTCTGCAGATGATCATCATGAGCCATATGCAGAAGGCAGGTCACACGCCCATCGCAGTTATCGGCGGTGGTACTGCAATGGTCGGAGACCCTTCCGGTCGTTCCGATATGCGTTCCATGATGACCAAGGAAACCATCGCTCACAACGGCAGATGCTTTGTTTCTCAGATGGAGAATGTTGTCGAATTCGGCGAAGGCAAGGCAATGATGCTCAACAACGGCGACTGGCTCTATGACCTTAACTACATAGACTTCCTTCGAGAGATCGGTGTTCACTTCTCTGTCAACAGAATGCTCACCGCAGAGTGCTTCAAGACAAGACTTGAAAAAGGTTTGTCCTTCATCGAATTCAACTACATGCTCATGCAGAGCTACGACTTCCTCTGCCTTAATCAGAAATATGGCTGTGTGCTTGAGCTTGGCGGCGATGACCAGTGGTCCAACATTCTCGGCGGTATCGAGCTCGTAAGACGTGTTGAGGGCAAGGAAGCATATGGTATGACCTTCCAGCTTCTGACCACCAGCGACGGCAAGAAGATGGGTAAGACCATGGGCGGAGCTGTATGGCTCGATCCGAAGAAGACTTCTCCCTACGATTTCTATCAGTACTGGAGAAATACCGAGGATGCAAGCGTTATCAAGTGCCTCAAGTTCCTTACATTCCTGCCTCTTGAAGAGATCGAGAAGATGGAGAGCTGGACTGATAACAAGCTTAATGATGCAAAGGAGATCCTTGCTTACGAAGTAACCAAGATTGTTCACGGTGAGGAAGAGGCAGAGAAGGCAAGAGCTGCTGCAAGAGCTATTTTCGGCGGTACAGGCGATGTTGAAAACATGCCTTCTACTGTTGTTGCTGACAGCGAATTTACCGACGGCGCAATCGAAGTAACTCAGCTCATGGTAGTCTGCGGGCTTGCAAAGTCCAAGGGTGAAGCAAGAAGACTTGTCGAGCAGGGCGGCGTTATGATCGACGGTGAAAAGGTCTCCGATGTCAAGGCAACTGTCAATAAGGACTCCTTCGAGAAGGGTCATGTTGTTATCAAGAAGGGCAAGAAGGTCTTCCACAAGGCAATGCTGAATTAACACTTTAGACACAATAAAAAACGGCTTTATGTCTTTACATGAAGCCGTTTTTTAGTATAATAATATTTATGTTAAGAAAGGTAGGTGAGTACAGTGACATCATTGGATATGGGTGTAGACGTAGGTATCGACCTCGGTACTTCTGTTGTCAAGATCTTCACTCCCGACAGGGGTATTGTGCTCA
>JAZSJQ010000023.1:0-20347 GCA_045534445.1 Acutalibacteraceae bacterium
CTACGATCCGACTTGTATCGGGCACAGGTAACCATATAAAGACAGTGTTTTTTTCAATAGCAGCGGCGTTTGGTGTAGGCACAGCTGTGATTCTGCTAAAAAAAGCCTTATCGGAAATTCCCGATAAGGCAGGTGCAGTGATTTTCAGTATGATTTTTTTCCTTATATACGCATTTATTATCCTCTGTTCCAGACAAAAGCTAAAAGAGGCGGTTCGCCGCGTCTGTTTGCAAATTCCGAAAGAAGTACGGTATATTTCCTGTCGTCAAGTTCGCGCAGATGAGAAAGCAGTGAGTCGCGCTCGTCATAGCCGTTGAAGGAGCCGTAGTAAATGCAAAGACAAAGTACACCTTCAGGACGGAGCAGCCTTAGTGCGGCATCTACTGCCTTTACACTGGTTTCAGCTTTTGAAAAGATCATTGGATCGCCGCCGGGGAGTCTGCCGAAATTGAATACAATACAGGATACAGTGCCTGCTTCGGCATACTTTTCCATGTTCTCATGTCCGTCGAGTATTATTTCGGCACGGGAAGAAAGACCGAGATTTTCTAAATGCTCCGTGGTGCTTTCAATGGCTTCCTTCTGAATATCAAAGGCAATCACATGACCTTCTTCGCCCACAAGCTCGCACAGCAGCGCAGTATCACGACCGCGTCCGGCGGTTGCATCAATGCAAATATCCCCTTTTCTGACGTTCGCTCTTATAAAATCATGGGAGATACTGAGGGTATTAAGCGGTTTCATAAAATCACTCTCTTTCGAAAGGATTTTACAACTTCCTAATTGAATTTACAAGCATAGGAATACACAAATCGGAAGTGAAGAGGGAAGGGGATATGCGCACAGCACCGTTTTTCAATGTGTTCATTACTCTGTGAGCATCAGGGGCACAGTGATATCCTCCGCGAACTGCAAATCCATAATCGGATAGCTTCGCAGCAACTGTTTCACTGTCGAGATTGTTGTGAATGAATGTAGTAAGCGCCGTCCGATTGTTTTTTTCTGAACATGATACGATCTTGATGCTGTCAAGTTTTGAAAGCTCGTATTCAAGATGAGTGCAGAAATCGATCTCGTGATTTAATATCTCATTCATGCCGTGTAAGCGGACAAAGTCGACTCCTGCGCTCATGGCTATTATTCCAGGCAGGTTTACCGTGCCACTCTCAAGCCGCTCGGGATATTCATCCGGCTGATAGGGGAGAAGTGAAGAACTGCCCGTTCCACCTTCGATAAGGGGACGCAGTTTTACTCTTTCGCTGAGAAGAAGCGCTCCGCAGCCCATAACACCGTAGATACCTTTGTGAGAAGGAATGCAGATAAAATCCGCATTGAGTTCACGCATATCTATCGGAATGCACCCGGCACTTTGAGCTGCATCGATACCAAAGAGAATGTTGTATCTTTTTGCCAGAAGTGAAATCTGAGATACAGGAAGAACGTCCCCTGTGACATTTGAAGCATGGGTGCAGAATATGAGACGGGTATTTCCTTTTATTTCCTTTTCAAAATTTCTGACGGTTGCCTCAGTGTCGTTTCTTTCAACATGCGCACGGGATACCTCGACACCGTGTGCAGTAAGAGTGTTGAGAGGTCTGATAACAGCATTGTGTTCAATGTCCGAAATAATAATATGATCGCCTTTTCTGAGTGTGCCTTTAAGCGCCATGTTCAATGCAGTTGTGCAGTTGTAGGTAAAAACACAGCGTTCGGGGGCGTGAAGACCGAAAAAAGAAGCTATGTTTTTTCTGCATTCATACAGCTTTTCAGCACATTTCAAAGAAAGCTGGTGACCGCTCCGTCCGGGGTTTGCCGAATATTGTCTGATGCCTTTTATAAGGCTTTCCGCAATACACGCAGGCTTTGGCGAAGTGGTTGCAGCATTATCAAGATAGATCATAAGCCACCGCCGCGAACATGGGTGACACGGATTCCCGATTCACTCAGAATATGAAGCGATGCATCAAGATCACTTCGGTATATTTCCAGACCCTGACTGCATCCGTTTTTATCGCTCTGGGGAGACAGCTTGATTATACGCGCAGAGATTCCTGCGCGAAGAAGAAGCTCCTGGCCTTTGATCGAATGGGTCATAGACCCTATGGTCAATATTCTTTTATCCATTGTTTACACCTTCATTAATTAAAAATCCGTCTGCAATATAATATGCAGACGGATTTGATAAGGTGTTACATTACCAGCACAACAGCGTGGGCGGCAATGCCGTATTCGGTGCCGGTAAAGCCAAGCCCTTCCTCGGTAGTTGCTTTTACGTTGACCTGATTTGTGCTTATACTGCACACTTTTGCAATGTTTTCGATCATAGTGCTGATATAAGGACGAAGTTTAGGCTTCTGTGCAATTACTGTTGCATCGATATTGCTGATTTCAAAGCCTTTTTTTCTTATAAGATTGCAGACTTCATAGAGAAGAAGCAGACTGTCTGCACCCTTGAATTTATCGTCGGTATCGGGAAAGTGAAGTCCGATATCACCCAGAGCGCAGGCACCGAGGAGCGCGTCCATCACGGCGTGGGTAAGAACATCGGCATCGGAATGTCCCAGCAAACCGAAGTAGTGGGGGATCTTGACTCCGCCGAGGATAAGAGGTCTGTTTTCAACCAATTTATGAACATCATAACCGTGACCTATTCTCATATTTATCACCTCATTAGGATTGGAAGATTGAAAGCGGTATACAGCAAAGCAACGGTGCAATTGCAAGGGCAGGAAGATAATCCGCGACTTTGAACTTTGTTATGCCCATAATGTTGAGACCGAGTGCAAGGATCATAAGAGAGCCTGCAAATGAGATCTGTGCGATTTCAAATTCTCCGAGTATAGGAGAGAGGAAACCCGAACACAGTACAAGACCACCCTGAAATACAAACACAAATATTGAAGAAAACAATACTCCGACTCCGAGACTTACGGCAAGCATCATGGAGGATATGAAATCAAGCAGTGATTTTGTAAATATCAGCTCATGATTACCTGTAAGTCCGGATTCAAGAGAACCTACTATTGTCATTGAACCTACGCAGAAAACAAGGCAGGCAGTAACAAAACCTTCGGAAAAACTACGTTCAGAACCGCTCTTTGAAAATTTAGCGGTAAGCTTCTGAGAGAGTTTATTTATGCCGTCATCGATTTTCAGAAGAGTTCCGATAACAGTTCCGAGAACCATGCTGATTATCAGAATTATTATATTACCGCCCTTTGTAAGACCATCAATACCTATTCCTGCAGTGCAAAGCCCGAGGACAAGCATGACGGCATCAGAAAGCCGTTTCGGAATGCCGCCCTTTAAAAGAAGGCCGATTGTACTTCCCAGCAGTACAGTTCCTGTATTGACCAGTACGCCCAGCATGAATACGCCTCCGCAAATCAATTCAGGCTGTCAGAATTTTCTGACAGCCCAATTGTTTATTTTTTATTGAATTTATTTGTCTTTTCAACGATTTCACTCATAGCTTTGCTGAATGCACCCCATTCCATGGGATAGCGAGCCTGACCGTCCATATGCTTCTGTCCGCTTGTTTTGTAAATGTCGATGCGCCATGAAATTCCCTTGCGGTTTGAGGGGAAGTGGTTTCTCCAGCCGAGAATATCAAGCTTCTGAAGTGAAAGCCTGAAGTCTTCAAGCGCTTCGGAGGGAACATCGTCGCCATTATAGCCATTGATAATATCTTCTTCGGACTGATCGAAGTTGAGAATGGGAGTTCCGTCTTCAGCATAGGTGATCAGCTCAATGAAAGGCTTTTTTGTATTGCCGTCAAGCTTTGCGGCAACAGGATCCTCTGCAACAGCCTGAGTACCTGTCTCGAGTTTTCCATCGGAGACTTTTACCCAAATGTAATTTGCTGCACCCTTACCTTCCCATACCGCAAAATAAAGGTCAGTAATCTGACTGTACTCTCTGTTAAGAACGAGTTCGTTTTCCAAGTCTCGACACCTCGGATATAAAAATAATGTAAATATAATACCATACAAATATATCAAAGTCAACTTATTATAAAGTATGAATCATCCGCTTTACAATCCATTTGTTTTGCGCTAAAATGGAGTAAAAGAGGTGATAATATGTCCGATGGCTTCAGAATGAAAGAGATAGCTCATATAAAAAGTGATTTCAATGAAAAATTCGGTATTCCGAGACAGAGCGGTCTGGTTAAAAAACTTACCGCACAGATAGTATTTGAACCTGAATATGCTGTGTATGATGCGGTCAGAGGACTTGAAGAGTATTCGCATCTCTGGATAATATGGCAGTTTTCAAAAGCGGTGAGAGATGGCTGGTCACCAACTGTCAGACCGCCGAGACTTGGGGGCAACACAAGGGTAGGAGTGTTTGGCACACGTTCACCGTTTCGCCCGAATCCTATCGGAATGTCTGCGGTAAAAATAGAAAAAATCGAGCCTGATGAAAACGGTGCGCCTGTTATAACTGTTTCAGGTGCTGATCTTCTTGACGGTACGCCGATATATGATATAAAGCCATATCTGCCTTATGCTGACTGTATACCCGAGGCTGTGAATGGATTTACGGGGAAATTCTCCGAAAAAAAGCTTAATGTTGAATGTGAAGAGTCTCTGCTTAATATTGTTTCTGAGGATAAAAGAGAACCACTGCTTGAGGTTCTTTCCCTTGATCCGAGACCTTCATATCATAACGATCCCGAAAGGGTGTATGGCATGAATTTTGCTGATGTTGAGGTGAAATTCAGAACAGACGGTAAAGTGCTGACAGTAATTGATATAAGCAGAAAATGAAGAGGTTTACAGTATTATTTCTTTTGCTCACATTGCTCCTCGGAGCATGTACTGAGAATAGAAATGTTAATACAAAGCCGCAATCTCAACTTGCCGGAACAGTAGAGCAGTCCGATGATGAACAGATGCATGATATGAACGAATCACTTCAGGGCGTCTGCACCGAAAAATATGATGGTGAGTATGTATTCTCCGTAGCTGCTGATACCTTTATAAGTGAATTCAATTTGCTGTGCAAGGAAGAATTCGGCGCAGATTATCTTTCGCCCGTAGCTGAGTGGATGGTCTTTGATGAAAATTCCATATTTACTGGAAAAGATGCGGTAAGATATGAGTTTAAAACAAGTCAGGGCAACTATATCGAGCCGACAATCTGGATTTATGCGTCTGCTGATGATAACAGAATGATTATGCTGTCAATTCAGTTCGATGACCATGGGTATGCTCAGTGGGCATATGAAGTATATCATGATTATGCACGATATACCCTTAAAGCATTTCTGGGTGATCTCAATGATGAAGAAATCGAGAAACTATTTGATAAACTCAATGATACAGCATATAGCAACGCTTGTTATGTCAGCCCGGAGGAACAACCGTATCCTATGATAGTGTATCACAGAGGTAATATTGGCTTGTTTTCGTATTACAGGTCAGGCATGGTTCATTTATGCGTGATTCCCGTATCGAAAGAACGACTTGATATATTTATTAATAGCGGTTCAAAACTGATTGAAACAGGAAATTGACATAAACAGGTTTAATAATTTGAAAAAATCGGTGAAAAGCCCTTGCATATTGTATTCGGATATGTTATAATTCACCATGCTTTGTGTGTACGGAAAACATGAAGCCTTCCGGCGGTACTCTTTTCGCCGCGGTTGAAATTAATCAAGGTGGACATTCCTCTGTCGGTTTTCGGGTATGAATGTCTGTAAATCTAAGGAGGATATTTAGAATGGACGCATTAAAACTCATTTCCGAAAGCAGCCTGCGTGCTGACAAGCTCGAATTCAACATCGGTGATACCGTTAAGGTTCACGTTAAGATCCGTGAAGGCGAGAGAGAAAGAATCCAGCTCTTCGAGGGTACTGTTATTGCTCGTCGCGGCAGTGGTGTTTCTGAGACTTTCACCGTTCGCAGACTTTCCTATGGCGTTGGTGTTGAGAGAGTTTTCCCTGTAAATTCTCCCAACGTTGCAAAGGTTGAGATCGTTCGTTACGGTAAGGTTCGCAGAAGCAAGCTTTATTATCTCCGTGACAGAGTTGGTAAGGCAGCTAAGGTCAAGGAAAAGATCCGCTCCAAGAACGAGGGCTGATAAATTCGGTGACAAGGGACGGGGCAACTCGTCCCTTTTTGTTATTTTGATTTTCTGAGAATCAAGGGGGTTAAAACATGGCAAGATTTAACAGCAATGCATCTAACGATAAGAGAAAGCTGAGCGGTTTTGCGGCTGAGGTTTATGAATGGATGGAGGCAATTGCATTTGCTCTTGCGATTGTTGTAATTCTGTTTACCTTTGTGTTCAGAGTTGTAAGTGTAAGCGGCGGTTCAATGGATACTTCGCTTACAAACGGTGACAGGCTTCTTGTAAACAGCCTGTTCTATGAGCCTGAGCAGGGCGATATTGTTATTGTTGTCAAGGAAACCGAGCACACAAGCGACCCTATAATCAAGCGTGTTATCGCTTGTCCCGGTCAGACCGTAAGATATGATTCCTCTACTCATGTGGTGTATGTAGACGGTCAGCCTCTTGATGAAAGCTCATATATTGATGCTGATAAGAACGGCGGCGCAAGTGCATGGCTCAGCGAAGAAGTTACACTTGGTGACGATGAATATATCGTAATGGGCGATAACCGTAAGATATCCTTTGACAGCCGTAATCAGGATCTCGGCGCGGTAAGCAGAGAGGATATCCTGGGCGAAGTGATGATAAGAATATACCCCTTTAACAGTATTGGAGAGGTAAGAGGATGAGTAATCCAAATCCCATACAGTGGTTTCCGGGGCATATGGCGAAAACCAGAAGGCTTATAACTGAAAGCCTTAAACTGGTCGATGCCGTTGTGGAGATCATTGATGCAAGAATCCCCATGTCCAGCAGAAACCCTGAGCTTGATTCGCTTATAGGGAGCAAACCGAGAATAGTTCTGCTGAACAAATCAGATATTTCTGATGCAGCCACCACATCGCAGTGGATAGGATATTTCAAGAATAAAGGCTGCAGAACAATAGCCTGCGACTGTAAGACAGGAAAAGGTCTCGGCAATTTTACAAATGTTGTAAGAGAGCTTTTAAAGGATAAAATTGCTGCATGGCAGGCAAAGAATATGAGAGGCAAGACTCTGAAGCTTATGGTTGTCGGCATTCCGAATGTTGGTAAATCTTCATTTATCAACAGAATGGCAAAGGCTTCAAAGGCTGTTGTTGCAGATAAGCCTGGTGTCACACGAGGTAATCAGTGGTTCAATATCGGAAACGGAGTTGAGCTTCTTGATACTCCGGGCGTACTCTGGCCTAAATTTGAAGATCAGCTTGTGGGTGAGCACCTTGCTTACACCGGTGCGGTCAAGGATAATATCCTTGATGTAGAAACTCTTTGCGAAGGACTCATGGAAATACTTGTTTCCGATTACAGCGAAATGCTTGAAAAAAGATACGGTGTTCCCTGTGCAGAGAAATCTGCCCATGAATATATCGGAGCAGTAGCCAAAAAGCGCGGAATGCTGATTTCAGGCGGTGAAGTTGACCTTGAACGTGTCAGTGTAATGCTGCTTGACGAATTCAGAGGCGGAAAAATCGGAAAGATTTCCCTTGAAAAACCGGAAGGAAAATAATCCTATGAAAGAAAAAACGGTTGTTGATTGGCTCAGATTTGAGCGTGAGGAAAAGGAAAACGGAGCAGAATACATCTGCGGCGTCGATGAAGCAGGACGTGGCCCCTTGGCAGGTCCTGTTTTCGCCGCCGCTGTTATTTTACCTGACGGGCTTATTATCGAAGGGGTCAATGACTCAAAAAAGCTTACCGAAAAGAAACGAGAAGCTCTTTTTGATGTTATATGTGAAAAGGCACTTTCTTATAATATTGCCGCTGTTGATGAAGCTACCATAGACGAAATAAATATACTTCAGGCAACCTATCAGGCAATGACTGATGCGGTTAATGGACTTGACATAAAACCAGACATTGCACTTATCGACGGAAACAGAATTCCGCCTCAGCTTGAGGTGAAATCAAAGTGTATAGTAAAGGGTGACGCCCTTTCTATGAGCATTGCCTGCGCTTCGATTCTTGCCAAGGTCAGCCGTGACAGATTTATGCTGAGAATCGCAGAAATGTACCCCGAGTATATGTTTGAAAAGCACAAGGGCTACGGCACCGCACTTCATGTTGAGAAAATACTTGAGTATGGAGCATCGCCTGTTCACAGAAAATCCTTCCTCAGGAAAATTGAGGCGAAGAATAAATGAAAAAGCTCGAAATAGGCAGGATTGGAGAGAATTTTGCCTGCAATATGCTTAAGCAAAAAGGCTTTGAGATAGTTGCACGCAATTATCATACAAGACGAGGAGAAGTCGATATAATTGCAGCGAATGATGAATTTATTCTTTTTGTTGAAGTCAAAACCCGTAAAGCCGATTCACTTGTCAGCGGGGAAGAGGCTGTAAATGCATTGAAAAGAAAGAAAATATATCTTGCGGCAACAGATTATCTCATGAAGAACCCTATTGACAGACAGCCGAGATTTGACGTAATAACATTGATCACCGACAGCAGGAAAAAAGTTGACATAATTAATTCAGAGCATTATGAAAATGCTTTTGGAGCAGAGGTGTGCGATGAAGTTTTTTGATATACATTGTGATACTGCGACAGAATGTCTGTATCGCTTCAATGGAAAAGATTTAAGTGAAGGCGCTTATCATCTTTCCCTTGAAAAGGCAGCTTATATTGATAACTGGGCTCAGATGTTTGCAATTTTTGTTCCTGATGAATTTCGTGGTCAGGCTGCTGTAGATTACTATGAAAAAGCAAGAGATTACATATATGCACAGGAGAAGAAATTCTCCGATAAAATAAAACTTTGCCGCAATGCTGATGATATTAAAACGGCTGTAAGAGAAGGCAAATGCGCAGCAATAATGTCCATTGAAAGCGGTGCGCCTTTTGCAGGAAGTCTTGACAGAATAGATGCGCTTTACAATGACGGTGTGCGTCTTTGCACACTGACATGGCACGGTACAAATGAACTTGGCGACGGCAATAAGGTCAAAAATGCAGGCGGACTGACTGACTTCGGTATGGATGCAGTGCGCAGAATGAATGAGCTTGGCATGATAGTTGATGTTTCGCATCTTTCTGATGCAGGCTTCTGGGATGTCGCAGACAATGCATCACGTCCCTTTGTTGCGTCACACTCTGATTCCCGTGTTTGTTGTCCCCACAGCAGAAACTTAACTGACGATATGTTCAGCACTATAGTTGAATTCGGAGGTCTTGTGGGACTTAATTTCTGCCCTGATTTCCTCAATCAGGAGAGGGATAAAGCCGACATGACTGATATAATAAGACATACAGAACGTTTCCTGTCTTTGGGCGGTGAGAACGTTGTTTGCATGGGCTCTGATTTTGACGGAACCGATATGCCGAATGGTATTACGGGTATTGAATCGATGGGTAAGCTCTATGAGCTTTTCTTAAAGCACAACTACTCGGAAGAGCAGGTGCGTAAAATATTCTGGGAGAATGCGGAGAATTTCTTCTCACGTGTTCTGTAAGGAGATGCAGTAAAAATGCTTTACACAAGCACAAGAGACAACAGTTTGAAGATCGAATCCGCACAGGCTATCGCAGGCGGTATTTCGGCAGACGGCGGACTTTTTGCCCCCACAGCAATGCCGACCCTTACCCCCGATCAGATCCGTGCATTTGCCGATAAGGATTATCTTAGCCGGGCAGTTTCTGTTCTCGGTAATTTCCTCACCGATTTTACAGAGGAAGAGCTCGCAAAGTGCGTCAGCGATGCATATGTTGGCAAATTTGGAAGCGAGGATATCGCACCTATAAAGAAGATAAGCGGAAAACGCAATATTCTTGAACTGTGGCATGGTCCTACCTGTGCATTTAAGGATATGGCTCTCCAGCTGCTTCCTCACCTTCTCAAGACTTCTGTACGAAAGATAAACGATCAGCGTGAGATAGTAATCCTCGTTGCAACCTCAGGCGATACAGGCAAGGCTGCACTTGAGGGCTTTAAGGATGTTGAAGGTACTAAGATCATCGTATTCTACCCCGAGGAGGGCGTCAGCAATATTCAGAAGCTTCAGATGGTCACTCAGGAAGGTACAAACGTCGGCGTATGCGCAATCAAGGGCAATTTCGACGATGCACAGACAGGGGTTAAGACCATATTTACAAGCGACGAGATCCGTGCAAAGCTTGCAGAGAACAACATGGCATTCTCTTCTGCAAACTCCATCAACTGGGGCAGACTTGCACCTCAGATCGTTTATTACATTTCCGCTTATGCTGACATGCTGAAAAACGGCACCATCAAAGAGGGCGAGAAGGTCAATATCGTAGTTCCCACAGGCAACTTCGGTAATATTCTTGCTGCTTACTATGCAAAGTGCATGGGTCTTCCCGTTAACCGTCTTATCTGCGCATCCAACAAGAACAATGTTCTTACCGATTTCATCAGAACAGGCGTTTACGACAGAAACCGCAGCTTCCATACCACCATTTCTCCCTCCATGGATATTCTTATTTCCAGCAACCTTGAAAGACTTCTGTTCCATCTTTCAGGCAACAGCAGTGAGAGAACAGCTGCATGGATGGCATCTCTTTCCAAGGAAGGTAAGTACGAGGTTGACGAGGACATCAAGGCTCAGATTTCCAAGCTCCTCTGGGCAGGCTGCTGTGATGACGAGCTTACCAAGACTACAATCAAGGCTGTATTTGAGTCTGACGGTTATCTCTGCGATACCCATACCGCAGTAGGTGTTGCTGTTTACGATGAATATGTAAAGGCAACAGGCGATGCAGATACTCAGACAATTATTGCATCCACTGCAAACCCCTATAAGTTCTCAGGCGATGTTCTTGCTGCTATCAGCGATACCGTTGAAGCTGAGAATGAATTTGATATTCTTAAGAAGCTCAACGAGAAGTCCGGTATGGATATCCCCGATGCTCTTGCATCTCTCCAGGGCAAGGAAGTCCGTTTTACCGGCTCATGCACCAAGGAGACTCAGACAGAAGCAGTATTCAAGCTTCTCTCCATAAACTAAAATTAAAAAGCCCGATGCGAGAACGGGTGTCTTGCTTCGGGCTTTTTCTGATTTTTATTTTGCCTTGAAGGTAGCGCACTTGGTATCCTGATCGCTGACAGCAAAGTTGGGACCGACCTCGATCATATCTGCATGACAGCAGTCGCAGTCATCGTGATAAGTGCAGTTTGTGACTCCGCACTTGATGTGGTTGACTCTTTCACGGCAGTTTGTGCTGCAGTTATTAGTGTTAGACATGTTTTACACCTTACCTTATTTTTATTGCGGATTTTCCGCAAGTTTATTATTAATCAAAATGCATTGATTATTCATAAAGGAGGACGGAAAATGGCATTATGGACTTTGGGAGACCTGCATCTGTCTATTGGCGGCGATAAGCCCATGGAAGTTTTCCGTGGGTGGGACAATCATGTTGAGAGAATCAAAAACAACTGGGAAAATCTGGTAGAAGAAAATGATACGGTGGTTCTTGTGGGCGATCTGTCATGGGCAATGAAGCTTGAGGATACCGAAGCTGATTTTGCGTTTATCAATTCACTCAAGGGTGAGAAAATAATCATAAAGGGCAATCATGATTACTGGTGGGGAACAGTGAACAAGATGAATGCCTTTCTTGAAAAAAGCGGATTTTCAACAATGAAAATTCTCAATAACAATGCCTATAGAGTAGGAGATATCACCGTATGCGGTACCCGTGGCTGGAGTTACGATTGTCCTGCGTCGGAAGTAAAGATACTCAACCGTGAAGTTGGCAGACTTAAAATGTCACTTGAAGAAGGGTTGAAGCTTGGCGGTGAGCCTGTTGTTTTTCTTCATTATCCCCCTGTGTTCGGTGATTATGTCTGTGAGCCAATAATGGATACTCTCAAAGAATACAATATTAAACGATGCTATTACGGACATCTGCACGGTGCATCTATAGGAAAAGCAATTACAGGCGAGTTTGAAGGAATCAGATTCAGGCTTGTTTCCTGTGACGGAAACTCATTTGCGCCTGCACCGGTTGATAAAGCTTGAAAGAGCTTCATAAATATAATATAATGGTGATATATTATGGATGTTCAGCCTAAAGATATAATTGAGATGAAAAAGAAGCATCCATGTGGCAGTTCTCAGTTTACCGTGCTGAGAGTTGGCATGGACTTTAAAATAAAATGCATGGGCTGCGGTCACGAGATAATGGCACCTCGCAAGACTATAGAAAAGAGCATTAAAAAGCTTACAAGAGCCCTGGATAACACCGAAAGGACAGATAACAATGTTTAAAAGACTTTCGGGCGCAGAAGCCCGATTTGTGGAACTCGAACAGAAAATGTTCGATCCCGATATAGTAAACGATCAGGCAATGTACAGAGATATTATGAAAGAGCATAAGTCTCTTGCTCCCATTGTTGAGAAATACAGAGAATACACCAAGGCTTGCGAAACCGAGCAGGAAGCAAGAGATATGCTCGATATGGGCGGTCTTGAAAAGGAATTTCGTGAAATGGTAGAGGAGGAGCTTGAGACTGCAAAGGCAGATATCGAGCGTCTTTCCGATGAGCTGAAGATTCTTCTCCTTCCCAAGGATCCCAACGACGATAAGAACGTTATCGTTGAGATAAGAGGCGGTGCAGGCGGTGAAGAGGCGGCACTTTTTGCAGGCAGCCTTTTCAGAATGTACTCAATGTATGCTGAGCGCGTCGGCTGGAAGACCGAAGTTATGAATGCCAACGAAACCGAGCTTGGCGGATATAAGGAAATCAGCTTCATGATAAACGGTGAAGGTGCATATTCACGCCTTAAGTTTGAAAGCGGTGTTCACCGTGTTCAGCGTGTTCCCGAAACAGAAACTCAGGGCAGAATTCATACATCTACCGTTACTGTTGCAGTGCTTCCTGAGGTTGACGATGTTGATGTTGAGATCAACACTGCCGATCTTAAAATAGATTATTTCCGTGCAAGCGGTGCAGGCGGTCAGCATATCAACAAGACTGAGTCTGCCATCAGAATAACCCACATTCCCACCGGTGTAGTTGTCGAGTGTCAGGACGAGCGAAGTCAGCACAAGAATAAAGACCGTGCCATGAAGATTCTCCGTTCCCGAATCTATGAGATTAAAATGGAGGAGCAGAACAGCAAGATCGCTGCAGAGCGTAAGGCTCAGGTAGGTACAGGTGATCGTTCTGAGAGAATCAGAACATACAACTATCCCCAGGGAAGACTTACCGATCACAGAATCGGTCTTACACTGTACAGACTTGAGGCAATACTCAACGGTGACCTTGACGAAGTAATCGATTCTCTTATCACAGCAGAGAGGGCAGAGCTTCTCAAGGCATCAATGGAAAACAGCGGAAAGGACGCAGCGCAGTAATGGAAACAAAACTGTTGAAAGCAGATAAAGAGTCGATCTGCCTTGCAGGCAGACTCCTTTCCGAGGGCAATGTAGTTGCAATTCCTACCGAAACAGTTTACGGACTTGCTGCCGATGCATTCAATGGCAGTGCGGTTGCAGATGTATTCAGGGCAAAGGGCAGACCTCAGGACAATCCGCTTATTGTCCACATTTCTGATATCTGTCAAGTGGAATTACTTGCAAGGTCATTCCCTGAAAATGCACGAAAACTCGCAGGGAAATTCTGGCCGGGACCTCTTACAATGATTCTTCCCAAGCGTCCCGAAATACCTGACGAAGTGACCTGCGGACTTGATACTGTTGGTATCAGATTTCCTTCAAATAAAACAGCTCAGGCAATTATTGCTGAGGCAAAAACACCTCTTGCTGCACCCTCTGCAAATCGATCTGGAAGCCCAAGTCCAACCACTGCACAGCACGTTTTTGAGGACATGGACGGAAGGATCCCTTTGATAATTGACGGGGGCGATTGCGAGGTGGGTCTTGAATCCACTGTAATTACCCTTGCATCTGAAGTTCCCATGCTTCTAAGACCCGGTGCTATAACCCACGAACAGCTTGAAAGCGTTATCGGAAGGGTGGATATTGCCGCAGCGGTACTGAGCGAGCTTTCCAATGAAGAAAAACCCGCATCGCCCGGCATGAAATACAAGCATTATTCTCCAAGTGCAGAGGTAATCATTCTTGACGGCTCTGTTTCTGCAATAGAAGATTATCTGCAAGCCAATGCCGAAGATGGGGATTATGTTCTTTGCTTTGAGGGTGAAGAAGAAATGTTTTCTCTGCCGTCTGTAACATACGGAACGGAAGATGATGCATTATCTCAGTCACACGATCTCTTTTCAGCACTGAGAAAAGTGGATGAGCTTGGCGCAAAGCGAGCATTTGCACGATGCCCGTCCTCTGACGGAGTAGGACTTGCTGTACTGAATCGACTGCTTCGTGCGGCAGGATTCAGAAGAATAACTCTCTGAAAATGGGTGATAATATGGAGCCCTTTGTTCTTGGTCTTACGGGCGGAACCGGTTCGGGGAAAAGTTCGTTGAGACATCTTTTTGAAGAATATGGGTATGTATATATAGATACCGATATTCTTGCAAGAAAGGTAACTGACCCGAAATTACCGTATCTGAGCAGAATAATTCGTGTTTTTGGCAAAAATAATATATGTAAAGGCGATGAGCTTGACAGGAGATCTCTTGCGAAACTCGCATTTTCTTCTCCTGTATATACTGCGGTTCTGAATCTTCTTACCCATCCGGCAATTATTGAGATGAGTCTGGAAATAATAAATGGGTGCGGTGAGAGCGGAAAAGCAGTAATTGATGCACCTCTGCTTTTTGAGGCAGGAATGGACAGGATATGTGATGCAGTAATCGCTGTCACGGCTCCCGAAGATAAGAGAATAAACAGAATAATGTCCCGTGACGGTATATCGGAAGAAGATGCGCGTCTGCGAATAGCACGGCAGCATGATGATGACTTCTATAGACTCAATGCTGACTATATAATTGAAAATAATTCAGATTTTGAGTCTTTGGAGAAAAAAGCTAAACTGCTTCTTGAAGATCTGGCGGTGTAATGAATGGTAATTGATTCAAAAAGAATACTGAAGGCTGCCCGTACAGTCTTTTTGATTGCAGTTGTAATAATCTGTCTGATTTTGCTGTTGTCATGTGTAATGAAACTGCTGTTTCCTAAAAAGTACGATGATTATGTGGAAAAATACTCTGCAGAATATGAAGTTGATGAAACTCTTATTTATGCAATAATCAAGACGGAAAGTTCTTTTGACAGTGATGCTGTTTCCGATGTTGGAGCAATAGGTCTTATGCAGATTATGCCTGAAACTTTTGAATGGCTTCAGACGAAAATGCCCTCTGAAGAAAAGCTTGATGATAATGCATTGTATGACCCTGAAACAAATATCAGATACGGAGTGTTCTTTCTTTCATTGCTTCAGGAAGAATTCGGGGATACAAAGCTTGTAATTGCCGCTTATCACGCAGGTCGAGGAAAGGTCAATAAGTGGCTTGACGATGCAAATGTGTCCCCTGACGGAATTACTATTGAGGATATTCCGTCGAGAACAACTGCACATTATGTTTCAAAAGTTACTGACAACATCAGAATATACGACAAAATCTACAATGAAGGGTGAAGTAAAATGAAAGAAAAAAGCAAAGCTGAAATTCTGGCGGAAGAGCTTCTGAATTCAAAGAAGAATCCCCAGCAGAAGGCTGATGAGTCTGTGTTTGATGAAGCAGAAAGATTTTGCATAGGTTATAAAAAATATCTTGATGCTTCAAAGACAGAACGAGAAGCTGTAGCAGCTACAATTGAAATTGCAGAAAAAGCAGGCTTCAGGCCTTTTGACAGAAAGGCAAAGTATAATGTCGGCGACAAGGTATATGCAAATAACAGAGGCAAGGCAATTACACTTGCAGTTATCGGCAAAAAGCCTGTAGAAGAAGGAACAAGAATTCTTGCAGCTCATATTGACTCTCCGAGACTTGATCTTAAACCCACACCTCTTTATGAGGCTGATGATCTTGCTCTGTTCAAGACCCATTATTACGGCGGCGTCAGAAAATATCAGTGGACTGCAATTCCTCTGGCGCTTCACGGTGTAGTATGCCTTAAAGACGGCACAGTTGTGAATGTATGTATCGGTGAGGATGAGAGCGATCCCTGCTTCTGCATAACCGATCTTCTTCCGCATCTTGCCGCTGACCAGAACAAGAGAACTCTTGCCGAGGGAATAAGCGGTGAAGAGCTGAATATTCTTATCGGAAGCAGACCTCTCAGGAGCGATTCCGGCAATGATCTTGTAAAGCTCAATATAATGAAGATACTCAATGAGCGCTACGGCATCGTAGAGGCTGATTTCTGGTCTGCAGAGCTTCAGGTCGTGCCTGCTGCAAAGGCTCGCGATATCGGTTTTGACCGCTCTATGATCGGCGCATACGGTCACGACGACAAAGTGTGTGCATATCCTGCTCTTGCAGCTATCGTTGATGTGAAAGAGCCTGAGTACACTGCTGTTGTATGCCTTGCAGATAAAGAGGAGATAGGCAGTGACGGAAATACAGGTCTCAACTCCTGCTATCTTGCAAACTTCATCTCTGACCTTGCTGAAATGCAGGGCGGAAATGCAAGAGCTGCACTTTCAGCGTCCAAGTGCCTTTCTGCAGACGTTAATGCTGCTTATGACCCAACTTTCCCCGGTGCATTTGAAGCAAGAAATTCATGTTTCCTCGGCAGAGGTGTATGTCTTACAAAGTATACCGGTTCAAGAGGTAAGGGCGGCTCCAATGATGCATCCGCAGAGTTTGTCGGAGAGTGCAGAGCACTGTTTGATAATAACGATGTTGTATGGCAGACAGGTGAGCTTGGAAAGGTCGATCAGGGCGGCGGCGGAACAGTTGCAAAGTTTGTTGCTTCACATGACATTGATGTAGTTGACATCGGTGTAGCGGTTCTTTCCATGCACGCACCCTATGAGGTTGTCTCCAAGTTTGACGTATATATGGCATTCAAAGCTTTTGAGTGCTTTATTAAATAATTTCAGGAGGTATAATTATGGATTTCGAAAAGATCTTAGCGTCAATCGGTGATTTCTTTGTCAATGTCGGCATCCAGATCTGGGACTGGATAAAGGCAAAGGGCCCCAATATTCTGGGGGCAGTACTTATTCTGGTAGTAGGCTGGTGGCTTTCGTCTATAATTGCTAAGGGCATAAAGAAGGCACTCAGCAAGAGTAAGGTTGAAAAGGGCGTAGTCAGCTTTATTTATTCAGTTATCAAAACTTTCCTTATTCTGATCGCAGTTGTTTCGGCCATTGCACAGCTTGGAATCAATATTACATCCGTTATCGCTGCTCTCGGTGCTGCAGGTATCACCGCCGGTCTTGCATTGAAGGACACTCTTTCAAACTTTGCAAGCGGTATCTTCATTCTCTTTAACAGACCTTTTGTAACAGGTGATTTCATAGAAGTAGAGGGAAGCACCGGTACTGTAGTCAACATTGAGCTTATGTTTACAACTCTGAGAACTGTTGACAACAAGCATGTTGTATTCCCGAATGCAAAGCTTACTGAGAATAAGCTTATCAATCACACCAGTGAAACTTACAGAAGACTTGATTCTTTTTATCCTGCAGCATATGGTGCAGATATCAATACCGTAAAGAGCATTCTTAATGATGTTTATGCATCCAATCAGTATATTCTGAATGATGAAGAGCATAAGACTGTAATAGGTATTTCTGAATTCTCCGACAGCGCTGTTATTTATGAAGTGCGCGGATGGATAAAGAGAGCTGATTATTCTGATGCAAAATTTGATCTTAACGAAAAGGTCAAGGAAGCATTTGATGCCAACGGCATTGAGATTCCCTTCAATAAAGTTGATGTCAATATTGTAAATCAGTAATTGTATTTGAAAGGGGCTTATTTATGAATATAAAGAAAGAAGAAAGGCCCTGTAATAAAGTTAAAGTAAGAGTCAGGCGCGCGGGTGAAAATTCGCGCGCTTCGGCGCAATTAAATAATTTATCTGATGCACCTGACCTGATTGAAGCCGTATTACCCGCGGCACTTGATTCAGAGACGGAACATACTGATGAAATTACCGTTTTTTCTGTTGAGTCCAAAGATGAAAAAATAGTGGAAAGGGAAGATGCGATAGTATTTCTTCCTTTGGAAGATAAAGAGGAAATTGCTGTGCCTTCAGAAGCTCCGGCGATAGATACAGCTGTGAATATTGAAGAAAAAGAGACCAAGGCAAAATCAAAGAATTCTGTATTTGTAAAATTCTCTGAAATGACTCTGATAAGAAAAATTCTTACAATACTCTGTCTTGGATTCTGCATATGGTCACTTCTGCCTTTGATTCCCGGGATTATCGGAATAGGTCTGTTTGTACCGCTTTTTATCGGATTGTTTGCACTTTTTACAGTTTGGAAATGGGATTTTATCTCATCTGTAAAAAACAGAATGTGGAAAGCAATGTGGTTTTTTATAGCCGTGATTGCAATGGCAGGAATTGTAGCATTTGCTTTTGTATCAGGACATATGATATCAGCTTCAAACAACACTATACCTGCCAATAACAGTAATGTCACGGTTGTTGTTCTCGGCTGCAAAGTGAATGGAACAGAACCGAGTCTCATGCTGCAGGGACGTCTTGACACGGCTGCAGACTATCTGCTAACGCACCCGGGCGTGAATTGTATAGTTACGGGTGGAATGGGTAATGACGAGAATTTGCCTGAGGCTGTGGTTATGAAGCAGTATCTTGTGGATAAAGGAGTTGCTGCAAGCAGAATTAAAATTGATGATAGATCTTCCAGTACTCAGGAGAACATTGAAAATGCTATTGAAGTTGCAAATGCAAACAATTATTATACGACTTTTTATATTGTAACTGACAGATTCCATCAGCTCAGAGCAGGGATGATCTGTAAAGAGCTTGGTATAACATCATATGCTCTATCATGCGAAACACCGTGGTATCTTACAATGAATTACTGGTTCAGGGAGATGTTTGCCATCGCTTACCACACAGTTACTAAAAATTGATCGATTTTACAACAAAATTTGAATGTTTTCAGCTTATATATGAATTTAGTTGTTGACAAGATAAATTATTCGGTGTATTCTAAATACGTTAAGTTATATACTTAGAGGTGGAATTATTGCACAGCACTAATGATAGCTGCAGTATTGCGGCGACAGAAGCTGATAGTGTTCTTGCATCAGCACGTCAAGGCGACAGTGCTGCATTTAATTCTCTTGCCCTTGAATATGAAAGCATTATTGCGGCAAAAGCTTCTCTTGCACATACTAAGGGCGTAGATTTTGAGGATCTTCTGCAGGAAGGTTATATGGCGCTTTTTAACGCCGTAAAAACCTATTCTCCTCAGGCAGGGGCATCATTTAAAACCTACGCAACAGTTTGCATCGGGAACCGTATCGCTTCGGTTGCCCGAAACCACGGCAGTTCTAAAAACCGCCCGCTCCGAAATTACTCTGAACTTGAAGATGATGAGATGGCGGCTGATTCAAATTATGAGCCTGAATTTGCTGTTTTTGCCCGGGACAGGGTCGAAACCATATATAAAAATATGGCACAGCTTCTGTCTGAAACCGAAAATTGTGTGTTATTGCATTATTTATCGGGAAAATCATATGCGGAGATTTCCAGGGAATTCGGTATTACCGAGAAATCGGTAGATAATGCATTACAGCGTGCGCGCCGTAAATTGAAGTCGGCGTTGTAGAATCAGCAGTAATATAGGCTTGTACATCCGAGATGGGTGTTAGCGATATATATGCCCTTGCATGGGTTATGCAAAAGCAGAACTTTTGGCGGGTAGTTACCGTCCGTGGGCAAAAATTTTTTTATTCCAAAGCGAGGTAAAAATCAATGTACGAAGACAAGACTCTCATTTGCAAAGAATGCAATCAGGAATTCACTTTCACCGCTGGTGAGCAGGAATTCTACGCAGAAAAGGGCTTCGAAAATGAGCCCCAGAGATGCAAGGCTTGCCGTGATGCGAGAAAGAACGGCGGCAGACCCGAGCGCGAGACTTTCATTGCTACTTGTGCAGAGTGCGGTGGCGAGGCTAAGGTTCCCTTCAAGCCCCGTGAAGATCGCCCTGTATATTGCAGCGCTTGCTTTGCAAAGATGAGAGAGGAAAACAACGACTAATTCATCTTATTAACAAAATCCGCTCTGTGAAACAGAGCGGATTTTGTTATGCTGCGAGGATAAAAAAGACCATGCAGATGAACTGCACCCCATTTGTTAGACGATATGATATAATGTCTAACAAATGGGGTGATTTAATATGCCAAGAGGGAAACCAAACAAACGATAC
>JAZSJQ010000097.1:0-17571 GCA_045534445.1 Acutalibacteraceae bacterium
AGGAGCCTCTTCAACAGGAGCTTCCTCAACGGGAGCTTCCTCAACGGGAGCTTCCTCAGCAGGAGTTTCCTCAGCAGGAGTTTCCTCAGCAGGAGCTTCCTCAGCAGGAGTTTCCTCAGCAGGAGCTTCCTCAGCAGGAGCTTCCTCAGCAGGAGCCTCTTCAACAGGAGCTTCCTCAACGGGAGCCTCCTCAACAGGAGCTTCCTCAGCAGGAGCCTCTTCAACAGGAGCTTCCTCAACGGGAGCTTCCTCAACGGGAGCTTCCTCAACGGGAGCTTCCTCAACAGGAGCTTCCTCAACGGGAGCTTCCTCAACGGGAGCCTCTTCAGCAGCCTTTGCAGCCTCAACTACAGCGGCAGCAGCGCCGATGGTAGCAGCAAGCTCGATAACTGCGGGAGCATCCTCGGAAACTGCGATCTTCTCAGCAGCCTCGAGATCCTCTTCTGTGTTCTCGGTGGTAACACCGCGAGCAGCAAGCTCAGCCTGCATCTGAGCAAGCTTTTTCTTGCCGAGGTTGTAGATAAGAGCGATACCGATGAACATCATAACCGCGCTGATCATGTAGAGACCTGCAACGAGCCAGCACATATTCTTAGCAGTAGCTTCGCTCTGACCGATGGTGCCGAGCTTGGAGTTGTATCCAAGATAACCCATGACAAACAGAACGACGGAGGGACCTACGCCCTGAGCAAGCTTACGGAAGAAGGAGTGGAGAGAATAAACAGTACCCTCTTCTCTTCTGCCGGTTTTCCACTCATTGTAGTCGATAGCATCGCCCATGAGAGCCCAGGAAACACAGGTATAAACGCCCATGCCGAGACCGAATACTACGAGAGCACCCATGTAAATAATAAGAGCAAGATTCTTGTCGCTGACCATGGGGAACAGGAACATAAGACCTGCACCGATCAGTGAAACGATGGAGCCGAAAACGGAAGCTTCCTTCTTGCCCCACTTGTTGACGATCTTCTTGACAAAAGGCATAAAGATGAACATGGGAAGGAAACCAATAAGCATAACAATACCGGAAAGGTCAGCTTTACCGAAGTAGGTAGCGAACATAATAATATTGGCGGTAGAAGCAGACTGCATACCGAGGAACATACCCATGGCGGCAACGGTTGCACCGACAGCGGGACGGTTCTTCAGGAAGTTGCCGAAAGCCTTGAAGATATTGAACTTCTGGCTGTCATTTGTCTTGACTGCATTTTCGTCAACGCGGACAGTGGTGTTTTTGATCATGAAAAGGAATGCGATAAAGCCAAGAATGCCCATGATAAGAGCTGCATAGAATACATTCTCGCCGCGCAGGATCTGCAGCTTATCACCGGTGAGAGGATTCAGAACATTTTCGCCGACCTCATAGGGCTGCTTGGTGAGAGGGTTGATCAGATAATCAGCCTCGTTGAGAGTCTCGGGGATCTCAATTCCGCCGTTTCTGAAGAAACCGGTAGGATCATCAGGGTTAAAGGTAACGTTCTGCCAGATGAGCATGGGGAGGATGATCATGGGAACCATGTTGCCGATCATGGAACCGACGGAACGCCAGGTGGAGAGCTGAGCTCTTTCAGCGTTGTCCTCAGTGATGAGGGAAAGCATGGAGCCGTAAGGAACGTTAGCAATGGTGTAGCAGGCATCCCAGATGATGTAACCGACAACAAAGAGGATAGCCTTTACAACAACAGAAGCATTGGGGAAGGGGAGGAATACTGCGGCACCGGCAAAGAGAAGACCGATAGCACCGATCAGGATATAGGTCTTGAACTTGCCTCTCTTGTATTTCCTTGTGTCGTTATCGATTATGGAACCGATCATGGGGTCATTGATTGCGTCCCAGATCTGAACTGCCAGAAGCAGTATGGAGAGGAGGCCTGTTTCCATCATCATGAAAACCAGCCAGAAGGTCTGAACTGTGCCCTTGAGAGCGAAGCTCATGTTACAGCCGAAGTCGCCGGCAGCATATGCGAGCTTGTCGCGCATACCAAACTTGCGGTAACCTTTGGCATCAAGCTTAGGGGTCTTAACTTTCTTAGCCATTAGTAGTTCTCCTTTCGTTTGCGTTGTCACTGACGGGCAAATTTTACAATTTTTGCCGCAGACAACCTGTTGATTTTATTATACTTGATTTGCGTTTGCGGCATAAGAGACAAAAATGTCATAAGTGTGACACTTAAATTAAGAAAAATTATGATTTTCTTTGGCGATAATGCACAAATAGTTTGATAACAGTAGAAAACATTTCAAATATATGGTATATTAATATAGTATAAAAATATAGGCTTTTAAGGTGAGAAATTATAATGTACAAGGAATGCAAAACAAGTCAGTCTGCAAACAGGCAGATCGGAATAGCTCAGACTCTCAGCGAAATGATGCTGACCCAGCCATACGAAGAAATAAGCGTCAGCGAGCTGTGCAAAAGAGCAGATATACCAAGAAAGAGCTTTTACAGATATTTTGACACAAAGGACGATACATTCAATTTTTTAGTAGACAAAATGCTGCTTGAGTGCGACACACTTATTGAAAGAGGGCGCACAATGGAGCTTGCGGTGAATGCGGAATTGCTTTCCCAGCGGTTCAGATATTTCAAGGAGCACAGAAATATTATCGGAGCTATCGCCAATAACCGCATGAGCATACCGACCATTCAGCGTGTATGTGAGACGGTGGTGCTTCATATAAGCAATTTCGGAATAACGATAACCATGGAGGAGCGAATGAAGATAGCCATGGTCACATCGGTTATTTTTGCAATAGTGATGTCATGGCATCATTCGGGCTATGAAACTCCATGCGATGAGCTGGCTGAAATGACCTATCAGCTCCTGACAAAGCCGCTTATCAATCCTGATGCAGAGCATTGATTGAAGTGACACAACTGTCACACATTAAGCGAATTTGGGTAATTGCACAAAAAAGAGTGATACGGTATAATGTTATTGTAAAATTTTAATCTAACCAAGGAGGAATTTTGCAAAATGAGAAATATAATGAATTTTAACAAAGGCTGGCTTTTTTCAAAAACTGCCGAGGAAGTACCTGCAAAGCTTCCCAAAAAGTGGGAAAAGGTGAATGTTCCTCACTGCTGGAATGCTGTTGACGGTCAGGACGGCGGCAATGATTACCACAGAGGCACCTGCTATTATGCAAAGTCATTTGCAAAGAAAGAGCTTCCCGCAGGAGAACAGATATATCTTGAGCTGAGAGGCACAAATTCCTCTGCTGACGTATACCTTAACGGCAAGGCTCTTGCTCACCACGACGGCGGTTATTCCACATGGAGAGTTAATCTTACAGACACTCTTGAAAAGGACAACCTTCTCGTTGTCGCAGTTGACAACAAGGCAAACGATACAGTATATCCCCAGATGGCAGACTTTACCTTCTACGGCGGTATGTATCGTGATGTAAATATCATCGCAGTTCCCAAGGCTCATTTTGACCTTGATTACTTTGGCGCACCCGGCATAAAGGTAACCCCCGAGATCGACGGCGAGAACGCAAAGATCGAGGTTGAGGTTTATCTTACCGATGCAGAGGGCTGCACACTTGCATACACTCTTCGCGATGCAGAGGGCAATATTGTTGCTGAAACCGAAGGCACCGATAATAAGGTAACTCTCAATATCGAGAAGGTGCACCTGTGGCACGGAAGAAAGGATCCTTATCTCTACACCGCAGAAGCAAAGCTTCTTTCCGACGGTAAGGAAATTGACGCAGTAAAGACCACCTTCGGCTGCCGTACATTCAAGATCGACCCTGAAAAGGGCTTTATCCTCAACGGCGAAGAGTATCCTCTCCGCGGCGTATCCCGCCATCAGGACAGATGGGGTCTTGGCAACGCTCTCCTTCCCGAGCATCACGAGGAAGATATCGGATACATCATGGAAATGGGTGCAAACACTATCCGTCTTGCACACTATCAGCATGATCAGTATTTCTATGATCTCTGTGATAAGAACGGTCTTGTTATCTG
Organism: Acutalibacteraceae bacterium; assembly: GCA_045534445.1. GTDB lineage: Bacteria > Bacillota > Clostridia > Oscillospirales > Acutalibacteraceae > JAISGQ01. The sequence goes on from JAZSJQ010000097.1 coordinate 3,980, forward strand.
GGCTGAGATTCCCTATATCTCTTCTCATATGCCTACCGGCAGAGAGAACACAATATCTCAGATGAAGGAGCTTATCGCTCAGAATTACAACCATCCCTCCATCGTTGTATGGGGTCTCTCCAATGAGATAACCATGCAGGGCTCAACAGAGGATCTTCTCGAAAACCACAATATACTTAACGACCTTGCACATGAGATGGACAAGACCAGACTTACAACTGTTGCAGTAGTCTCCATGTGTGATATCGACGATCCTTACATTCAGATTCCTGATGTAATTTCCTACAACCACTATTTCGGCTGGTACGGCGGTGACACTTCCATGAACGGTCCCTGGATGGACAATTTCCATGAGAAGTATCCCAATATCCCCATCGGTATGAGTGAGTATGGCTGTGAGGCTCTCAACTGGCATACCTCCGATCCCAAGCAGGGCGACTACACCGAGGAATATCAGGCATATTATCATGAGGAGCTTATCAAGCAGCTCTTTACTCGTCCTTATATCTGGGCAACCCACGTATGGAATATGTTCGACTTCGGTGCGGATGCAAGAGAAGAAGGCGGAGAGAACGGTCAGAACCACAAGGGTCTTATGACCTTCGACAGAAAGTACAAGAAGGATTCCTTCTATGCATACAAGGCATGGCTTTCCGACGAGCCCTTCGTACACCTTTGCGGCAAGAGATATGTTGACCGTGTTGAGGACGTTACAAAGGTAACTGTTTACAGTAACCTTCCCGAGGTCGAGCTGTTCGCAAACGGCAAGAGCCTCGGCAAGAAGCAGAGCGATGAGCATTTCTTCTATTTTGACGTTCCCAACAAGGGCAAGACAAAGCTCCGCGCTGTTGCAGGTGAATGCACCGACGAGAGCGAGATCAAGAAGGTCAAGAAGTTCAATGAGAAGTACCGTCTCAAGGAAAAGGGTACACTTCTCAACTGGTTCGACATCACTGAGGTCGAGGGCTGCTATTCAGTCAATGACTCCATCGGCAGCATCATGAAGTCCGAGGAAGGCAAGGCATTGTTTATGGCAATGTTCCAGGAAATGTCCAAGGGCAGCGAGATGATGAGCGGATTCAAGATGAGCAGCGGTATTATGAAGATGATGGGCGGCTTTACTGTTATGAGACTTATCAGCATGGCAGGCGCCGCAAACTTCACCGTTACCAAGGAACAGGTGCTCGACCTGAACGCAAAGCTCAACCAGATAAAGAAGGTAGACTAAAATACAAAGCCGTCGGGGAAACCCGACGGCTTTCAGACTGGTTTCTTCTATCTTATAGAAGTTTCGTCCACCTTTTCAAAGGTGGCAGGATCGTCAAGGGCAGAGCCCTTGGCACAGGAGTTTGAGGGGCGTGCCCCTCAACTGTCCGTAAATATTAAATGCAGGCTTTTCGCCTGCATTTTTGTGCAGATAAAGTTGGGAGCTCCGCCCCAAACCCCGCAATGGGCTCCGCCCCTTGACCCCGCCCAAGGAGGCAGAGCCCCCTTGGGAATCCCGATATTGTTTTAATCCTTGATGTGTGCTAAAATACCCTCAGAAAGGGGAGAACCATATGAAAAAAATAATGCTTGCCCTGCTCTGCGCAGGCTGTATTCTGACAGGTTGTTCATTTCCCTCGTCAGGGTCAGAAGGTTTCCGTCAGGTCAGTCAGGCAGAGGCAGTGAAAATAATGGAAAGTGAAGAAAACTATATAATCCTCGATGTTCGCACATGGGAGGAATACGAAGATAAACATATTCCCGGTGCTGTATGTGTTCCCAACGAGACTATAGGAACAGACCCCGTTCCCGAACTGCCCGATAAAACTCAGCTTATCCTTGTCTACTGCCGAAGCGGAAACAGAAGCAAACAGGCAGCAAAGAAGCTTGCGGCAATGGGCTATACAAACATAGTCGAATTCGGCGGCATCAACACATGGACAGGCGAGACCGTGTCGGGGGCAGAATAATGAAAATAACCGTACTTGCAGAGAATACTGCCATTTCCGACCGCTTTGAAGCGGAACACGGACTCAGTTTTTACATTGAGACAGAGGGAAGAACAATACTTTTTGATATGGGACAGACCGATGCTTTTTTAAAAAATGCAAGAGAGCTTGGAATCGACCTTTCAAAAGTTGATCTTGCCGTTCTGTCCCACGGTCATTACGACCATGGGGGAGGGCTGTCGGCATTCCTTTCGATAAATAAAACCGCACCGATATATTTAAGCCGCCATGCTTTCGGCGATTATTATTCATCGAAATATATAGGGCTTGATAAAACTCTTGAAAATAACCCTCGGCTTGAGCTTGTGTCAGATTATCTTAAGATCGATGAAAATACAGAGCTTTTCTCCTGCAACGACAAAGAGCTTGCTTATCCCATTGAACCCTTCGGACTTACATCCGAGCATGACGGAGTACGTACAGACGACGATTTCCGCCATGAGCAGTATCTTCTCATAAATGAAAAGGGAAGAAGAATACTTATAAGCGGCTGTTCTCACAAGGGAGTTCTGAACCTTACAGAGCACTTCAAGCCTGATATTCTTGTGGGCGGCTTTCATTTTATGAAGCTCGCCCCCGAAACAGAGGACAGAAAGCGTCTTGATGCCGCGGCAGAGGCACTCGGCGGTACAGATACTGAGTATTATACCTGCCACTGCACAGGTGAAGCACAGTATGATTATCTTAAAACAAAAATGAGCAGACTTCATTACATAGCCTGCGGTTCCGAGATCCTTATATAATAAGCATATTGAACCTTTTGTGAATATGTGTTATAATAGAAAAGTCGGAAAAATCAAAAATTGTTCCAACCATTCCTTGTGTTTGTGTGTTATTATGTTGTACCCCCTTCAATATGCATTGATGCAAGGGTGAAAATGAAATCAATGAAAGAGGTAAAAAAATGAAAAAGTTCTTAGCACTCCTTCTGGCAGTACTTATGATCTTTGCCTGCACCGCTTGCGGCAAGAAGGCAGAAAACAACGATGCAGACAACGCAGTAACTGAAGTTTATGATCCTACCCGTGTGTATGACATTCCCGAGTCTGTCACTTCCGTTGAATGTGACAACCCCATCAACTTTATCAACATCACCGTCGGCGACTATGAGACCAACGAGACAAAGTACATCTCCGCTGTTCTCAGCGAGATTTCCACCTGCGACATCGACTACAGCGGCGATGAGAGAAAGGTCGGCAAGTTCGACGCAAGCCTTTTTGGTAACATCACCAATGAGTTTGCAGCTTCCGGTCTTGCAGAGCTCAACGGTCAGAGCGTTTACGAAGAGGGCACTGCTTATGCTACTGTCTATGTAACCTACGCAGACGGCACCTTTGTAACTGCTGACTATACAGGTACAATTCCCCAGGAGTTCACCGACGGCTTTAAAAAGATGGATTCCTTCTTCCTTGTTCTTGCAAATTCTCTTCCCAAGTATGTTCCCCAGCCCAGTGTCATGGGTGAGGTAAATGAGGAGATCCTCGCAGAGATGATGGGCGTTCTCAATAAAACAGGCATCGAGACCCTTGATACCTTCACCATCAGCGACATTCTCATGGACGAGTTCTTTGCTGTAACCGCAGGTCTTACCAATGCAGAGGGCGTAAACAGCGCTGCAATCTGCGCTCCCATGATGATGACCACTCCTTACTCCCTTGTTGTTGTATCCTGCACTGATGCAGACGCTGCAGCAGCCGTTCACGCAGATTTCGCTGCTAACGTTGATTGGCAGAAGTGGGTATGCGTAGCACCCACCAATGCACTCATCGCAGACAAGGGCAACATGGTTCTCTGCCTCATGGCATCTGATGAGCTCTACACCAAGACCGCTGACGCAGTACACGCAGCAGGCTGGACAAACCTCCAGGAGCTTGACAACCCCAATATGTAATTGATGTAAATCAGAAGAAGCCCTCCCTGTGACCGCGGTCACAGAGAGGGCTTCTGTGTGTTCAAAATCAAACGATGATAGATATTCATTAAACGCAGTGTAAATTTAAAAGCTTTTTATGTCAGACAAATTGGAAGTTGTCATACCGTTATTTCAATTTGATTCCCCTCAATACCGATGATGCAGCTTTCATAATATCCGTCACCTGTTGTTCGGGGTCCACTAATAACATCATAACCATCGTGCTTCAGAATTTCTGTGAGCGTATCAACAGCCGCTTTACTGCCAAGGATGAAAGCAACATGCACATAGCCCATACGTGCCAATACCTTTTCGCTATCCTTCATCATCGGCTTATTCATGATTTCCAGACGAGCACCATCATCAAAACTTAAAAAGTAAGAACGGAAATCCGTTGTTTTATTATGATATCCCTCGTTAGATTTGGCGTTAAAATATCTAACAAAGAAATCTCTGACTGCATCTAAGTTATTGACATACATTGCAATGTGTTCAATATGCATGATTACACTCCGTTAAACTCCAATTTATCGAACTGATAATATCATAATTTCTCAGTGAATGCAACGGCGTTTACCGCAGAGTATTCTTAAAATGCGCGCCTGCCGCGCTATTACTGAAAACCGTGTCAATACACCTCTCTGCGGCATAATATGTAAAAGCAGACAGCAGAGGAGGTGTCAGAAATGACATGAAAAGTATTGTTAGGCATATTGATTCCGCTTATCGGCACAAGCCTCGGAGCAGGCTGTGTGCTGTTCATGAAAAATCAATTGTCGGTAATGACTCAAAGGATCCTTGCAGGCTTTGCCGCAGGGGTCATGGTAGCGGCATCGGTGTGGAGCCTGCTGCTGCCGTCCATAGATTACGCCTCGCACATGGGAAAGCTTGCATTCATACCTGCAACGGTGGGATTTCTCATGGGCATTGCCTTCCTTCAGACCCTTGACCGTATAATTCCAATGGTGCAGAAAAAAGCCGCAGAGACTGACAGGGAGGTGTACAGAACCATTATGCTTGTGCTTTCGGTGACACTGCATAATATCCCTGAGGGCATGGCTGTTGGAGTGGCATACGCAGGTTATCTGTCGGGAAAATCGGAGTTTACCTTTGCGGCGGCAGTGGTGCTGTCCATCGGTATTGCCATACAGAATTTCCCCGAGGGATCGATAATATCCATGCCCCTCAGAGCACACGGCATGAGCAAGGGGAAGGCGTTTTCCGTAGGAGTGCTGTCGGGAGTTGTGGAGCCTGTGGGAGCCCTTGTGACGATTCTCGCGGCAAGCATAGTAGTTCCCGTATTGCCATATCTTCTGAGCCTTGCGGCAGGTGCCATGTTCTATGTGGTCGTGGAGGAGCTTATCCCGTCAATAGCACAGGGAAGCCGCTCAAAGGCAGGAACCATTGCCTTTACCGCAGGCTTCTGTGTAATGATGATGCTTGATGTCGCGCTTGGATAGGAAAGAAGTAATGTTCTGAACCGGAATTTATGCCTTCCCCTTGAGGGGAAGGGGGACTGTTTTGCGTAGCAAAACGGTGGATGAGGTGGTAAAAGCATAGCTTTTCGTTATTTACAGCTATGCTTGCATAACAGAACCCCTGCTGTTCCGACGAGCAGCAGGGGTTAATCTTATCCGGCAACTTCGTCTGTCTGCTCACCGTTTCTTTCTTTAAGGTCAGAAACGATCTGAGCATACATCTTTTCGTCTATCTTGAACTTCTTGCTGTAGATGATAAAACCAACGAGAATGCATATGAGAGGGAATATCATCATGGCAGCCTTCATTATCCAGATGGGAGTGCCCACAACGCCGTTGATGAGAGCATCGACCTCAGCCTGAGCGGCAGTGATCGCCGCAGGATCGGTAAGCTCTGTCATTCTGCTTTCTATCTCGGTTATCTCCTTTGAAACGGGGTTGATACCCGAAATAATAAGAGTAAGGGTGACAACGCCTGTGCCGACGGCACCGCCCAGCTTATTTATAAATGGCTGAACAGCGAAGCTGACGGATTCATTTCTCTTCTTGAGCTTCCACTCGCCGTACTCAACAGCATCGGCAAGGAAAAGGAGCATGAGAAGCTGAATAAATGCCTGAGCGAAGAACAGCACAAGACCAGCCGCAACGATGATGGGAAGCTTCTCAAAGGAGAAGAAAAACAGGAGATAAGCGGCAACAACAGCTATCATAGAGCCTGTGTAAAGCTGTTTTCTTGTAAACTTTTTGCTGAACAGGGGGAAAACAGAAAGTGCTGTAAGCTGAGCCACGCCCAGAACGGCGGCAAATATCATGTATGTACCCTCGTCCTTGTAGGCGTACTTGAAGTAGTAAACGCCGAATGAGGTGGTGGAGCAGTAGCCTATCATAAAGAGAGCCATGGAAAGAGCAGTGACCATAAGCTGATCGTTCTTGAAAAGAGCCTTTACCATACCGCCGAGGGTGGTGTGTTCCTGATTTTTAAGCTCGGTTCTGTCCTCCTTGACGCCGAAAACGGTAAAGAGCTGGAAGAACCACATGAGAGCAACGATTATAACGGTAAACCAGAAGTAGCTTTTCTTTGCCGGCATACCGAAAAGATCGGGAACCATGGTATAAAGAACAACAACTGCAAACATACCGATGTTTGCGCATATTCTTGCAACAGCACCGACACCCTCGCGAACCTTCTGATCCTTGGAGATAGCAGGCATCAAAGACCAGTAGGAAATATCATTTGTGGTGTAAGCCATGCCCCAGAGCAGATACAGTATTGCAAAGAATATGATATAACCCTTGTCGGAGAGGTTGAAGTCCGTAAAAAGCAGGATAGTCAGAATACCCGATGATAGAGCGCCGAATACGATCCAGGGCTTGAATTTACCCCAGCGTGACTTGGTGTTGTCAACTATAGTACCCATAATGGGGTCGTTGAGAGCATCAAAAATACGAAAAACCACCATAAGAGAACCTATGACAGCAAGCTGAGCGTTTGAAAGACCGACTACCTCAGTGAGATAGGTGATAAGATACATACTTATCAGAGTGTATACGGCATCTCTGCCGAGAGTGCCTATGCCGAAACAGAACTTGTTTCTGCCCATACCTTTATTCATTTTCATCTTCCTTTCCGTGAGCAGGGGTTATTTGTTCTCATCAATAAGCCTGAATTCAAAGGGCATGAGAGTCTTTTCCGAGGGTTCTGCATAGTTGTTTGCAAGAAGCGCACCGCGATTTCTGAGCTCCTTCGGGAGCTTTATTTTTTTGCCTGTCATATTGAAGACCGAAAGAAGCTTTTTGCCCTCAAGCTCACGTTCAAAGGCGTAGAGCTTTCCGTCCTGATAAACGGGGATAAAGGAGCCTGAGCAGAGAATTTCATTTGTCTTTCTGAAGGAGATCATCTTCTGCCAGAAGGCGAAAACGCCGTTTTGGTCAGAGGTGTCCTTTTCAACATTTACCTCCTTGCAGTTGTCGCAAAGTCTCAACCAGGGCTCGCCCTCGGTAAAGCCTGCATTAGCCTCACTGCTCCACTGCATTGGAGTTCTTGCGTGATCGCGTGTGCCGTGCTTTATCATCTTCCAGCGCATTCCCTTGGGAATGCCGAGACGCTTTGCCATTGCATGAATGTTATGACTTTCGATGTCCTTTATTTCGTCAAGGGAGGCAAAATCGCAGTTGGCCATGCCGATCTCCTGACCTTCATAGACAAAAGGTGTACCTCGCAGAGTCATAATAAGCCCTGCCATCATTTTTGAGCATTCCGCTCTGAATCCCTCGGAGTCACAGAAACGGGAAATAAATCTTGGCTGGTCGTGATTTTCAAAATATACGGTATTCCATTTGTGCTTTGTCTGCCATTTTGTAAGAATATTCTGGAGCTTTTTAAGATTCATCTTGGTGGGGAACCATTTAAGCCCTAAATTATCACAATCCATGTGTTCAAAGGCAAATACCATATCAAGCTCTTTTCGTTCCTCGTCGCTGAGATCCTTTGCCTGAGGAATATCGATGAAAACCGTTTCACCGACAGCGAATGCGCCGTAAGGCTCAAGTACATCACGGCGAAGCTCGCGAAGAATATCGTGACAGCCCTTGGTTGAAAGATAATGCTCACTGCCTGTCAGAGCAAGCTTCTTTTTGCCGTTTTCGAGGGTGTCCTTGTAGATGACATTTATAACATCGCACCGAAAACCTGCAACGCCCTTGTCAAGCCAGAAACGCATTATGTCCTTGACCTCTTCCATGACGGCAGGATTTCTCCAGTTTAAGTCAGGCTGTTTTTTGGAGAAAAGGTGGAGATAATATTCATCCTCTGAATCTCCGAATTTTGTCCAGGGGCATTCTGCAAAGAAATTTCCCCAGTTATTGGGAACCTTGTTCTTTTTGCCCTTTCGGATTATGTAGTAATCGCGGTATTTTTCGTCTCCTGACAGAGCCTTCTTAAACCATTCATGCTCGTCGGAGGTGTGGTTTATTACAAGATCCATGACGATGCCGATACCGCGCTTTTTTGCTTCTGCGAGAAGCTCGTCAAAATCCTCCATGGTGCCGAACTGAGGCTGAATGGCTTTATAATCGGCAATATCATAGCCGTTGTCATCATTGGGGCTGACATAAACGGGGGAGAGCCAGATATTGTTTACGCCCAGTGAGGCGATATAGTCGAGCTTTGAAATAATACCCCTGATATCACCTACGCCGTCACCGTCGGAATCCATAAACGAACGGGGATAAATCTGATATATAACAGTGTCCTTACAATAGTTTGCACCCATAAAATACCTCCTGACATAAGCACATCAGTTTTTTAATTAAATTGCATAATGCATAGCAATACACATTAATATTATAACATAAATCATATGGATTTCAACAGTATTACGAATCTATTTTATATTTGTTGAACAGCACCAAATGGGTAATTATATAACGTTTAAGTCTGTGCATTTGGAGAGTAGACAAAGGCATTGGAAATAGCTATAATCGCAATCGTTCAAGGTGCAAAATACTGATTTATGCGAGGCAGCTTTATGAAAAAGAATTTCACAACTGATATGACCACAGGCAGCCCCATTAAGCATATACTCAAATTTACCCTGCCCCTTCTTATCGGAAATCTTTTCCAGCAGCTTTATAATATGGTAGACTCAATTGTAGTCGGAAAATTTGTAGGAGAGGACGCGCTGGCGGCAGTAGGCTCCTGCGGCTCTACAAACTTTCTGTTCTTCTCTCTGGGAAACGGACTGGGTCTCGGCATAGGTGTAATTGTTTCCCAGTATTTCGGAGCGGGCGACAACAGAAACGTGCGAAAGACCATAGCGAATTCTTATTATGTGCTTGTAAGTACATCGGTAATAGTAAGTATAATCGGTGTTCTCGCGGCACCGTGGCTTCTGAGACTGCTGGGAACTCCTGAGGATATTTTCCATGACACACTTATCTATATGCAGACCACCACATTGGGACTTATAGCAATATCCATGTATAACGGAGTGTCGGCTATACTTCGTGCGCTTGGTGATTCCAAAACGCCGCTGGTTTTTCTGATAGTAGCCTGTCTGATAAATGTGGTTCTTGACCTTCTGTTTGTTATTGTATTCGGTTGGGCTGTATTCGGCGTTGCACTGGCTACGGTGATCGCACAGGCAATTTCCGCGATAACCTGCTATATGTACGCCTATAAAAAGATAGAGTACTTCCGCGTGGGCAAAGAGGAAGCAAAGATGGATTGGTCCATAATCGGACGCTCCTTCAGAATAGGCATTCCCCTTGCACTGCAGAACGGAACTATCGCAGTTTCCTGCATGGTGCTGCAGGGTGTTGTAAACAGCTTCGGAGAAAATGTAATGGCAGCATACACCATTACTATAAGGATCGAATCCATCGTACAGCAGCCATACAGCTCACTTGCAGCGGCAATGACCACTTTTGCAGGGCAGAATGCAGGTGCAGGCAGAGCTGACAGAATCAAAAAAGGCTTTAGACAGTGCGTTGTGATTGTATTGATATTCAGTCTTGCACTGATACCTCTGTTCTATGCGTTCGGAGAATCCATAGCAAGTATTTTTGTAGATAACACCGAAGTTATAGATATTTCCGCAAGAGCGCTGAGAGTTACAAGCCTTTTCTACTTCGGTCTCGGAATGATATATGTACCCAGAGCACTTCTCAACGGCTGCGGCGATGCCGCCTTTGCAATATTGAACGGTCTTGTTGAGGTTGCCGGCAGAGTGGTCTTTTCACAGATTTTCCTGCTTATACCTGCTCTCGGGTGGTTGGCGGTATGGCTGACCACGGGTGCCACATGGGCTGTAACGGGATTGGTATGCCTAATCCGTTATTGGACGGGAAACTGGAAAAAGCGCATTGAAATGCAGACGATAGCCCCAAAAACAGTATAAATGAAAAAACATTGTATTGAAAACGTTCCACAAACGCCGCCTTCAATACAATGTTTTTTAAATATAAAACAAAATTTGCAAATTTTCTTAATGGCTATGCACACATTATATATCACGTCTCGAAATGTGTCAATATATGTTTGGGATTATTTTGAGAAAATTCGGAACTTTTGTGAATTGAAAATCAATTGCGTTGACAACATAAAAAATATGCTATATTATAGAATAAAATGACGATAATATAAGAATTTTGCGAAGGAGGCGATGAATGTGCCTGAGCATCTGGGAGGATTTCTGAAATCCAAGCTGAAAGACAGAGCCATGAGAGTGGATGAGTTCCTTGTAAAATCGAACATAAGCCGATCAAGCTTTTATCGCATACTCAATGGAACACAGTATCCCTCAAAGGAAATAGCCAATGCAATAATTACAACGCTGAATTTTACGGGCAAGGAAATAATCGAGTTTGATTATTATATGAGCATTATCAATGTAGATCAGAATACATTGTCCGCCAGCGAAGAAATAACAGCACTGCTGTTCGGCGGTAATCAGGCAGATGAAAAGTTCAGCCGGGATTTTATATTTTATGATAATGACAGATATCTTCGTGATTTCAGTGATATAGAAAAATTTCTTGACAGAGAATCAGAAATAAAGAAGGATTTTGACTGCAAGCTCAAAATAATCAACTGCTGTAACCATGAGGTTATTTCAAGCATCAGAGAGGCGATGCTCAATATTGAGAAAAAAGGGTGCAGCTATGAGGTGGAGCATCTGGTGGGCTTTTCAGAATCAAATCTGAAGGAAAGCGTCAATGCCCTGCGTGAGCTGCTGCCGCTTCTTGCGCTTAAAAATTACAGTATCCGATGCGGCGAAACAACAGCGGCGTCGGAGGGTCTGATGAAGAATTCGGTTCTGTCGGAAATGTCGTGGCTTGATGAAGAAAGCGGCAAAAGAGTAAGCAAAATGACTTGCATGAATTTGCTTGAAGGCGGAATGTCGGTATGTGTGGCTGTAAATGACCCCGGAATGAGGGACTTTTTCTACAGAAGCTATGACAATCTCAGGAAGTTTTACATTAACGGACTTATCGTCAAGAAGCAGCTCCAGACCTTCAGCGCTCAGGTAATAGGAAGGGAATCGCGCAGTGACCTTGTGCTGTTTAAGCCTGACCCATGCGACAGCAGAGTGCCCTTGGAAGCATTTGCTCATCTGGAAAAGCGCGTTTCCGCTGAGGACAAGATAAAATTTGTGAGTTCCTTTGTTGGAGTCGAGCCGAAAAATGATGATGAAATAGCCTTTTTCATGGAGCAGACCTTTGAGTTTTTAAGCGAAAGAGAGCGCCATTCAAAGGATCATATGCAGATAGATGTATGCACCATGGATGGTCTGCAGAAATTTGCAGAGACGGGCAACCTGTCAGACCATGTAGATTTCATTCCGCCCTTTGATAAAGAAGAGCGGAGAATTGTACTTGAATCAATGATAAAAAGAGCATCTGACCCGGAGGATAAGTACAAGCTGTATGTGCTGAAGCAGAGCTATGCCGATCCCGATATGCTTGTAGTTGCGTACAGAGACAGCGGAGTGCTTATTGAAAATATCAATCCGATTCATTCTACAAGCGAAATGCCTCACTGCTTTGTGGAAAATGCAGGTCTGGCAAATGCATTTGTAAGCTATGCAGAAAGAGAAATACCGAGCAAATACTCTATACCAAACGAAGATGCACTGGAATTTCTGCAAAAGCTGATAGAAGAATACTGCTGAAAAATCCCCGAACAGTAAGCTGTTCGGGGATCTGATTTATTAAAGAATAATGCTTTCTCCGTCCATCTCAGCAGGCTGAGCGAGACCGAGGATCTTGAGCATAGTGGGAGCAATGTCAGCAAGTCTGCCGCCTTCGCGGAGCTTGCAGTCATAACCGACTACACAGAAAGGAACAGGGTTGGTAGAGTGAGCGGTAAAGGGAGAACCGTCCGGCTCCATCATCTGGTCAGCATTGCCGTGGTCAGCAGTGATAAGCACACAGCCACCCATTGCCTTGGCTGCCTCAACTACCTTGCCAACGCAAGCGTCAACAGTCTCAACAGCAGCCTTTGCTGCGTCAAAAATACCTGTGTGACCGACCATATCGCAGTTAGCGAAGTTAAGGATAATGACGTCATACTTGCCGCTCTCAATGCGTGCAACGGTTTCTGCAGCAACCTCGACAGCACTCATTTCGGGCTGGAGGTCGTAGGTTGCAACCTTCGGAGAGGGGATAAGGCATCTGTCCTCATTCTCATACTGCTTCTCAACGCCGCCGTTGAAGAAGAAGGTTACATGAGCATACTTCTCAGTCTCAGCGATTCTCAGCTGGGAAAGACCGTTTGCGGAGATGTACTCACCAAAGGTATTGTCAAGACTCTGGGGCTTGAATGCGACCTTGACGTTGGGCATTGTAGCATCATACTGAGTCATGCATACATAGCAGAGAGGGAAGAAGCCGTTGCGTCTCTCGAAGCCTGCGAAATCAGGATCAACGAAGGTACGGGTGATCTCTCTTGCTCTGTCAGGACGGAAGTTGAAGAATATAACGGAATCGTTAGCCTTGAGACCTGCATCATCAAGACAGACAACAGGAAGAACGAACTCGTCGGTAACGTGCTTGCCTTCTTCATCGATAGTCTCATAGGACTTGCGGATAGCGTCAACGGGATCGGCGTTCTTGACACCTTCACCGTAAACGATAGCGGAGTAAGCCTTTTCTACTCTCTCCCAGCGGTTGTCGCGGTCCATTGCATAGTAACGACCCATAACGGTAGCGACCTTACCTGTGCCTATTTCATTAAGCTTCTCAACGCAGTCAGCAACAAAATCAGCACCGCTTGCAGGGGGAACGTCACGACCGTCGAGGAGGCAGTGAACGTAAACCTTCTCGAGTCCTGCACGCTTTGCCATTTCGACAAGAGCGTAGAGGTGAGAGTTGTGGCTGTGAACGCCGCCGTCACTCATAAGACCCATAAGGTGAAGTGCGGAATCATTAGCCTTGCAGTTTTCCATTGCGGAAAGGAGAGCTTCATTTTCAAAGAATACACCGTCAGAAATAGACTTGGTGATTCTTGTCAGCTCCTGATAAACAACACGGCCTGCACCGATGTTGGTGTGACCTACTTCGCTGTTGCCCATCTGACCGTCGGGGAGACCGACATCCATGCCGGAAGCACCGATCTGGGTGCAGGGATTCTCAGCGAAGATCTTATCGAGGTTCGGAGTGGACGCAGCAGTGATAGCATTGCCGTATTCGTCCTTGATGCCGAAACCG
>JAZSJQ010000109.1:0-9548 GCA_045534445.1 Acutalibacteraceae bacterium
GGGAGCATCAATGCTCTCAGCGCCTGCAACAGGTGCTGCAGCTGCGGCTTCAGCGGCAGGAAAGGGAGCAGCAGCAGGAGCGTGAGCAGCAGCAGGTGCTGCAGCAACTACAGGAGCTGCAACGGGAGCTGCGACAGGAGCAGAAGCGACAGAACCGCCAACTTCTTCTACCTGTACATCATAAGTAACACCGTTAACAGTAATCTTTAAATTCTTCATCTTATTTTATCCTCCGTTTCGGGGTAATTACAGTCTGATATTGGAATGCTTCTTTGCAATGGTGCGCTCTCTCTTACCGGAAAGCATATCAAGAGCAGAAAGCACGACCTTGCGAGTATCAGCAGGATTGATGACATCCTCAATAAAGCCCTGAGCAGCTGCTTCGAAGGGAGAAGCAAGAGTTGCCTTGTACTCATCGACGAGCTTCTGTCTGTCGGCCAGGGGATCGCCAGACTGAGCAAGACGGTCATTGTAAAGAATAGCGGTTATGGTCTCAGGTGCAAGAGGTGCGATAACAGCATTGTTCCATGCAACAGACATATCAGAGTTTGCGCCTCTGCCTGCCATTGCAACAAATGCAGCACCGTAAGCAGCACCTGTGATGATGGAAACCTTAACAGTGGTTGCCTCTGCATAAGCATGAGCAAGCATTGCAGACTCCTTGACGGAAGCAAAACCAAATGTATTAACAAAACTTACAACAGGAATAGAGAATGCATCACAGAAACGAACGAAACGAGCAGCCTTTGCGGTGCTTGCTTCATCAAGCTTGCCATTATCGATCTCAGACTTTGTTGCAACAATACCGACGGTTGAACCTGCTACGGTTGCAAGACCTGTTACGGTTGCAGGACCTGCGTCCTTGAGAATCTCAACAAAGCTTGCTTCGTCAGCAACAGCATTGATGATATCGTATGCAACATCGCTCTTGCCGATGTTTGCAGCAGCTGCTGCAAGAAGAGCCTCGCCGTTTGCGTTGTCAGCAAAATCACAGAGATTTGCAACAGAAAGGTTATTCTGTGGCAGCATCTCGATAAGTCTCTTTGCATAGAGAACTGCTTCGGAAGCAGTTTCTGCAACGATACCTACATTGCCGCACTCAGCAGACTGAGCGATGGTGGGGTTGTTACCCGCAGTATCAATACCGAAATCTGCATCCTTGCATGCGATGACAACATCAGCACAGGAAGCGATAAGAGCAGAAGTACCGATGCATGCACCGGTGATAACGGAGATCTGAGGAACAACACCGGAAAGGTTATTTACCCACTTGAGCATATCGCCGTATGCCTCAAGGATCTCTCCGCCCTGCTTGAGAAGTGCACCGTTGGAATCATAGATACCGACAACGGGAGCACCTGTCTTGATAGCAAAAGAATAGAGTTTCTTGATCTTTGCTGCCTGAGCGCGTGAAAAAGCGCCTGCAGCTGCATCGGTATTCTGAGCAAATGCATATGTCTGAATACCTGCAATAGAGCCGTATGCGGTGATAACTTCAGCAGGACCGTCCCCAGAAATTGCATAGGGGTCAAGCTCTACCATTGTACCCTCGTCAAACAGCTCAGCCAGTTTGCCATACGCAGCAGACTTTGATACTTCACTGCGATAGCTTTCGATTTGCTTAATCCTCTCTTCCGGACTCATTATGAACCTCCGTTCGTGTCGCAGATTTTATATTGATCTGAGACCTATAATTATCGGCACAGCCGAATTTCTCGCAATAATATCATATCACAATATTTGGAAAATAACAAGTGTTTTTGATATTTATCCGCAATAATGTACTACTTTGCATATTTCTATTGTATAAACTCCGTCTTTTTCGGTAAAGCCGACCTTTTTAAAGTCTTTCCCAAAGCGTAGATCCAATGTATTTGCCGTAAGCGCAAATCTGTTGTCACCGTAGGCAAGAGCAGAGCGTATTGCCATTTCCGCCATATCATCTTCAACGGCATAAAGCAGCTGCATACTGAGTACTTCCCCTTCTGCCTTCACTGCACATACGGCTTTTTCTTCACCGCCATCAACAGTAGCCATATATTCGAAATTCTCAAGTCCGTATTCTTCGTCAAGAGCTTTGATCCTTGCTTCGTCTTTAATAACATTTACCGTAATCATTGCTTGTCTCCTTTTGCCGCTGTTGCAGTTGCCGCTGCTGTAAGTGAACGCACTTCGTCCGCTGTAAGCTCGCGCCAGTCTCCAAGCTTCAGCATACCCATCTTGACCTTGCCTATCATGATCCTTTTAAGACGCATGACTTCAAGAGAACAATTCTCACACATTCTTCTTATCTGACGGTTTCTGCCTTCATAGAGTGTAATCTGCAGAACACTTCTCTCAGGCGCGCGGGAAATAATCATTATATCGCAGGGAAGAGTTTTCTGTCCGTCAAGCATAATACCCGTTTGAAGCTTAGTAATGATCTCGTCCTCTACCCTGCCCCTGACTGTAACGCGGTACGTTTTAGATACATGGCTTCTGGGGTGGCTTATGTAGTTTGCAAATTCACCGTCATTGGTCATAATGAGCAGACCTTCACTTTCTCTGTCAAGCCTTCCGACAGGAAATACACGGGCTTCAATATCGCGAACAAGCTCCGCAACGCACTTTCTGCCCTGCTCATCGCTCATGGTGGTAATATATCCGCGAGGCTTATTGAGCATATAATAGTAATTTTTACGAGCCTCAGCAGCAATTACTTTCTTGCTGCCGACAGTTACTTTATCTCTGTTTGGATCAACCTTATCACCTACAGAAGCAACCTTTCCGTTGACCTTGACTCTGCCAAGCTTTATCATTTCCTCAGCCTTGCGCCGTGACATGACACCGCAATCCGCTATGAATTTCTGAAGTCTTACTTCCATTTCAAATCCGTCCTTTTTCGCAGATAAACGGAAGGTGACTGACCTGTCACCCTCCGTTTTTATATTTTATTGCTTCAAGATATGCCGTAAGCCACGGTTCATCCACAGCACCAACATCATGCTGTGCTGTCAGAGGGAATTCGGCAATAACATTATTCCCGTATACATACTGCACCGAACCCAGATATTCCCCTTCAACAACAGGGGCATATACAAAGTTCTCAACATTTATTTTGACCTCAATATTCTCAGCATACTCACTTCTTACGGGAAAATCAGAAAGCTCACACTCAAGCTCAACCTGACCCTTCTCTCCGCCTATTACATATGACTTCTGATGTGCGTCAGACTTATCCACATTGTAGGTGGTATAAAGTGATAGCGCATAATCATACAGCTTTCTGTGGTCATTGAACCTGTCAGGTCCGTTAAGAGTTACGCACACAAGATTGACGCCGTTGCGTTCGACATGAGTAACAAGACAATACCCTGCTCTGTCGGTATATCCAGTCTTTATTCCGTCACAGCCCTCATACTTCTGCGTGGAAACAAGATAGTTATGAGTATACAGATAACGGATTGTCTTGGGATTTCCGAGATAAATTATCGATTCTACCGATGAGGTTATCGTAAGCAGATCCTCATTTTTAGATGCCTCAACTCCAAGCAGAGCCATATCATATGCTGTCGAGAAATGAGCACCATCGGAAAACTCATCAAGACCCGACGGGGTATCAAAATGAGTGTTAAGCATGCCAAGCTCAGCAGCGCGCTCATTCATCATTGATACAAAGTTTTCTTTTGTACCCCCTACTGTAACCGCAATGGAATCCGCGGCATCATTTCCCGAAAGAACCATCGCAGCAACAACAAGGTCGTAAAGAGTTATCTGCCAGCCCTCTTCAAGACCCAGCAGTGTACCTGTTGCTCCAAGCATATTAGGGGTTATTGTGATGTCATCACCTACGTTACCGCTTTCAAGAGCAAGCAGACAGGTCATTATCTTTGTTGTACTGGCTATCGGTCTTTGCTCATGTTCATTTTTGGCATAAACCACCTCACCTGTGTTTACATCCATAACGCAGGCAGATTCCGATGATATCGTCGGAACATCAAGCGGCTGTGCAATTACAGGCTTTGACAGCGGCTGCACGCTCTCTGCAGATACAGTGACCGCAAACGCTGAGACGATCATCAGTACAACCATCATTGCACTGACGAGTCTTAATATTCTGCTCATATGATCCTCCAAAACGCTTTTTATGCCGCAAAATGCGGCTCGCTTTGTTAGTATTTTCCGCTTTCCTGATTTTAGTCATCAAGCAGATTTTCTTCTTTTTTTGTCTTTCTGGATACGATCACTTCTGAAATCTTATCTACAATCTCAGGTATCATTGCCACAGCCTTATCAGTTGCATCGGGCTTTGATGTAACAGGCAGCATTTTAACAGAACCGCTTGCAGTTATTACAATGAATGCAAGGGGTGTCACTGTCACACCTGCCGCACTTCCTCCTCCGAAGAGATCCTTTTGGCTCTTGCTTGGGAAATCAGAACCGCCGGACGCAAAGCCATAGGTAACCTTTGATACGGGAATTATCGAATGTCCCTCTGTAACGATGGGATCACCGATAACGGTGGTAACGTCCACCATCTGTCTGATTTTTTCAAGGGTTGTATCCATAAGTCCGTTTATGGGATGTTCTGCCATGAAAGTCACCGCCTTAATTTGTTTTTTCATCTGCCGCAGACCGTTTTTCAGCGACCTGCCGTTTAATCTCTGACATCAGTATACTGAGAAGCACCGCCAATGCATGGTATCCTGCGCTGATTGGGAGTATTCTCAGTTTTGTGTCAAGTGAAACCTGATCGTATTCATATTTATTCTCGAAGTTCGGACGCATATCGATCTCATGCTTGTATTTTTTTACATTCTGAAAAATCAGTGATAGAGCAGGATATACCACACCGCACAGCTTTCCGTAGCGTAATGCTGTATCCGATGCATCGTCACCTACGATCTCAATTTTCAGATTGAACTTTGAGACAACAATACCGCGCAGTATTTTTACTGATCTGCCAAAAACAAGTGTGAGAATCTCCCAGAGAAATGAAATCGCACCCGATGCTCCCCTCTCTCCGAAAAGAGCCTTGAATTTTGATTCCTTTTCCTTCTCTTCTTTTATCTCAGCTTCCTTGTCGTCCGAGCTTTTTCCGGTTATCTTTTTCCAGAGTCTGCTGAAAAGATTCCCTTTCCCCTCTGCCTTTTCTTCGTCTTTATGAGACGGATGCACATTGAATTTTACAAACAGAAATCTGACATCAATCATCAGTTCTTTTTCAAATTTTATGTACACAAATAACGGCATACACAAAACAAGCAGCACAAGTCCGATGATCGCCAAAAGCGATATGCCGATTATTTTAAGAATCAGCAAAAATATCGCCACCTGTCAGACCTCCTATTCCTCAGAATCTGCTTCTTCAGCCTCTTTTGCCTTCTGTCTCTCAATTACTTCTTCAATGCTCATCTGACCCTCGATCTCACCGGATGCAGTTTCTCCGGGCAATGCAGGAAGGCTGTCAAGAGATTCAAGACCGAAGCAGCGAAGAAACTGCAGCGTGGTCTTATAAAGCATGGGTCTGCCCGGAACTTCCAGACGACCGCACTCTTCAATAAGCCCTTTGACCACCAGGCTTGATACAACGCCCGAACAATCAACACCACGCACACGCTCGATAAAATTCTTTGTTACAGGCTCATTGTAAGCAATGACCGCCAAAGTCTCCATAGCTGCCGCAGAAAGCGGAGTATTTCTTCTGATGTCGAGCATCGCTCTTATCTGAGGCGCAAACTTATCGATCGTACAAAGCTGATATCTGTCATCAACCTTTACAAGAGTTATGCCGCTCTGATTGTCCGCAAGCATTTCGGAAAGCTCACGGCAGGCATAATGTATTGTCTGTTCGTCAGTTTCAAGAACCTCTGCCAGTCTGTCCACTGCAACAGGTTCGCCGCAGGCGAAAAGTATCGCTTCAACAGCACTTCTTAATTCTTTGATTTCCACGTACGTCCACCGCCGTTAGCCATTGTGAGATTTTCGTTTTCGTCCATCTCAATACGGTTCTTTTTTATTAGCTCAAGAAGCGCCAGAAAAGTTGCAACCATCTCACTTCTCGACTCTGCTGATTCAAACAGCTCATCAAATGTAACGGTCTTCTTTTTATATAGACGCTTCAGTATGCTTATCGCCTTTTCGGGCACTGAAATAATTCTTGTTGCAACAAGGGGCGTAAAGCTGTCCACCGGGGGAGGCAGCTTGCGCTTTCCTCTGCCCACCGCCGCAATATAGGCTTTATAAATCACAATCGCCTCATGGGACAGTGTATACGTCCTGTCGAACTCAATGGGCGATTCATCTTTTACAAACGAATCAAAGTTTGCACGCAATGCAAGCTTCTCTGCAATCTGCTTGCAGAGCTGATACTCCATAAGCTCACCGACAAGTTCTTTCTTGAGTTCCTCTGCCTCTTCGGATTTCGGCATAAGGCTCACCGTTTTGATGTATACAAGGCGCGATGCCATTGTAAGAAATTCGCTTGAAATATCGAGATTTTCCCTGCGCATATACTCAATATGCTCGAGGTACTGTGTCAAAAGCTCAGATATGGGGATGTCCGTAATATCCAGCTTGTTTTTTGATATGAGGCTTAGCAGAAGGTCCAGAGGCCCTTCAAACACCTCAAGCTTGTAACTTGGACTTTCCATATGATCAACCTATGCTTCCTATATCAAGACCCACAAGATTGAACAGCCAGTCCGCACCTGTCCACAGTCCGTTGAACACAGTATCTCTCATCCATGCAAGGGGAGTATCGAGAAGATTTGAGTAAATAAGTGCAACAAACGCAATTGTAATTATCATTCCGTACTTCTGGGTAAACTCGGTGATCTTGTAGAGGATCCTGTCAGGTATGAAAGCCGCAAGGATCTTTGAACCGTCAAGAGGCGGTACAGGGATAAGATTGAAAACTGCAAGGGAAATATTGATTGTTACAAGCGTTGAAAACGCATAGTAAATAATAAGTCCCGTCTGCTCCATGTAATAGAAATAGCCGCCGTAATAAGCAAGACCCACGCCATCAAAGCTGCATATAAATCTGAATATCAGCATGGCGAGCAATGCAACGATAAGATTTGAAAGAGGACCTGCAAGGGCAGTGAGTGCCATTCCTCTTTTCTTATTCTTTCTGTTTGTAAAGTTATAGGGGTTTACAGGCACAGGCTTTGCCCAGCCAAATCCTATAAGCATGATGCAGGCTGCACCCACCCAGTCAACATGAGCGAGAGGATTCAGTGTCATGCGTCCCTTGAGGCTTGCAGTATCATCACCCAAAGCATATGCCATTCTTGCGTGTGCGTATTCATGAATCGGAAGGATTCCGAAAATTATCAGACATCTGACCGCTATACCGATAAGGATCTGCGGCATTTCGAGACCTAAAAACCACATAGCAATACCTCCGCTATTATATTTTAGATAATTTTACATCATTAAGAATGAAAAAACAATAGTTTTTGTGTGTACATTTTGATTTCTTTTTGTTGACGGACGGAAGATATTGCGGTATTATTAACTGTAAATGAAATTCAAATAAAGGGTGGTTATATCCATGAAAGCAAGAACAAGATTTGCACCCTCTCCTACAGGCTATATGCATATAGGAAACCTTCGCACAGCACTCTATGAGTACCTTCTCACAAAGAAGCTCGGCGGTGACTTTATTCTCAGAATCGAAGACACCGACCAGGGACGTTATGTTGAGGGTGCCTGTGAAGTTATCTTTGCAACACTCAAGGAAACCGGTCTTAACTGGGACGAAGGTCCCGATGTAGGCGGTGAATTTGGTCCCTATATCCAATCTGAGCGCAGGGATATTTATAAAAAGTATGCTGAGCAGCTCTGCGAAAGCGGACATGCATACTAT
This sequence comes from Acutalibacteraceae bacterium, assembly GCA_045534445.1. GTDB lineage: Bacteria > Bacillota > Clostridia > Oscillospirales > Acutalibacteraceae > JAISGQ01. The sequence continues at coordinate 7,853 of JAZSJQ010000109.1, forward strand.
TGCTTCTGCACCGAGGAGCGTCTTGCCGAGGTCAGAGAAGCTGCAGGCGGCATTGCTAAGTATGACGGTCACTGCCGTGAGCTTACCCTTGAGGAAGCACGTAAGAGAGCTGAGGCAGGCGAACCTTATGTTATAAGGCAGAAGATGCCCAAGGAAGGCAAGACTTCTTTTGACGATGCTGTATTCGGCACCATCACCGTTGACAACGAAGAGCTTGAAGATCAGATCCTTCTCAAGTCCGACGGTCTGCCCACCTACAATTTTGCAAATGTCATCGATGACCATCTTATGAACATCACCCACGTTGTACGCGGCAGCGAGTACCTCTCCTCCACCCCCAAGTACAATCTTCTTTACGAAGCATTCGGCTGGGATAAGCCCATCTATGTTCACTGCTCTCCCATTATGAAGGACGCACAGAACAAGCTTTCCAAGAGAAACGGCGATGCATCCTATCAGGACCTCGTTGCAAAGGGATACCTTACCGAAGCTATTATCAACTATATTGCTCTTCTCGGCTGGGCTCCCAAGGGTGAGCGTGAGATTTTCTCTCTCCCCGAGCTCATCGAAGCCTTTGATATTGATGGTATCTCCAAGTCTCCTGCTATCTATGACCCCGACAAGATGCGCTGGGTAAATGCAGAATATATCCGTGCAATGGATCTCGAAAAGTTCCACGAAACAGCTCTTCCCTTTATCCGTCAGGGAGTAAAGAGCGAACAGGCGGATACAATGCTTATTGCAAAGTGCCTGCATCAGAGAACCGAGGTTCTTTCTGAGATTCCTGCTCAGATTGAATTCATCGACACTCTTGACGATTATCCTCTTGATTTCTTTGTAAACAAGAAGTCCAAGAGCTCTGTTGAAAGCAGCAAGCAAATGCTTGAAGCCGCAATTCCCGAGCTTGATGCTATTTCCGAATGGAATACTGAATCAATCCATGATTGCCTTATTAATCTCGCAACCAGACTCGAAGTCAAGAACGGACTGCTTATGTGGCCTGTCAGAATCGCTGCATCCGGTCGTATGGTAACTCCCGGCGGTGCAGTTGAAGTTCTTGGAATTCTTGGCAAGGAAGAGTCCATGCGCAGACTCAACATCGGTCTTACTAAGCTCTCCTGAGGAGGAAATAATAATGTCTGAAGAAATCAAAAACATCACAAATGAAGAAAATGCTGCCGGAAGCTTTATTGAGCAGGCTATAATCGACGATCTGAAGCCCGGTCAGCGCTGTGAAGGCATGAAGGTTCACACCCGTTTTCCACCTGAACCCAACGGCTGGCTGCACATCGGTCACGTAAAGGCACTCTGCATCGACTTCGGCATGGCTGAAAAGTTCGGCGGCACCTGCAACCTTCGTATGGACGATACAAACCCTACCAAGGAAAAGGAAGAGTTTGTCGAAGCAATCAAGAATGACATTCACTGGCTCGGCTACGACTGGGACAACTACTGCTTTGCCTCCGAGTATTTTCAGCAGACCTATGATTTTGCTGTTGAGCTTATCAAGAAGGGTCTTGCTTATGTCTGTGAGCTCACTCCCGAGCAGATGAAAGAGATGCGCGGTGACTACAACACTCCCGCTACCTCTCCCTATCGTGACAGACCTATGGAGGAAAGTCTTGATCTCTTTGAGAGAATGAAGAACGGCGAATTCCCCGACGGTAAAATGACACTCCGCGCAAAGATCGATCTT
>JAZSJQ010000071.1:0-45916 GCA_045534445.1 Acutalibacteraceae bacterium
ATTGTCTTCCTAAGACCGCTTGGCCTCCGACTTGAATGCCATCATCTGTACGTTAACAGCTGTACCCCATGAATAAGGAATATCGTTGTCACGACGGTAAACGTTTGCACGTGGGTTGTCCCATGAAGGTAAAACAGCCTCAACAGCACCCATAAGCTGAACCTTAGGATCATCTGGGAAGTCCTCACCGATCTTGTTCTTGTACTCAGCCTTGAACTGACCAGCAAGCTCCTTAAGATCCTCAGCAGTAAGATCTACGTCCTGAGTAACTCCTCTATTCTCCTTCATCTCGTCGATGAGCTGATCGGAGTACTTCTTACCGACTTGCATATCAACGGCCGAGTACATCTGAATAAATCTTCTGTAGCAGTCCCAAGCCCAACGGGGGTTGCCGGACTTAGCGGACATAACCTCAACAACTTCCTCATTAAGACCGAGGTTGAGGATGGTATCCATCATACCGGGCATGGATGCACGAGCACCGGAACGGACGGAAACGAGGAGAGGATTCTCCTTATCACCGAACTTCTTGCCGGTGATGCCTTCCATCTTGTCGATGTACTCCATGATCTGTGCCTGGATCTCATCATTGATCTTGCGACCATCTTCGTAGTACTGGGTGCAAGCCTCAGTAGTTACGGTGAAGCCCTGGGGTACGGGAAGACCGATGTTGGTCATCTCAGCAAGGTTAGCACCCTTACCGCCGAGGAGCTCACGCATGTTGGCGTTACCTTCGGAAAAAAGGTAAACAAACTTGTTGCCCATTGTAATCTACCTCCATTTATTTTTTGCGATTATATACCGCACATTGTGAGGACATGAAAATCCTCGTGCAATACCACAAGAAATTTTAACATACATATACCCCAAAAGTCCAGTGGTTTTAGAAAAATTCGCAATTTATATGGATTATTTCCTATTTTGACCAATTTTACACATAAGTATGTTGTTTTTTTCACAATCGGTGCAAGAATGATACCGTTGTTTTCGATTTTTGAATGCGCGACGGACTTTATATCCTGTCTCTCCGTAATTTTACACATACTGTTGGTAGATAAATTTTCATACCATCCATACGAACAGTGTGTTCCATTTGAAAACCCGCCGTGATAGAATAGTGTCAGTGAAAGGGGCTGGCAATATGAAAAACAGGCTCGGAGAAAACATAAGAAATCTCAGAAAAGGACGCAAGCTTACTCAGGAGCAGCTGGCGGAGGCTATGGGAGTTTCCGCAGGTGCTGTGTACAAATGGGAGGCTGCGCTGTCTGTTCCCGATATAGAAATAATTATTCTTTTAGCGGAATATTTCGAAGTTTCTGTGGATGTGCTTCTTGGATATGAGATGCAAAGCATCAATCTTAAATCTGTTCTTGAAAGGCTGCACAGAAGCTGTATCGACAGAGATTTTGAAAAGGGCAGGCAGGAGGCCGAACGGGCGCTGCAGAAATACCCCAATAACTTTCAGGTCGTATACAAAAGTGCAATGGTGTATTTTCTTTCTCTTGAGAAAGATTATCTGCGACGTGCTCTTGAGCTTTTCTCACGCTCTCTGGAGCTTATTGACCAGAACACCGATGACAGCATAAGCGAAGCTCTTATATACAGCAGAATGTCCCATATCCATGGCGTTTTTAAAGAATATGACAAGTCAATCGAGCTTCTTCAGAAGTACAACTTTGATGGCCACAACGAAGCATACATCGGTGAAATACTGTCCCGAAGCAACAAATACGATGAAGCTCTTCCCCATCTTTCGGCGGGACTTGCAAATATAATCAACTCTCTTCTGTACCTCTGCTCAGGCTATGCAAACGCATATATCGGCAAGGGTGAATTTCAGAATGCGAGAGATATGATGCTCTGGCTTATTGATGTTTACAACGGTCTGCGCATAAAAGATGAGCCATTCTTTCTTGATAAAAGCATTGTGGTCATGTATGCCGCCTGCGCTCAGTGCTGTGCAATGGAGGATGACCTTGAAACGGCTCGCTCTTTCTTAAAGCAGGCTTATGACCTTGCACTTAAATTTGACGCTTCTCCTGTTTACGACATGAGCAATCAGAGATTTTATCACTGCGATGAAGACACCCGAGCCTATGACAGCTACGGTGACACTGCCGTTGAAGCCATAATCAATATTTTAAATGACAGACACAACATAAATCCGCAGCTTGCCAATTCAGGACTTAAGGAAATCTGGGAGGAAATATACAATGAAGAAAACTAAAAGAGAATTTATAAAAAGCTTTTACAAAGGCAACCGACTGAATTTTGCCCTTGCACTTACCGCGACGATCATAATGAGCTTTGCAAACCTCGTTATTTCCTGGCTCCTCCAGCAGGTAATAGACTGTGCTACGGGAAACGGCAACGCATATTCCTTTAAAACTCTGCTTATTATTCTCTTTGTAATTATCGGAATCATGGGACTTTTCTCGGTGCTGCTCTATTTCTCGAAGCCTGCCTTTATTTCAAAGGCAATGAAGCAGTATAAGGACACCGCACTCGATAAGATATCCCAAAAAGGGATAAGTGCTTTCCGCAGGGAAAACACCTCTCTTTACTCCTCTGCCCTTTCAAATGACGCCGCGTCAATAGAAAAAAGCTATCTTGAAAGCAGCTTTGATCTTATCATGCACCTGATCCTTTTTGTAGGTGCCTTCTCCATGATGCTCTGGTACAGCCCTCTGCTGACCCTTGTTACAATCGGATTTACAATTCTCCCTGTCACTGCATCTCTTCTGACTGGCAACCGCGTGGCTGTTGCCGAAAAGGAGCTTTCCGACAAGAACGAAAGCTATATGTCAATGCTCAAGGACTGTCTGACAGGCTTCTCTGTTATCAAGAGCTTCAAAGCTGAAAAAAGGATCATCGCTCAGCTTTCAGAGTCGAACAGCCGCTGTGCCGCCGCCCGCTGCCGCAGAGGAAAGATAGCTGTCATTCTTGAGACCGTAGGACTTGCGGCAGGCTTTATCACTCAGTTCGGCGTGTTCTTTTTCAGCGCATATCTCGCTCTGTCGGGCAAGGGCATAACCGCAGGCGTTATTATTCTTTTCGTCCAGCTTATTAATTTTGTCATCTCCCCCATCGCCTCCGTTCCCAAGATTCTTTCCGAACGGAAGGCCGCAAAGGCACTTATCGCAAAGCTTGCCGAATCGGTATCGGGCAATGTCCGCGAGGAAGGCACCTGCACACTTACTACCCTTGAAAAAGGCATTGATATCAAAAACGTCACCTTCAGCTATGACGAAGAGAAAAACGTACTCAACAACATATCCGTCAGCTTTGAGGCAGGAAAAAGCTATGCGCTGGTCGGTGCTTCGGGCAGCGGAAAGTCCACTCTTTTAAACCTTCTTATGGCTTCTCACGGCGGCTTTGAGGGCGATATCTGCTACGACGGAACACCTGTCGGAGATATAAAAAGCGATTCTCTCTATGACCTTGTTTCTGTCGTTGAGCAGAATGTGTTTATTTTCAATGCATCTATCCGAGATAACATTACCATGTTCGGTGACTTCCCCAAGGCAGAGGTTGACAGAGCGATCGAGCTTTCGGGTCTGTCCGCACTGATAGCCCGGAAGGGTGAGGACTACCTCTGCGGCGAGAACGGAAGCGGTCTTTCGGGCGGTGAAAAGCAGAGGATCTCCATTGCAAGAAGTATGCTTCGCAACTCTCAGGTGCTCTTTGCAGACGAAGCCACCGCCGCCCTTGACAAAGCCACCGCATATCAGGTGACCGATGCCATACTCAACCTTGACGGCATTACACGAATCACCGTTACACACGCTCTCGATGAAAGCCTGCTTCGCAGATACGACTGCATAATAACCATGAAGTCGGGGCAGATTGCCGAGTGTGGCAGCTTCTCTGAGCTGATGGAGAAAAAGGGCTATTTCTATTCACTTTATACCGTTTCGCAGTAGGCGAAACCGACTGAAGGGGCGGAAGTCATAGCCTCTGCCCAAACTGAAAACACCTCATCCGTCTCATTTCATTCGACACCTTCTCCTCAAGGAGAAGACTAAAGCAAAACGCCGCAGAGCAAATGCTCTGCGGCGCATCTTTTTGATTTTTATTCAGCTTTGGTCTCGGTCTCAACAGTGGGCATCTCGATGGAGTCAACAGAAGGAACCTCGACAGCGTCAACTGTGGGAACTTCTACTGCCTCAGCAGGAGCCTCGACAACGGGAGCCTCGACAACGGGAGCCTCAGCAGCAGGTGCAGCCTCAACAGCAGGTGCTTCGGCAGCATTGACGGTTTCTGCCGCATTATTTGCAGCAGCTGCTGCAGCGTACTGAGCAGTGAAAGCCTTGTTTGCCTTTACTCTTGCAACTGCATCACGAACATTTGCAAATCCGCCGATCACGCAGAACAGCATACCGAGTCCGAGGCTTGCAAAATACTCGCCTCTTAACTTCTCGGGATTAATTACAGTCTGACCATCGGCAAACTCAAGATTCTTAAGGAAAAGACCTGCGGACTCAAGGCTCTCTGCAAAGGTAAGGGTGTACCATGTCTCACCGGAAGCCTTCCAGTCCTGATATGCCTTGTAAATATCGGTTGCGATGCAGAGATACCATGCAACGACCATGACGATGATGCAGGCGATAACGGAAACTACAACACCCTTGATGCTTTCCTTGCCCGCGAAGAGCTTATAGCCCTTGAGAGCACAGATGATTCCGATAATTCCGCTGAGAGCCGCGATGAAATTCACCTGATAAAGCAGATACCATGCGACACCGCCGGCAAGTGAAAACAGAAGTGCGCCGACTACGCCCAGCAGGAAGCGTTCTTTTTTCTCTTTGACCATGAAAAATACCCCTTTTCTTGATTTGTTTTGCATAATTATAAAACTATATGTAATAAAATGCAAGAGCAATTTACTGCATTCTGACTTCGCTTTTAAAATACTGTTCCTGAAAATGAACCGCTTTTTCTATTTCTTCCTTCGTAAAGGTCATGCCTTCAGGGGCTGTCACCCACTTCTCCTCCGCGTCGTCAAAGCGGTGGATAATTGCAATGATTTTACCCGTGAAGGTCTCAAGAGGCACATTAATTCCCAGCACATAGGCATCCTGCCAGTCTCCGTCAGGTGCCATGACTCCTTCGACATATCCGTAATTAACGGGATAAATCATATCAGGATGCTTCGGATGACGGGAACCGAGGGGTCTGTCCATTGTTACTGTTACGATTTTTCCTATCATTTGTGTCTGCCGCTTTCCTTCCACTTTTTCTGATAAAGCTCCTCGGTGGCAAAGGACAGCTTTGTGACAACGTTCTTTTTGTTCTTGGGATAGCAGAAGAAAGAGTCGTTTGAAATTGAAATTTCAACGCAGTCCTCGGGCTTGAGATAACAGTAGTCGTACTCGACATGAAGTCCGTTCTGACCGCCCGGAAGTCGCTGAGCGCGGTACTTTTCGCCTCTGTAGAATCCCTCGATGACAAAGCCGTTTTCGGGATCGTGGGAAAGAGTTCCGTCACCGAGATGAATAAAGTTCATTGCTCTGGGCTGAGAGTAGATATCCACCTCGTCAAAGAAGGAGTACTCCCCTGCTTCTATCTGCGCTCTTACCTGCTCGCGCTCCCACTCGAACCAGTCGGGAACATGGGAAAATTCGGTCTCTCCCTCGTTGGCTTTCAGCTCGCCTGTTTCAAGAAGAGTCCAGCGCTTGCCGCATTCGGTGCAGAAAATCTCAGCACCCTTTGAATCCATCTTGGATTCAGTCATGCAGTGAGGGCACTGGTAAAGCACCTTGTGAAGTCCCTCTGCACGGAATTTTTCTTTTATAAGTATGCCGTTTTCCTTCTGATAGCGGTAATCATCGTATTCCATGGCATTTCTTACTGCCTCGTTTATTTCGTCAATGCTCATGCTTTCAACCTGTTCGGCAGTAAGTATCTGTGTCATGGTTGCGTGGAAGGGCACCTTGCGCTTTTTGCGGAAGTTCCAGAAGGGAGAATAAAGATAATTGCCTCTGTGGATAATGACCACCACGGGAACTTTATTCATCTTGATAAGCTTTCCGAGGGAATCGGGCAGATAGGCTCTTGTGCCGATGGGGGAATATCTTGCCTCGGGGTACATACACATGATATCTCCCCTCTTTATGACATGGCGGATATTCTTTACAAGGGCAAGGTCGTTTGTGAACTTCCTTGTGCATATGCTTCCGATAAGCTCCATGAGCCAAGGGCGGCGATAGTAGCCGTCAAGGTTCACAACGTTATTTATCCTGTGGGGAAATGTGAGCTGAGAGCCAAGGATAAAGTCTATGAAATACATATGGTTGCTGAGGATAATATAAGGAGGCTTGAGCCCTTTCATATTTATCTTTTCAAGCTTGCGCTTCTTGCCGAAAAGTGCAAATTTCGACAGCAGCCATATGAGCCAGACGATAAAAATCGGCTGTCTTATGGGCTTTTTACCCGTATTGTAGCGTTTTTTGTTTTTGTAGTTTACTTCGATATTTATTTCCTTTTTTACGTTTTCGCTCATAAATATACCTCTTGTAAAGCAGTTTTGTCACAGACCCATATATTATAGGCTATATCGGCACAGCTTTACAAGAGGTGTTTTAATTATTTTTAATTTTTATTTCAAGCTCCCACGGCAAGGCGCTCCAGCGGTCTGCCGTCTGCCCATTTTTCACAGTACACCCGTGTGCATTTTTCATACTTTTCAAAAAGCATTTTCGCCTTGTTTTCGTCTCCGTAAACCTTCCAGCAGCCGACCATTTTACAGCCGTCCGCCTTATTTTCAATGAAGCCGCTGACGTCCTCCGGGGGATAACCGAGAAAAAGACCGATCTCGTGAGGAAATTCCTCCGATTCTTTAAGACGGTGTATCAGCCGTGCCACACACTGCTCCGGCTTTTCACAGCAATAGCCTCTTTCTCTCAGCATCTCGCAGGCGGTCTCATTGCGAAGATCGGCACTGAGACGCTTCGGTCTGAACACATATATCAGCGCTCTGTTGTCGGCACAGCGCAGAGGCAGTGCTCTGAGTCCTTTTTTCAGAAGCTTTCCGTTGAGGGCACGCAAGCCGTCCCTCACCTCTTCCATATCCCTGTATGGGCAGGTGAACATATTCCCCGTTTTAAGCCCTGCAAGAGTCGGTGAGCAATGTCTTACTACCATTTCTTCTTTCATAATGGTTCTCCTTCTTTAAGTTAGCGTTTGCTAACCTGAGGTTTAAGAAATACGGTTAGCCCCTGCTAACCGTATTTATGATAGCCTATTTTTGTCTTTTTGTCAACAGGTACAGGATATTTATGCCCTTTATGTTAACGAAATATACCTGCTTTTTAATTGCCGAGGACATATGAAAGCAGAAGATTCACAGTATTCTTAATACCCTCCATGTGAGTGCGTTCCATGTTATGGCTGCCGTAAACCGCCATGCCGAAGGCGGCGGCACGGATATTGTTGCCTGCTCGGACAGCCGCATTTGCATCGGTGCCGTAGCGGTAGAAGACCTCAACATGATAGTCACAGCCTGCTTTTTCGGCACAGTCTATCAGGCGGTTTGTAAGCTCATAGTCATAGGGTGCGGCGGCATCCTTTGCGCAGATGCTGACACCGTACTCGTCCGCCTCGTAATCAGGGCCTATAAGACCGATGTCAACCGCCACATATTCAGAGACATTCTCGGGGATATATGTGCCGCCGAAGCCTATCTCCTCACCATAAGGGAATGCGAGGACAGTTCTGTATTTCGGCTTTAAGTTATTCTCATTGAGATATCTGAGCATCTCGAAACAGCAGGCAACAGAAGCCTTGTCATCGATAAAGCGTGATTTGATATAGCCGTTTTCGGTGTACTGAAGCCTCGGCTCGACAGATACGAAATCACCGTGGCGAATGCCCAGCTTTCTGACATCCTCATCGCTCTTTATCTTCTCGTCAAGAATTATCATCATGGTTTTTTCGTCGCGCTCAAGGGTTCGTGCATCGTCGAAAACATGGACAGAATGGGACTGGCACACAAAAAGTCCCGTGTAGTCCTTGCCGCTTCGGGTGTGGACGGTTACGGTCTCTCCCTCCATGCCTGCGTAGTTGACCCCTCCAAGCTGGCGGACTCTTATCATACCGTCCTTGTCTATTCTGCGGACGACCATGCCGATGGTATCGGCATGAGCGCCGATAAGTACGGTCTTTGAATTGTCTTCTCCCTCAAGGGTGATATAGGCTGTACTCTTGTTGTCGTAGGTCACGGTCTTGCCGAACATGGCGGCATATTTTTCAATTATCGGGTTGAGCCTTACATAGTAGCCTGTAGGGCTGGGAGTTTCCAGTATCTCACGGAAGCAGTCCATAAAGAATTTTTCGTTTATCTCATATTTCATTATTTATCATCTCCTGAGTAATGTGCCTTCAGATTTTATCACTTTCCGCGCATTAATTCAAGAGATGCGAAAAGGGACGGATTTCCCGTCCCTTTTCTTCTCAATATACTGTTTTCAAAGCTTCTCCAGCATGGTAATTGCTGAATAAAGATTCATTGCAATGAAGATCACTATGCCCGATGCGGTAAGCACCCAGCGCATTCTCGGCTTTTCGGTTCTGTTTTCTTTTATATATGCAGCGAGAGACTTTCTCTTTACGATGAGATATATAACGCCTGCTATAAAGAACGCACCCATGACAGCATAGAAGATTATAGTCTGTACAGTATCGCTGAGGCCCGACAGCGCTAAGTCCATGCCCTCCCCGAGGACGAGGTTGTTGATAATATGAAGCACGATGCTCCATACTATTGAATATCTCATGGCAACATAGCCAAGCACAAGACCTACGAAGAATGCGAATATTGCCTGAGGAAGATTTGCGTGCATGATGCCGAAAAGCAGGGAGGATACAACTATAGCAAGGACTCTGCCGTGCTTTTCAAGGGCACGCATTACAAAGCCTCTGTAAATAAGCTCTTCCACTATGGGACCTACTATTCCTGCATAGAGAACCATTGAAAATGTAGCGCAGTCGAGAGTCGCTGTTTCCATTGAGGCTTCTGCGGTGTAGCCTATTGCGTTGAGTCCCGTTTCCATCAGTATATATGCGCCCTGGAATACAAGCTGGAAGCCTAAGAACACGCAGGCAAGACCTGCGAACTTGCCGAATGTGATGGATTCGCCTTTTTTGAATATCTCCTTGTGGGTGCCTCTTTTTCTGAACATGAGGAACAGTATAAGAAGACCTATCAGCACAGCTGCTATCAACGACCAGCCCGATTGCTCGATGCGTGTCACGAACTCTTCGATGACCTTTTCCCCTGCATCGGAATCGGAAAGGATCAGCTCTGCGTTTTGTATTGTGGCGGCTAACAGCTCCACTGTCATCCATACCACGACTACTACGAAGTTTATTATCGCATAAACCACCAGCGAATAACCGACCTTGTTTGCGTCCTTTTTAACCGATTTGCGAAGTGCCTTTCTTTCTGCTTTATCCATGTTTTTCCCTCCGTTTTGTTTGTGGCTTTACAATAGCACAGGAAAAACACTTTGTGTAAATTTTGTCGCCAGTTGCATTTTATCTGTCGTGAGTTGTATTTAAGTCACTGTTCTTATTAATGATTATCTCAAGCACAAAAGCACCTTCTCGGCTCTCTGCCTTTACAACACCGCCGTATTTTTCCGCAGTGCGTCTTATACTGTAGGTGCCCATGCCGTGACCCTTGCTCTGTACCTTTGTGGTATAGCCTCCGCTTTCTGCAAAAAGCTTGCTTACATCGACCTTTTCTGCGGCAGAGTTTTCAATACACACATATCTGAACTGCTCCGAGGATTTGAGAGCCATCTTTATATATCTTTTTCCCTCAGGCATTTTCAGACAGCTTTCTATTGCATTGTCAAGGGCATTTGCAAACACATTGCATACATCTATTGCCGCAAAGCCCAGACCGCCGGGGATTACTCCGTCAAAGACAAATTCAATGCCTTCACGCTTCATAACAGATGCCTTTGATGACACTATACAGTCGAGTATCTCGTCACCGCTGACATATTCGGGGGACAGTGCCCGCACCTCGCAGAGAAGCTCCGTCACATACTCCCCTGCCTCCTTTTCCTTTCCCGATGCGAGCAGGTCGCTTATGCACTGCAGGTTGTTCTTTATATCGTGACGAAAGCGCGCAGTCTCCTCCTGCGCCGCTCGGTACTGTCTGAAATGTTCAAGCTGAGACTGCATATAGCTTTCGTGCAGCTCGTTCGCCTGTCTGTAGTGAGCGCTTATCCTTCCGTGGAACAGCACAAGAGGAAATGCTGTCATCGCTCCGAGACACACCATCGCAAATATCACCAGTACTCCGCCTGTAAGTTCCGGCTCTTCCTTTGGAATTGTAGCCAATACAAACATACAGAAGGTAAATATGCTGTACAGCACCACTGCGATATTTTCTTTTTTTCCGCATCGGACGAATATATCCTTATCAATAAGCTTTATTTTTATATAGTGAAACGCAAAGGCGAAAACCAAAAGGCATATGAGATTTGTGGCAAGCTCCTCTTTCTGTGACAGGTTTTCGGAATTCACATTGAAGCCCGGCATTAAATACACAAATCCGAACAGCGACACGGTTGAAACTGTCATTGTGGAAACAGAGTATGTAAGTATCACCTTGAATGCTCTGCTTATGACCTTTCCTTTACATCCGAGGATCGGTATTGCAATGTACATCACCAGCATAAAAAGCCCTGTCAGTATGAAATCGTCGGGGATAAATATTGACATCAGAGCCTCTGCAAGAACATATACTCCCAGGATCGCCGCCTTTTTTCTGCTCCATCTTATGCCGTTGTCATAGAAGCTCTGGAGGAACACCGTTGCCGCCGCCGCATTATAAAAAGAAACAGCCGCACCTATTGCAGTTCTTATTATCAGCCATGCTGTCGCTGTCATATTGCCGCCTCCCTTATGTGCGAGAACAGAGCTTCACGAAGTTCCTTTTCCTTCGAGCGGCTGACGGGCAGGGTCACATCCCCTTCAAGGGTCACCTCTCCCTTGCCTACGCTCTTAATCTTTCCCAGAGACACAAGATACCCTCTGTGTATGCGGAAAAAGTCCTCCTGAGAAAGCTCATTTTCGTAATCTCCAATATTGTAGCGGACGGAATATTCTCTGCCTGCCGTATGTATCAGCACATTCTGATTCTGCGCTTCAAAAAATATAATGTCGCTGAGCTTTATACGCTCTTCGCCCATATCTGTTTTTACCCAGAGGGTGCGCCCCTCCTGCTGTTTTCTGCTTACATATTCTATTACCTCACGAAGCTTATCCTCATTGACAGGCTTTGTCAGGTAGCGCAGAGCATTGACCTCGTACCCCTCAAGTGCGTATTCAATATGACCCGTCAAAAACACAATGGGCACATCGGCACTTTGCTCTCTTATCTTCCTCGCCAGCGTTATCCCGTCCATACGGGGCATTTCTATATCGAGAAAAACAATATCATAGGAAATCTCGGAAAAACGCCTGAGAAGCTCGCCGCCCTCCTCAAAACGGTCGGTTATCACATCAAGGCTTCTGCAAACGCGATCAACCGCCTCGGCAAGCTGCCTGCGGCACTGTTCTTCATCATCGCAAATCGCTATACGCAAAGTAATACCACCTTTATATATAACTATACGTTGTAATTATTTCTGACCCACTCCTGTACAAAGCGCGCAAAATTCTGAGCCGCAGGGCTTTTTGCCCCTGCTGAAGAAAAGGCGAGACCGATGGTTCTCTTTTTGCCGCCCTCTATCTTTGCGGTGCATATCCCGTCGGAGTGACCCTCCAGCAGAAGGGCAGGCATTATGCTGATGCCAAGCCCCTGCTCTACCATGGCGATTATTGCGTAATCGTCCTTGGCAGTGAATTTCACATCTACTCTGACCCCTGAATCCTCCAGCACGCTTCGGGCGTCCTGTGCGCTGTTTTCAAGGAGGCTGATAAACGGCTCACCCTCAATATCCGAAGGAGATATCACCTCACGCCCCGCAAGGCGGTGCTCTCTTGGCAGTACTGCCAGAATATCGTCCTCCGTAAGGGGAATGTATTCACTGTTCGGAAGCTTTGTCTTCTTTGTCACAAAGGCGATGTCTATGCTTCCCTCCGACAGCCATTGGGCAATATCGTGGTAGTCTCCGTTCAGCATACGGAATTCAATGTTCGGGTGGGAAGTCTTATATTCCTTTATCATGGCAGGCAGCCAGTGAACGGCAACACTTGTGAAAGCGCCGATGCATATGCTCCCCGACTCCGAGCCGCGAAGGGTATTGACCGCATCTTCAAAGCCGCTGATAGCCTCAACTATGCGCTCTATCGACGGCATGAGCCGCTCGCCCTCAGCGGTAAGCTTCACCCCTGCCCTGCTTCTTTTTATGAGTCTGAGTCCCGTTTCGCTTTCAAGGGCGTTTATGGCATGGCTGACGGCTGACTGTGTATAGCCAAGCTGCTGTGCCGCCTTTGTGAGACTTCCAAGCTCGATTACTTTCATAAAAATTTTATATTTTGATACTGACATTGTAAAAACCTCTTGCAATTTGCTTTGGGCTACATTATAATGTGTTCCATACATGAAATCAAGTAATGATTTATATTAATTTTTTTCATGTTTAAAAAATCAGACACATAAGTGTCGGGAAACGGAAGTGAAGCAAACTATGTTCAACGCAGAATTGATCGTCTTTTGTGTGTACCTCGTATTCATGCTCGGCATAGGCGTATTCTTCTTCGTCCGCTCGAGAAGCGGCGGCGAAAAGGGATATTTCCTCGGCGGCCGTAAGATGGGTCCCTGGGTATCCGCACTCTCCGCAGGCGCATCTGACATGAGCGCATGGGTTCTCATGGGTCTGCCTGCATCAATCTACGCAGCAGGTATCGGTCAGACCTGGATCGCAATCGGTCTTGCAATCGGCTACACCCTCAGCTGGCTTATTGAAGCTCCCCGTCTGCGCCGTTACTCCATCGCCGCAAACGACTCCATCACCATCCCCCAGTACCTGACCAACAGATTCCTTTCAAAGAATCGCGCTCTTCAGGTAATAAGCGCTGTTATCTTCCTTGTTGCATATACAATTTATGCAGCATCCAGCATCAAGGCCTGCGGTACTCTCTTCAATACCGTTCTCGGCATTGACGCTACCCTTGCAATGTATGTGGCTGCACTCATAATCATCTGCTACACCTTCCTCGGCGGCTTCTCTGCTGTCTGCTGGACTGACTTCTTCCAGGGTCTGCTTATGCTGGGCGCACTTCTTATCGCTCCCATCTTCGCTCTTTCCCTGATTTCTTCCGGCGAGGGCGCAGCTACCATGGAGCAGCTCCCCGATGGCTACTGGAACCTCTTTACCGATTGGAAGGACGTTCTTTCCGGTCTCGGCTGGGGTCTCGGCTACTTCGGTATGCCCCACATAATCATCAGATTTATGTCCCTGCGTTCCGATAAGGATCTTAAGAAGAGCGCAAAGATCGGTATCACATGGACTCTCCTTATCCTCATCTTCTCCGTTGCCGCAGGTGTCATCGGTCACCTCTTCCTCGGCGAGATCGCAGACAGCTCCACCGTATTCATTCAGATGGTAAGAAAAATCTTCCCTGCTGTCGTCAGTGGTCTGCTCCTTTCCGCAATTCTTGCAGCAGCAATGAGTACTGCGGATTCCCAGCTCCTTGCTTCCGCATCTGCTTTCTCCAGCGATGTCTATAAGCCCATCATCCGCCGCAACAAGGCTTCCGACAAGGAAATGATGTGGGCAGGCAGATTTGTCGTTCTTGTCATCGCTGTTATCGCTGTTATCATCGCATCTGACCCCAACTCCGGCACTATCATGGGTCTTGTTGAAAATGCATGGGGCGTATTCGGCGCCGCCTTCGGTCCCGTTATCATGCTCTCCCTTTTCTGGCGCAGATTCAACTTTGCAGGCGCAGTTGCAGGTATTCTGACAGGTGCAACTGTTGATATCCTCTGGCTTGCATTCATCAACAAGGGTTCCTTTGAGCTTATCCCCGGAACCAAGGGTCTCTATGAGATCATCCCCGGATTCCTTGCAGGTCTTATCATGGCTGTTCTCTTCACTCTCATCACTAAGAAGCCCTCCGACGAGGTCACCGCTGTATTTGACAAGGTTGCTTCCGGCGAGGAGATCGAGGTTGTCGAGGCTGCTGAAGAGGCTGTTGCTGAAGAGGCTGTTGCCGAAGAAGCTGTTGCTGAAGAGGCTCCTGCCGAAGAGGCTGTTGCCGAAGAAGCTGTTGCTGAAGAGGCTGTTGCCGAAGAGGCTGTTGCTGAAGAGGCTGTTGCTGAAGAGGCTGCTGAAGAGGCTGTTGCTGAAGAGGCTGGTGAAGAAGCTGTTGCTGAAGAGGCTGCTGCTGAAGAAGCTGTTGCTGAAGAAGCTGCTGCCGAAGAGGCTGTTGCTGAAGAAGCTGTTGCTGAAGAGGCTGTTGCTGAAGAAGTTGTAGTCGAAGAAGCTGCTGCTGAAGAGGCTGCTGCTGAAGAAGCTGTTGCTGAAGAGGCTGCTGCCGAAGAGGCTGTTGCTGAAGAGGCTGCTTCCGAAGAAAAGGTCAGCGAATAATACATATTCCTATAATACCAAACCCTCCTGTACTGCATCGCAGTACAGGAGGGTTCTTATATATCAGATCATCACCAATTAATTACCTGACCTATGGAATTCATATAGTCCTTGTATTCCTGATACTTATTTCTGAATTCTGTCTCGTTCCACTTTACAAAGCGTTCGAATACGTCCTCGCTTGTCTGAGAAATAATGATCTCTGCAAGCTGATCGGTATCCTCTTTTATGCTTTCTTCCTCGAAATAGTAATCATAGGAGGCATCGTACTTCTGAACCTCGGCTTCCTTCGCTATCTTCATGAATATACCCTCGCCGTAGGTGTCCTCGAGGAACATTACGAATCTGAAGCCGTAGTGGTAGTTGTCATTCTTGGTGGGGAATTTTGAATTGAAGCCTTCCCTGCCCTGAGTGATGGGAGTCTGGTCATAATCATAGGGGTCAAAATACTGGATATGAGTCCACGAAGGCAGCTTATGATACTTGAGGGCAAGATGGGAGAAGTATTCGGCATAGCCCTCATTCATGGCACTGCTGAGATCAGCGGCGTTTCTCAGATGGATAACGTGTGCCAGCTCGTGGTAAATGGTCTGATAGCCCGAAAACTCGAAGTCATAATCAGAGGCATCAAGCACAGCACCGTTTTCATAAGCGCAGGCATATACAGCGCCTTCGGGGTCATATGCAATGATAACATTGATCTTCTCTGCGCCCACGTTGATATTTGAAAAATCTCCTGTAAGATATTCGCCGCGGAACTCGAGATAATCGTTATATTTGCTGTTGTGCTTAAAGTTAAGACCTGTTGTCCCCTCAAGACCTTCCATTGCATATTCGGTAATTTCCAGCATATCGCCTCTGACGGTCAGACCCTTTGCGAAATAGAGCACAACATCCTCGCCCTCGGTATAGCAGTCCTCCTCGGCAACAAAGGTATCTTCTGCATTGCCGCTGAGGGTTATTTTTTTCATTCCGACTTCCTGAGTATTGTCAGGTTCTTCGGTGTCGTTTTCGGTAACGGTATCGGTTTCGGAAGCAACCGGTGTGTCAACGGTATTGTCGGTATTATTCTTATCTTCTCCGCAGGCTGCAAGCACCATGCACATGGCAGCCAGCACGAGAACAAACGCAATTATTCTCTTTTTCATATTATTATCTCCTTAATTTATTACCGCAGTATTCTGATCATACTCAAACACCTCAAGCATGGGATTATTTGAAGCATCAATATTTTCTATCATGTTGCCGTAGCATTGAAGCTTCTGAAGTTTCGTATTACTGCTTATATTCAACGTTCTGAGCATATTGCTTGAACAGCCGAAATATTTAAGATTTTCGCAGCCGCTTACATCAACAGATTTCAAATTATTCTTGCTGCAATAAAGGCTTTCAAGCATTTTCAGGTCGCCTGTCCTGAGTTCTGTAAGCTCATTTGATTCACAGCACACGCTCTTTAAGTTCGGATTGCTGCTAAGGTCAAGTGATCTGATCCTGTTGTTGCTGCAATCAAACTCATTGAGTGCCGGATTATTGCTGATGTCGATAGAGGTAAGCTCATTGTCGTTGCAGTAAAAGTTTTCAAGGGTCGGGCAGTTGCTTACATCAACAGAAGTAAGCTTCATTTTTGATAAGGATATCCATCTGATCTCTCCGTCGCAGTAGATCTTTATGGAATCGCTCTTTACCTGTACCGCGCCTGTATAGGGTACGATTTCCCCGTCACCCATATCAATATAGATCTGTCCGTCTGCCTTATGGGAAAAGCCGTTGATGTAGCTGCCGAGCTCTGCATTTGTGGTCACAATGATATTCGGCTCGCCAAGCTCGGGGATCATGTAGTTTACGGTCGGCTTCTTTTCTTCAGTCTCAGTGACGGTTTCTGCGGTTGTTTCCTCCTGCACTATGACGTTCTCAGGCTCGGTCGCTGAAATTACAGCTTCGTTATCCTCTGTCACAGCCTTGTTTTCGCTGTTACTGCCGATGCAGGCTGCCGAAGCAAGCATTACCGCAACCAGGGACAGTGCGATTGCAGCTTTTCCGCTTTTTCTGTAGCTAAGCACATTTTTTATCCGCTTTTTTGCATTCCCTGTACCGAAGGCAGGCTTGAACGCAATGGGCCTTTTCATACCCAGCACAAGAAGCATTCTGCTGTAGTCGCCCTTTATCTCGCTGCCCATAGAGGCAATGACCGCTTCATCGCAGGACTGCTCCATATCACGGCACATAAGACTCATAGAAAGCCACACAAGAGGATTGAACCAGTATACACAGCAGATAAGGCAAGCTACAGGCTTTATGATGTGGTCACCTCGGCGTATATGTGTCTTTTCATGGCTCAG
Source organism: Acutalibacteraceae bacterium (assembly GCA_045534445.1). Lineage (GTDB taxonomy): Bacteria > Bacillota > Clostridia > Oscillospirales > Acutalibacteraceae > JAISGQ01. The sequence goes on from JAZSJQ010000071.1 coordinate 16,892, forward strand.
CACGCATCTGTACTGATTCTCCTCCATGCCGCAGGGTACATATATCCTTGGTCTTAATACCCCGCTGACAAAGGCTGTTCCTATGCGGTCGCTTTCGTAAACTCTGCCGTCAATACGTGTCGCAGTGCGTACTCTTTTCTTCATTTTCACCCATGAGAGCAGATTGCATCCCAGCATCACAGCACAGCCCGATGCCCAAAGAATAAATATCACACTCTCGGCACTGAGACAATTCCCTTCCGCAGGCTTTTCCTCTGCAACAGCATATTCCGCAGAACTGCTGACAGCGCTTTCGGTGTACACCTCTGCATCAGATTCGATTTCGGCATAGGCAGTGAGCTTTGAAGGGCTGTATGTATCTGCGGTTTCTGTCCCGATGTAACGGCTCTCTTCGTCAAGAACTCTGCTAAGGTCGGGAATTATGCTGACTTCGGTGCTCAGCGACAGGGGACAGAGCAGTCTGAAAAACACCACTGCCCACAGCATATAGGAAAACACCTTCGGCGCACGTCTGAGCACAAGTCTCAGAACCAGCACCACGGCAAGCACTATGGCACCGTATATGCTGTTCATTGCAAGGAAACGTAGCATTATTTCCATAGTCTCTCTCCTTTTTCGAGGGCTTTAAAAGCCTTGATCACTGACCGTTATTCTCCTCGGTATATTTATCAATAAGGCTTTTAAGCTCCTCTGCGTCCTTTTCCGACAGTTTTCTGCCATGCATGAAGGCGGCAATAAACTGAGGAAGAGAATCATCAAAGGAACGTTCCATAACAGTGCGGCTTTCGTACTGCTGTACCTCATCACGGGTCGCAATGGACTCAACAACGGAATTTTCATTCTTGAGTATTCCGCGCTCGCAGAGCTTGCGCAGTACGGTATAGGTGGTGGATTTTTTCCAGCCCAGATTTTCCTCGCACAGTGTGACAAGTCTGCCCGAGGGAAGGGGCTCGTTTTCCCAGACTATTTTTACGAACTTCATTTCTGCGTCAAAAAGCTTTTCAACCATTGTATCGTATTCCTTTCAAAACGGGTTTATTGCAATAAACTACCTGCAGTTTATCACGATAAACTACCGTTGTCAATAGTTATCTGAATTTTTTTGCGAGGCAGGGTGCATCGGTCGTGAACGCACGTCCCTGCGGTGAATCGATAAAATTTCCGACATATGCAAAAAGAGCAGGCTTACGCCTGCTCTTTTATATGTTTTCAATTTCCCCTTACAGCGATGCGCGTCTGCTGCCTTTTATGTACTTCGATGCACCAAAAGCGCGTATGTATGCCTTTTTCACCGCTCGAGGGAGTTTTTTGTCGGTTTCTTCGTCCGCTCCGTCCGAGTAAAGCACCTTTCCCGTCTGACGAAGAAGATTTGCGATCCTTTCTGTATCATCATTTCCAAGCCATGTACATTCCTCTTTTATTCGCCCGGCAAGCTCCGAAAGGGTCTCGCATTCCGCCTTCTTTACTCCGCAGGAAGACAGCACCCACAGAAGCTTCACGCAGTGCGCGATGGTCTTATACCCTCTCTTGCCGCCGTATCTGTGTTTAATTGTCGCTTTTACGGACAGTCTTTTCAATGCAGGTCTGAATATGATGAAAAGCAGTACTGCCGCACCCAGAATGATGTATGAATAAAGCAGTATGCGCCTGAGAGCAGGATTCTCCTTCCGTTCTGCTTTCTCTGTTTTCTCATTGTTTACGCCGACTATATCCGTTTCGCTTTCCTCGGTAACCGCAGGTGCGGATACAGGGTCATACACCACCCACGCACCGTCGATATAAAGCTCTGCCCACGCATGGGCGTTGCCTCCTGCAACCTCACTTCTTGCACAGTCGCCGTCGATATGATAGCCCAGCACATATCGGGCAGGTATGCCTGCACAGCGTGCCATGACCGTCATTGACGATGCAAAATGGGCGCAGTAGCCTTTCTTCGAGTCAAAGAGGAAGTAATCAACCATGTCGCGCCCTTTGGGCGTACCGCTGACGTAGGTTTCATATCTGTAGTCTGAAAGCAGAGCCATAAGCTTTTTTGCCTTTTCCGCATCATTCCTGCATCCGTATGTTTCCTTTGCCGCTAAATTTCTGACCCTTTTCGGCAATTTGTCGGGCAGAGCAAGATAACAATCACGCTCCTCATCGCTCAGGCTGTATTCACAGGGTTCTCTGTAATAATACGCCTCATACTCACCTTCGCCCTCTGTCACGGCAAAGGTGTAAGGAGGGTAAAACAGGGTGTCTGTTTCCGTTCCGTCAACATACATCACGCGCACACTGCCGCATATATCAGAAACAGACAGCATTTCTTCCGATATTCCGTCTTCTCCGCCGTATCCCAGACCCTCGGGCTTCTCGGTATATACCCAGCCTGTTCCCAGATATCGGTCGTATGTACAGCCTGTCAGACGGTCACTGTGGGAAACCTCGGAAAACTCCACATGGAGCTTTACCTCAGTGGTAAGCTCGATCCAGCAGCCAAGGTCTGACTGATCTTCGGAATAGCCTGACTCCGCTTCCGCCTCTATCTGCTCCACTCCGAGAGCCTCACCAAGCTGGCTGAGCTTTTCGTTTCGTCCCATCTCAAAGAGCTTCTCCCACTGAATACGGGTGCTTGGTGTAGGCAATGAGAATATTATCACCGCTGTCAGCAGGCTGAAAATTATGAACCAAGCGTCCTTCGGCTTATCGTCTTTTGATGAAAGCTTTGATGCGCACACCTGACAGAGGACTATCAGTATATACGCAACAATAAGTATTGCAGGAATTTTGAGAAGTGAAAATCTCAGCCACGCAAGCACCGTCAGCATGACTGCAAGACTGCCTGCGATGATGCATCTTATTGCGAAAATACGGTTAAAGAAGCTCACCGCAAGGCACAGCGCACCGCACAGAAGCAGTACAGCCGCCAGCACCACCGCCGCTGCAGCCTCGCCCTCTCCCGTCATTGCCGTAAATATGCTCACTTCTCCCATCGGCACAAAAAACATTACGCCGCCTGCACAGAGAAATGCCGCCGAACCGCACAGCAGTGCGACATTCGGAAGTGCCGCAAGCTCTGACGCACCTGTAAAAAGGGCGCAGAGAAGCATGGCAGGGAGTATGTATCCGCTGCCTTCGCCAATGGGTATCCCCGTCAGCACAAAGGCTGAAAGCGCCGCTGACAGTATTGCTGCCGCCAGTGCTCGGGGAATCCTTTCAATTATCTTTTTTAAGTGTTTTGTGTCCTTTTTTGCAGTATTTTTCATATCTTCAGGAAAGCAGCCGCTCTATACGGCAATCGTCAGGCACTGAAATTACCTTCAATCGTGAGTTGTCTCGGGGTATGTATTCGTCTTCCTGTCCGAATTCCATAAGTATGCAGTCCGCGCCTGTCAGCGCCTCTGTTTCAAGCTGCGAAACTGCAGATATGTCACGTCCCGTTGTGAGGAATGCACAGCATGAGGCTGTCAGTTTCGGAATCTCCACCGTACTTTCATTTGTCGAAAACATCATGCGGCAGGACCAGTCATAAAGCTCTCTGAAATCTCTGAGGCTTCTCACTGCAAAGACCTCGCCCTGTGCATACACGTCCGCAGGAATGCCCTGCACCGCGCAGTAGTCGCATATGGCAAGCATTGCCTCAAGAAGGTTATCCTCGCGGATTATCTGTCCGCTGTCGTCGGAATATCTCCTTGTGTCAACGATAAGCTGCATGGCAGGCTTTTCGATTTCAGAAAGCTGTCTGACCTTCAGCTCACCTGTTCTCGCGGTCGCCTTCCAGTGTATCAGACGGGGATCGTCGCCCCTTTCGTAGGCGCGTACGGTGTCCGCAGGTTCTTTTTCGTAAATACCTCTCTGACGCCTTGTGCGATTGCCCTCAAGGTTGAAAAGCCCGAGGGTATCAAGGTGCAGTACTCTCGGATATACCGTCACGCGAAACTCCACGGGCGGCTTGAAGGAAAAGGTCATAAGTCCGAGAATATCACTTATAAGTATCTTTTCGATTCCGATGGAATATACGCCGCGTCTGCGGCATATCACGGGGGAATTCACCTCTTCCTTCTCTCCCGGTGCAAGGCAGAAGGTTCGCTCACTGTCAAAATCGACTATCTCCGACAGGTCCGAAAGAGGGACCAGTCTTATTTCCGTAAATGCCGAGGAGGTGTCGTTTGCCAGTCGGCAGGTATATTCCACAGGCTCGTTCTTGACCGCGAAATGATTGTCTATAAGCTGTGCTATGCGTATACGATTGTACACATACAGAGTATAGAGAGCCGACATTACAGGCAGGAGTATCGAAAGATACAGCAGGGCATATACAAGCACACCCGAGCGCAGGCTTGCAAGAGTCAGCGCGAATGCAAAAAACACCGCCGCAAGCACTCTGCGCAGCCATTGCTTTCTGCCCTTGTTTTTACGCTGTCTCACAGCTTTTCCCTCCCGATAACCGAATTTATATGGTCGGCACCTTTACGGTGCTCATTATGCGTCTGAGTACCCACTCAGCATCGTGTCCCTCTGCTCTTGCTCTTGTTGACACTATTACCCTGTGTGCCGTAACTGCCTTGAATATCTTCTTTACGTCGTCAGGGGTCACATAATCCCTTCCCTCAAGATAGGCAGTTGCCTGCGCCGCCTGTGCTGTGGCTATTGCCGCTCGTGGACTTGCACCGAGAGTCAGATATTCGTTTTCTCTTGTAAGCTCAATGAGCTTTGCAATGTATGCAATGACCTCATTGCACACGCTGACGCGCTTTACCTCGCCCATCATTTCACTCAGTGTTTCTGCATCCACGACCTTTTCTGCCTTCCTCGGGCGCTCTGCGGAAATGGCGCGGCTTATCATGCTTGCCTCCGACTCGCTGTCGGGATAGCCTATGGATATACGCATCATGAATCGGTCAAGCTGTGCCTCGGGCAGAGGATATGTGCCGTACTGCTCGATGGGATTCTGCGTAGCGATTACAAAGAAGGGTTCGGGCAGGATATGAGTCTCTCCGTCAACCGTCACCTGATGCTCCTGCATTGCCTCCAGCAGGGCAGACTGAGTCTTTGGCGGCGTGCGGTTTATCTCGTCGGCAAGAATGATGTTTTTCATCAGGGGGCCTGCCTTGTATTCAAAGCTCTTTCTCTCACTATTATATATGCTGATTCCCGTAATATCGGAAGGCATGGTGTCGGGGGTAAACTGTATGCGCCCGAAAGTACAGCCCGCGGCTGCCGCCATCGCAAGAGAGAGGGTGGTCTTTCCAACACCCGGCACGTCCTCTATAAGCAGATGACCGCCTGCAAGAAGTGCTGTTACCGCCAGCTCTGCGGCTTCTCTCTTACCCTCAAGAACCGATGATATTGAATCTGTCAGTTTTACTGCAAGCTCATTTCTCATAATATTTCTGCTCCTTTCAGAAAACACACGAATAAATAACCATTCATTTTAATTATAGCACACCACTCGTTGAATGTATATAGTTTCCAATTATGTAACAGGATTAAATAATCCAAACCCACCGCGCAAATAACGCCGTATAAAAAAATAAAAAACCCGAGTTTCTTTCGAAACTCGGGTTTTGGTGCGAGTGACGAGACTTGAATCAGACTAATAAGCATTTATGATATTTTAATCTGCGTCAATTTATCGCATAACAGTGCGCTTTTTCGCAATTATCCGAACAATCTGATTTAATCTAAAACAAGGTAAAATCAACTGAATAAACCCCAAATAAACCCCAAACAAACCCCAGAAAATATATTATTTCCGCTCGGTTTTATGCTCTTTTCTTTGTCTTTCCTATGGGCAAGGCGTTGCCGATAGCATCCGCTGCCTTTGCCTGAGCTTCCGCAAATGTATGAGCGTATATATTCAGTGTGGTTGACGTATTGGAGTGACCGAGAGCAGCCGATACCGTTCTAACGTCCACACTGGCATTTATAAGCATCGAAGCATTCAAGTGTCTCATACCGTGAACATTAACATATCTCATTCCTGTGCGGTCACAGAATTTCTTAAACCACCATGCAGGAGTATTCGGAAACATCGGCTCACCGTTCCACCGGGTGAACAAGCGGTCTGTATCTATCCACTGGCTGCCGAGCTTTTCACTCTCCCCTTGCTGCCATGCTCTGTACTGTGACAGAATATCAAATACGCCTTCTGGAAGACGTAAAACACGGTTAGAACCTTTTGTTTTTACAGTGTCAGTATATACCCCTCTGCGCTTTGTGTAAAGGCTATTACGGCAAATACTGACCGTACAACTGCTGAAATCAAAGTCTTTCCATTCAAGCCCTAACAGCTCCGCTCGGCGTGCTCCCGAATATATCGCAAGGGTAAAGAACATTCGGAACTGCCAATCTTCACCCTCTAAAAGCTCCAATAAACGAGCGGCTTCATCAAGTGTATAGCACTCTCTTTCCGCTGTATTCAGCGAAGGCGGTATGACCTTATCACACGGATTGCTTGCTATCATTTCAAGGCGTTCTGCATAAGACATTATACAAGACACAAACGATAGATAACCCCTCACCGTTTTAGGCGATAGTCCAGACGGCGGCGGTAATTCTTCATCGGGAGTGTCTTTCTTTATGTGTGGAATTTTTATGCCAGGCTCTGACAGATTATCAATGAAGCCTTGCACGTCTCTGACCGTGATTTTATCCACACGCTTCGCTCCAAGAGCCGCATACGTTCTCTTTGTCAACGAGCGGTAGCTTGACACTGTACGCTCTTTCAGGTGCTTTTCTGCGTATGTATCGAGCCATTCTTCCGCAAGCTGTTCAAACTTAACCGCACCGCTCGCTCCTCCACCGTTCCGCACCTTTTCCTCAAATAGTGTGGCTTGCCGGTTTAATTCCTTTTCGATTTGCCGAGCGGTCATGTTCGGCTCGGGCTTCCATGTCATACGCCGACGCTGCTGTACGCCTTTGCTGTTATAGCCACAACTGACCGTTATTTTATAACTGTCCCCACGCTTCTCAATCGTCGGCATTGTATCCCTCCATTTTTAAACTTTGCATTTTTGATATTGGTAGATAGCAAAAAACTTGACATCATTTATACAACAACATCGTCAAATTGACAGTGAATGACAGTAAATAATGTGTTATTATGTGTTCAACAACATCATACTTAACAGTTTCGACGTTGTCAATATTTTATGGAGGTGCATTTGAATGAGCACGAGAACACTACTTAGAAACAATGACATTCGTAAAGCAGCTTTGCTTGCTGATGTCAGACATTGGCAGATCTGTGAAAGGCTTGGCATTTCCGAGCCAACACTTACACGATGGCTGCGCACTGAACTGCCTGAGGAAAAGAAGCAGCGTATTTTAAATGCCATTGCTGAACTCGAAGCCGAACAGGAGGTGTGACCTATCGCTACGATGTTACATTCTGCAGCCCTTGCCGAACGGTACATATCCGAGCATGAGGGTACGACTTTGACACGAAATAGTATCAAGACTCTTTTGCGCTCAGGCTGTATTCCTTCCGTTACGGCAGGCAATCGAACATTTTATAGTCTGGAAGCTTTTGAGCGGTACTTGGAAATCGGCAATCAGCCACTTGAGCCAAGTGGCAAGATACGGCGAATTGTGTGAGGTGGGAACTATGGAAAATCAAAGAAGCCTCATTGACATCGAGCCATATCGTACGATATACAATTCTCTTTCTTATGGCTCAAGGCACGGTATTAGCAAGTCAGAACTTTGCTTGCGCACTGGTCTCGGAGATCGTGAACTTCGTAAGTCTATCGAAAACCTACGGGCAAGCAGTGCGGTTATTTGCTCGGATGTAAACGGCTATTTCTTGCCATCGAACCAGTACGAGTTATCAGCCTATATTCATCAAGAGTCTGCTCGGGCTGATACGAATCTACGCAAAATTAAGGCTGCGCAGGAGCTGTATGCACAGTGGACACAGACGGGAGGGGAATAATACGGCTGAACGGCGAATGTTTACGCAAAAAATCGTAGACAGCGATTCTTTTCTTGATATGTCGCTATCTACGCAAGCTTTGTACTTCCACTTGAATATGAGGGCTGATGATGACGGCTTTGTGAACAATCCTAAGAAAATTCAACGGATGATAGGTGCATCGGAAGACGATTTAAAACTGCTGATTGTCAAGCGTTTTATTCTTGCATTTGAAAATGGTGTTATAGTTATAAAGCATTGGCGTATGCACAATTTACTCAGGAAAGATCGGCATAATCCAACTCAGTATCAGGATGAGTACAATACTCTTACGCTAAAAGAAAACGGTGCATACACTGAACTGAACACATCTATGTCAACCACTTGTCAACCAAATGACAACCAACTGGCAACGCAGGATAGTATAGGTAAGGGAAGTGAAGAGAAGGATAGTATATATATTTCGTCATCTTCAGATGACGGTCGAGCGGATTTTCAAGCGATTATTGATTCTTTTAATCAAATATGTAAATCTCTTCCGAAAGTCATAAAACTTACCGACAAGCGTAAAAAGCTTATTTCCGCTCGCTTGGCTGATCTCGGTAATGATGTATCTGAGCTATTTAGAGTATTTGAAACTGTCGAGCGGTCAGACTTTTTAACTGGACGTGATGGCAAGTGGAGATGCAACTTTGACTGGATAATGACGGCAGAAAAATTTTTAAAGATCCGTGAGGGGTGTTACATGAATAGAAGCAATGAAAATACAGCAAGCCACAATGATTACACCGATACGAGCCGTTATGTTGGTTTGACCATGAATGTGTGATGAGGTGGATAGATGCAAGATTATACTAAGTACAACTATTACGAGAGCTGTGACAATTTCTGCTTTTATTGTCACAAGCCTTTAACTCTGCGGCAACCTATTAACGGAGGCGAATTTGAAACAATGGAATGCACCTGTACCGAAAATCAAAAGCGAATTAATGACAAGTGTGCAATTTGCGGCCGGAGCATTGAGTACAAGCCTTTGGAGTTCGGAGGTAAGGTAATTCAGATAATCCGAATCGATTGCGAATGTGAACGCAAAACAAAAGAAGCGGAAGCCACCCGAATAAGGCAGGAACAAATAGCAACAGGTTCAAAACATATTCGAGATTGTTGGTTGAAAAATTCGAAGCTCCCAAAACGCTTGCAGTCCTGTACATTTGAAAATTTCATTCCCAGCAACGCACAAATGGCTGCGTTTAAGACTGCAATCTCATTCAATCCTAACAACGGCGAACATACCGGCATAATATTTTCAGGTGGTGTGGGCTGTGGAAAAACGCATATATCCGCTGCTATTGCAAACAATATCTTAACAACACGCCAGATAAATGACGAGCGGGCGGTAAAAGCCGCATCGGACAACTGGGAAACAGCGGAAACGCCTGTGTTATTTATCAGCGTTACGAACCTACTCAGGGAGTTAAGAAAGAGTTATGATGATTCTCAGTCCTCCGAGAGTGATGTGATAAATCGCTATAAATGTACAGGTCTGCTTATATTGGATGATTTAGGCGCAGAGAAATCAAATGACTGGGCAAGTGATAGGCTTTTTGAAATTATCGACCACCGATACAATGAATGCTTACCTATTGTTATCACTACCAACTGCGTCCCTGCGGAACTGAAAAAGCGAATCGGAGACAGGCTTTTTGACCGTCTTAGGTCAATGTGTTACTTTGTTGCGATTGCAGATGAGAGTCATCGTACAACTGCCAAACAGCCTAATGCGGATTAAAAGACTGTTTTATTGCTTGTTTTAAGTTGTTTTAATAAATTGGAGGCGTTTAAAAAATGTCAGATACAACACCTGTTTTAAGGTTCATATCACTTGAGGAAACCATAGAGATTCTTAATGAGCATCATTGCACTGGTCTTGGGCGTAAGGTTCTTGAGGCAGGCATAAAACAAGGTGTGTTTGATTTTGGGAAATGTGTCGAAATGGGCAACAACAGATACATCATTTCGAAAGCTAAATTAATGCGATTCATTGAGGAAAATATTTATGATGAACCAATAGACCCGAGCATTTTAGAATTTATGAAAATGCATGAGAATGAGAACACAAACAAAAATGATAGCAAATCATAAATAAAAACTTAAGAAAACCTACGATTTTTGCTATATAGCTCACAAGAGAAGTATATGAAGCCAAAGGAAAACAGCAGACATTTTTATTGTCCGCTTAGTAACCGTCATTACATTGCGACTATATCGAGCGGATCACTAATATTTACACGCCTTGCATTGATTTGCAGGGCGTTTTTGTTTAGGTTTTTGCCAAGTTCCCCCACCTCAAAAAAATCAAAGTTTTTTCCGGAAGAAGGGAACGAGTAGGCAAGCTCGACAAAGTAACTCTCTCGCACGCACGTGAAGGATTTTTACAACCATATCCCCCCACCTCATAGAATCTGTTATTTTTCGGTGCCGCTCGTTTTATATCCCCCTCCGCTCGGAAAATCGCAAAAAGAAAAGCCCTCAGAATTAAGCTCTAAGGGGTGTACAAACGTTTTGTTCGATTATTTTAATAAAACTATTCGCAGCCAGTAAAACTTCTAAAAACCGCATTTATCGCAAAAAGAAATAGCCCCACCATTACGGCAGGGCATAAGCCATTCTTTACAATCGAGCGGCTATTCTTCATCTGTCACCTCTTGCAGAGCTGTTGCAAGTTCATCAAGCCATTTCGGACGGTAGTTGCCTTTAGGGAGCAGTTCGCCGTTCTGATATTCTGCAACTTCCACAAAGCCATTATCATTGTCAAACAGCGTCACTTCATCACAATAGGGCAACACCCTTGCAAGTGCCTCAAAACGCTGTGAGAAACGCCGCTCGACATCGTCTTGCGGTATATTGTGACCGCCCTTTGCTACACGGTTAGCGATTCTTCTGAGTGATTCTTCTGCACTGTCCAGACCGATGTAATACAGACGGATATAATATCCTGCTTCTTTGGCTCTCTTTACCGTCCGCTCGGTGCGTGCTCCTGATAGTGTGGTTTCCTGAGTGAAGCAGATACCACGCTCAATACAGCTATTTATCTTTGCAACGGCTGCACGTCCTGCATCAAGATAATTTCCATATTGTACAGTCAGCTTGTCAACGTCAACAATGCACCCTAAGTCTGTGCGCTCTGCCTTGAGTGCTCCTGTAAGGCTCGATTTACCTGTACCGTTCACTCCTGCTATTATGGTGTATATCTTCATTCTGTGCCCTCCGCATCTCCGTTATCACGGCTGATCTGATTGTCAACAGCTCTTTTTATAAAGGTGTTCACACTCTCCCCCTGCTGTTCTGCATGGGCTTGTATTTCGGCTTTGCGTCCTTTGGGTACTCTTATTTTGATTTCATCGTACGCCTTTGCATTATACCTATCTTTTACTGCACTTGATGTCTTTCCCATTGTACCACCTCCGACAATATTATAACACATTTTGTATACTGGGTACAGTATGAATATTGCACAAACATACTGGGTACACTTTGTTAATTATTCCATCTTTACATACTGGGTACAGTATGCTAAAATAATTACAGAAACAAGGACGGAGGGAGACACAATGAAGTACAACTTATCAATGATTTGCAAAACCGCAAACGCCTTTTACAAAAAAGGTTATAGCCGCTCGGCTGCTTTCGTTCTGGCATGGAAGTTAAGCAAGCAGACCGCAAGCGTAAAGGTCAACGGCACAAGCTACGGTGACAGACAGCAGACACTTTACGCACTTCTTAATGTAAATCCCTCCGAAATCACTATAGAGCTTCACAGAGAGCGCAATAACATAGTAGATCATAACGCCGTTGCAGTTGTGGCAATAGCACACGGCAAGGCTTACAAGCTCGGATATATCCCTGCAAGGGCGGCGGCTCTGATTGCTCCTATAATCGATGCAGGGCACAGCATAAAGGCTGCATTATCTCGAATTGTAGGCGGCTATCTTGAGGGCATGAACTACGGTGCAAGGCTCACCCTTGCAATGTAATCCGCTCGTTATTATGGCTTATATGGGGTAAGGCTCCCCCCTTACCCCGATAATATACAAAACACACTGGAGGAATTGACAATGAACACAAAGGCAATTATCACCGATGAAGAGATGGAAAAACAAGCAGAAATGGAAATGTTAATGGAGCGGATTATAAATAAAATTCGGACAGCCTCATACAAGGACTTAAGAATTTATTATTATTTCGTGTGTGGGGACGATATTAAATAATTTATGGAGGTAATACGGCATGAAGGACGAAAGAGCAGAGATCATCAAGGATATAAGCACTGTTTTAAGCGGTCAGGACACCGAGCGGCTTGAGCTTATCGCATGGATAATATGCAAGTTGTGTAAATCCGAACAACGCCGTTTAGGCATTGTATACAACTTTATATGGGGGCTTTTCTGTGATTAATAAACCCCAAATAAACCCCAAAACCGAAAAATGAGCAAAAAGAAGAACTCCGAGAACCGCTTGTTTAAGCCATTCTCGGAGTATTCTATATGGTGCGAGTGACGAGACTTGAACTCGTACGTCATGGACACACGCCCCTCAAACGTGCCTGTCTGCCTATTCCAGCACACTCGCGTCAACCAACGAATGAGAGTATAGCACGAGTATAGGCAGATGTCAATACTTTTATAAAATCTTTTTTAGAAATTTTTCGAACTCTTTTTTACTCCGCAAAAAGTGCGGTAGAAAGGTATCTGTCGCCTGTGTCGGGCAGGAGTACAACTATGTTTTTCCCCTCGTTCTCTGCCATCTGAGCAAGCTTTATTGCCGCTGAAAGTGCCGCGCCTGAGGAGATACCGCAAAGCACGCCTTCTCTCTTTCCCAGCATTCTGCCTGCTTCATAGGCTTCATTCTCAGTAATGCACATTACCTCGTCATAAACAGCAGTGTCAAGAAGCTCGGGGATAAAGTTTGCTCCTATTCCCTGAAGCCCGTGAGCGCCTGCCGCACCTCCCGAAAGAATCGGTGAAGACGCAGGCTCAACGGCAACTATTTTTACATCTTTTTTCTGCTCTTTAAGGTATCTGCCGATACCCGTGAGCGTGCCGCCCGTGCCGACTCCTGCAACGAATATGTCCGTTTCCCCATCGGTGTCTTCCCATATCTCCGGGCCTGTTGTCTCATAATGAGCAAGAGCATTTGCAGGATTCACGAACTGGTCGGGAATGAAACTGTCGGAATAGAGGGAGGCAAGCTCCTCTGCCCTCTCTATGGCTCCCTTCATGCCCTTAGAGCCGTCGGTCAGCTCAAGCTCTGCGCCGTAGGCTGTCATGAGCATTCTGCGCTCACGGGACATTGTGTCGGGCATAACTATTATGACCCGATAGCCTCTTGATGCCGCGATGCTCGCAAGTCCGATGCCCGTATTTCCCGAAGTGGGCTCTATTATCACACTGTTTTCATTCAGTATGCCGCGCTTTTCAGCGTCGTTAAGCATATAAAGCGCCGCTCTGTCCTTGACCGAGCCTGCAGGATTGAAAAATTCAAGCTTTGCAAATATCTTCGCTTTAAGGGAAAGCTCCCTTTCTATATTGGTCAGCTCAAGAAGAGGTGTTTTTCCTATCAACTGCTGCGCAGATGTATATATCATACTGCTCCGCCTTTCTATATTTCCAGTGCAGCACGGCTGCCTGCGTTGGTCTTTGTAACGATTATCTTTTTATCTATGCGCTGTTTCAGCTCTCCCACATGGGATATGATTCCAACAAGTCTGCTGCCGCCCGAAAGCTTCAGAAGGGTATCAAGAGCGGCTTTCAGGGCTGTTTCGTCAAGAGTACCGAAGCCTTCGTCAATAAACATTGAATCAAGCCTGCAGCCTCCCCCTGCATTCTGCACAACGTCTGCCATGCCCAGCGCCAGAGCAAGGGATGCCATGAAGGATTCACCGCCCGAGAGGGTGGAAACATCTCTCGTCTTTCCTGTATTTCTGTCCTCAACCAGCAGATCGAGTCCGCTTTTTGCACGGTTATCCTTTGCGGTCTCGTTGACTCTCAGGGTATAAAGTCCGTCGGAAAGCACTGTCAGACGCTTGTTTGCGCTTGCCACAACACGCTTGAAATAGAACTGCTGAATGTATGCCTCGAAGCTTATTTTGCCTGCTCCGTTCTTCATGTTTACAGAAAGACGATTTCCCGAAACGGTGTCGTATACGTCCTTTATGACGGCATACCTTTCCATAAGCTCCTGTCGGCTCTTCCCTGCCTTTTCAAGGCGTTTTAGGGTCTCGGTATTAGTATTGACAATGGCTGAGGTCTCATGCTCCTTTTTGTCAAGAGCCTTGCGCATTTCGGCTTTTTCCGCTTTCTGCCCTTCAAGCCCCGACAGCTCTATGGGCTTTTTATCGCGGAGTTCTTCCTCAAGCTCGCGCTTTCGGCTTTCTGCAACAGCAAGGTCAGAGGTATACTTGGTTATCTGCTTTTCTGTCTGTACGCGCTTTTCCGCAGGTCTTCTCGCCGCTATGTACTCCTCTTCGGTTTCAAAGCCGTTTTCCTTCAGGGCTTCGATGTACTGAGCCTTGGCTTCTCTTGCTTCAGCCTCGTTCTTCTTTTCGTTTTCCTCGAGAAGAGCGATCTGCGAGCGGAGGGCATTCTCCTCCTTCGCAAGGCTCTCAAAGGTCTCTTTAGCCTGTTTCTGCTCCTTTTCGGCTTTGACAAGTGCATTTTCAAGATCGGATATTTCCTTTGATATCTGCACTCTGTCACTGTCGGAGGTGTACCCCAGCTCGGTTATTCTGTTTCCAAGATTCTCCACGGCACTGCGTATAGATGCTGTTTCGGCAGTTGCCTCGTTGAGCTTTGCCTGACTTTTCTGCATAACGTTCTGAGCCTTGTCGAGCATTTCCTTTGTTGGGGTATCGCTCTGCTTTTCGGCTTTTCTGGGGTGGCTTGCCGAGCCGCACACTGGGCAGGGCTTCCCCTCCTCCAGAGCTTCCGCAATTATGCCTGCCTGACCTCTCAGGAACTGCTCCGAAAGGCGGCTGTAGCTATTATATGCTTCATCGGCGGACTTTTTTGCTTCGATTCCTTTTTCTGCCGATGTTTTAAGCTTTTTATTTTCATTTTCGTACTGCTCAAGCAGACCGAGTGCAAGCCTTGCGTTATCGATCCCGGGCTTGTTCTGCTGAGCTTTCTCGAAGGCTTCCTCTGCCGCCTTTGCGGTCTTTTCCGTTTTCTCAAGCTGCTTTGCGCACTGCTCCGCCCGCTCGGACGCCGCCTTTTTCTGCTGAACAACGGAAATGTACGCTTTTTTTGCCGCATCAAGTGCCATTCTGGGGCCGTCGATGACAAAAGCGCGATTTGCCTTTTCAAGCTCTGTTTTAAGTGCATTTATATCCTTTTCGGACGTCTTTAGCCTCTCAAGCTCGGTCTTTGCTTTGGAAAGTGCTTCAAAACGGCTGTTTACCGCCCTGCCCCTTTCTATTTCAACACTCAGGGCTTCTTCCTCTTTAAGAAGCTTTTCAGACTGCTTTCTGTACTCCTCAAGAGTTTTTTCTGCATTCTTTGTATAGCTCCATGCAAGCTCCGTAAGCCGCGTCAGAAGGGCAGGATCTCTCTTGTAATCGGCAAGAAGCTGTGCATTTTCAAAATCAGGTGTGCAGCTTATTCTTGAAGCCTCGGTTGTTATGACAGTATTGAGGCTTGTTATTTCATTTCGCTTTGCGCTCTCCATTTCCTGAAGCCGTGCATTGAAAGAAGCATATATCGAAGTGCCGAAAACAGAAGAAAAAAGCTCCATGCGCTCTTTTGATTTTGCGTTAAGAATGCGCATGAACATTCCCTGAGGTATCATTACCGTCTGGGCGAACTGGTCGCGGTCGAGACCTATTATATTGGTTATTGCCTCAAGCACCTCATCAAGCCTTGTAAGCACTGTACCGTCAGCCATGATAAGCTCAGCCGAGGGCTCCTCCTTTACGAGCTTACCCTTGCCTCTTTTGGCACTGCGCTCGTACTCGGGGTTTCTTTTTATGGTATAGCGTCTGCCCCTCTGCAGGAAGGTGAATTCAACATATGTCGGTGTTTCTGCCGAGGCATAGTCCGAGCGGAAGGTCTTGCCCGCTCTGCGCTCGGTGCCGCCGCTCGCCTGACCGTAAAGGGCAAAGGATATGGCATCGAATATTGTGGTCTTACCTGCGCCCGTATCGCCTGTCACGAGGAATATACCCTCGTCGCCGAGGGCAGAAAAGTCGATGACCGTCTCTTCTGCAAAGGGTCCGAAGGCACACATTTTAAGCATTATCGGTTTCATCAGTTGGCACCTCCAAGCTCCTCGAGTATTTTTCTCACAAGCTCTATGCGTTCTTCGTCGGGGGCTTCGCCCTGTCGCTGTGTGTAGAAATCGCAGAAAAGCTCCACCGCGCTTTTCTGCTCGGTCATTTCCAGCTCTGCAATGACTTCTTCATAGTCCATCTCTTCCCTGCGGACAACAAGCTGCATGAGATTCGGGAAGCGAGTCTGCAAGGAAGCGCGCAGGTCTGTCAGCAGCTCGTTTTCTGTAACAACTGCACGGATATAGTCCTCGGAATAGGGCATATCCATAAGCTCATCAAAGCTTCCCTCAATTTCCCGCATATCATGTGGCTGAGTTATAGGCAGAGCATTTACGGAAACACTGCCTTTCTCCCCTATATCGACAAGCAGGGCGCACTTTTTGTGGGACGCCTCTGAAAACGAGTATTTAAGAGGTGTTCCGCTGTAGCGCACAGTATCGTACATGACCTTCTGAGGTGCATGAAGATGTCCCAGAGCGGTGTAGTCGAAATCCGCAAAAAGAGAGGCAGGAATATCCTCAAGGGTGCCGATGGTGCGCTCTTCCGAATCGCACACCACTGCCCCTGAAATAAACTGGTGAGTCACTATCACGTTGCGCTCGTTTTTGTCAATCGGTGAGTTTTCAAGCACTGCACGCACTGCGTCCTCGTAGTTTTCTATCCTTCTGTCGGGATAGAAGGGCCGCACATGGGACGGCTTTATAAAGGGCAAAAGATGAATTTTCACCTCGCCGTGCTCGTCGGACACGGTATGGGTCTGAAGCCTGCCCTCAAATCTTTCGGAAACGTAAACTCCGCTGACACTGAGTATCTGCGAAAAATAGGATATCCTGTCGGCATTGTCATGGTTGCCGCTGATTATATATACGGGTATCTTCTTTTCTGCAAGAAGTGCTATAAACTCCGAAAAAAGGCTCATCGCCTCCGCCGATGGGACATTTTTATCGTAAACGTCGCCTGCGATAAGAACGGCATCAGCCTTGTTCTCCTTTGCAAGGTCAAATATCTGATAAAGTGCCTCACGCTGGTCGGGTATAAGATCAAAGCCGTGGAGGCGCTTACCTATATGCAAATCGGATATGTGCAATAATTTCATTGCTTTTTCCTCCGCTTTATAAGATTACGGATACATTATAGTCCATTTTAAGTAATAAGTAAATGCCGAAAACAGGAAAGCCCAGGCATTCGCCTGAGCTTTCCTGTTTGGATATAATAAATGGTGGTAGGATATATCTTTTATCTCTGGACTCTGCCTGTGCCGTCGCCCTCTGCAAGCTTCTTGACCTCGTCAACAGATACGCGGTTGAAGTCACCGGGGATGGTGTGCTTGAGGCAGGATGCCGCAACAGCAAACTCAAGAGCTTCCTTATGGGTGGGAAGGTTGGTCAGACCGTAGATAAGTCCGCCTGCGAAGCTGTCGCCGCCGCCTACGCGGTCGATGATGTCGCTCATGAGATATCTCTTGGAAACGATGAACTCATCTCTGGTGTTGAGGCAGGCTGCCCAGCCGTTGATGTCTGCGCTCTTGCTCTCACGGAGGGTAATAGCGATCATCTTCATATCGGGATACTCAGCAAGAACCTTGTCGCCGAGTGCGCGATACTTCTCTCTGTCCAGCTCGCCGCTCTCAACGGAAACATCGGTGGTGATCTCAAGGGACTTCTGTACGTCCTCTTCATTTGCGATAGCAACGTCTACATACTTAGCCATTTCACGCATGACCTCTGCTGCCTTCTTGCCGTAGTTCCAGAGGTTCTTGCGGTAGTTGAGGTCGCAGGAAACGGTGATGCCGCGCTTCTTTGCTTCCTTGACGCTGGCAAGGCTCAGATGCATTGCGCTCTCGGAGATAGCGGGGGTGATACCTGTGATGTGGAACCACTCAACGCCCTCAAAAGCCTTATCCCAATCAACGAGGGACTCATCAGCAAGAGCGATTGCAGAATACTCACGGTCATAAACGACCTTACTTGCTCTCTGGTTAGCACCTGTCTCGAGGTAGTAGATGCCCATTCTGCCCTTGGTGCGGAGAACCTTAGAGGTGTTTACGCCAAAGCCGCGGAGCTGATAGATGCAAGCATCGCCGATAGCGTTATCGGGAATGAAGGAAAGGAACTCTGCATCGCAGCCGTAGTTTGCAAGGGAAACTGCAACGTTAGCCTCACCGCCGCCGAAGGTTGCCTCAAACTTGGGGCTCTGGAAGAATCTCTCATGCTCGGGGGTCTTGAGTCTGAGCATGATTTCACCAAAAGTTAAATATTTCATGTTGATTATCTCCTTTTTATAAACATATTCATAATTATCGACATATTTTTCCTACTCTTCTCGTAAGGACAATGCAAAACCAAAACTTGCTATGGTTAGTCCAATTGGCGGCAACCAATCACCCAAAGGATTGGAGTAATGTACAATGCCTCTGCCATACGGCAGTGTAGCATAGACTGTGTCCGGGTCTGATATTGCAACTGCAATACCAGCAATAAGAATGCATATTCCAATTGCCAAAATTACAAACCCACACGCTCTTCGAAACTCAATTGCTTTTTTAATTTTTTCAGTCAAAATAAGTCCACCAATAAACGCAAGAAAAGCAACCACCAATGCAAGGATAAAATATAATGTCTCTAACAACTCGTCTAACATTTAGGTTATTTATAATTAGCCGCGTGCAGAAGCGATAATATCCTTTGCTTCCTTGCAGAGAGTTGTGATCTTATCAAAGTTGTTTGCGGAAATGTCAGCCTTTGTGCAGACCCAGCTGCCGCCGATTGCATGAACAAAGGGAGATACGGCAAAGTCAGCAAGGTTCTTTGCGTTTACGCCGCCTGTGGGAATAAACTTGACATAGCCGAAGGGAGCGCAGAGAGCCTTCAGTGCGCTGAGACCGCCATAAACATCAGCGGGGAAGAACTTGAGAACCTTGAGTCCGTAGCTGAGAGCTGCGGTGATCTCGGTGGGAGTTACACAGCCGGGGGTGATGGAGATGTTGTTCTCGATGCACCAGGAGACAACATCGGGAGCAAAGCCGGGGGAAACGATGAACTCTGCGCCTGCCTCGACTGCGTCCTTGCAGTTCTGAAGGGTGATAACGGTACCTGCACCAACAAGCATGTCGGGGCATTCAGCCTTGACAGCCTTGATGCTGTCGAGAGCTGCTGCTGTACGGAGGGTGATCTCCATAACATCAACGCCGCCTGCAAGCAGTGCCTTTGCAGTGGGAACAGCGTCCTTGACGTCTTCGATTACGACTACGGGAACGATACCGCAGTCAGCAAGTCTCTTTGTTACATCCATTTCATTTTTCCTCTTTTCTTTATTGAATTAAAGAAATCAAGTCCGTCTCTCACGGGGACATTGTAACCTCTTACACATCTAATATTACTCAAAACCACTCTGCAAGTCAATACCTGCTTGGGCAAATCCTTATTTTTTCTTCTTTTAAACAAATTTCATTTATTTTAAGTACTTATCACTTGCATTTTTTTGAATATCGATGTAATATATAGCCACGCACAATGTAAGCGCTAACACAAGGAGGACAGAAAGCAATGACTATTTATGATATTTCAAAGAAAGCAGGAGTCTCCATTGCAACTGTCTCCCGAGTCATAAACGGCAGCTCCAAGGTAAGTCAGAAAACTAAGGACATGGTAATAAGGGTAATCGAAGAATCAGGCTATTCACCCAATATTTTTGCCCGCGGTCTGGGTCTCAACACCATGAATGCAATCGGCATTCTCTGTGCCGACTCCTCCGACCCGTTCCTCGCTGAGGCTGTATACCATATAGAGCAGAGCCTGAGAGAGAACCAGTATGATGTTATCCTCTGCTGTACAGGTTATGAGCTTTCCTACAAGCAGAAGTACATGGATGTGCTTCTCTCAAAGAGGGTTGACGCTGTGATACTCGTAGGCTCCAACTACGTGGAGGAAAACGACGAGAACAATGAATATATAAGAGAAGCCGCAAAGCAGGTTCCAATCATGCTTCTCAACGGTGCCCTTGATGCGCCCAATGTCTACTCCACCCTCTGCGATGATTCCGCAGCTGTGTGCAAGATAACCTCAATGCTCATGAATTCGGGAGTAAGTGATATACTTTATCTGTACAACTCCTTCTCCTACAGCGGACGGGCAAAGCTTGCAGGCTTCAAGGATGCCTACAGGCTTTCCGACAGAAGTGTTCCGAAGGATATGCTGAAATATATCAACTCACGGGACAAGTCCGTTTCTGAGATATGCGATTTTCTCTGCGCTGAGGAAAACAAGGGCACAAAATTTTCAGCCGTTGTCTGTGCCGACGACAAGCTTGCCATCGGCGCTCTCAAATACGCAAAGAAAAAGGGGCTTTCCGTCCCCGAGGAATTCTCTGTCACAGGCTTCAACAATCTCAGCATTGCAACCTACTGCGAGCCTGAGCTTACAAGTGTTGACACCAAGCTTGAATCCGTGTGCCGACACTGCGTTTCTTCTCTTATGTCGGTGCTTGACGGCAAGGAGATACCCACCCGCACGGTATTCTCCTATGAAATAGTAAAGCGCGGTTCAACAAAATTCTGAAAACAGGAGATATTACTATGAAAGCATTTATGGATAAGGATTTTCTTCTTTCCACCGATACAGCCCGTGAGCTTTACCACGAACACGCGGCAAAAATGCCCGTTATAGACTATCACTGCCACATCGATCCCCGTGAGATAGCCGAGGACAGGCGCTTCGAGAATATCACCGAGGTATGGCTGGGCGGTGACCACTACAAGTGGCGTCTCATGCGCTCCGCCGGCGTTGATGAGTATTACATCACCGGCGATGCTCCTGCAAGAGAGAAGTTTCAGAAATGGGCTGAGACCATTGCACGCGGCATCGGCAATCCTCTCTATCACTGGAGCCACCTGGAGCTGCAGAGATATTTCGGCTATAACGGTGTTCTCAACGGCGAAACCGCAGAGGAAGTCTGGAATCTCACAAGCGCAAAGCTTCACGAAGAAGGAATGAGCGCCCGAGGTATTATAAAGGCTTCAAATGTTGACATTATCTGCACAACCGATGACCCAATCGATTCCCTCGAGTGGCACGAGGCTATTGCTGCAGACGAAAGCTTTGATGTTCAGGTGCTTCCGGCATGGCGTCCAGACAAGGCAATGAACATTGAAAAACCCGATTTTGCAGATTATATCGCAAAGCTTTCCACTCTTACAAATGAAAAGTGCGACACCTTCGCAAGCCTCAAAAAAGCACTTTCCATGCGTATGGATCACTTTTCTGCTCACGGATGCCGCATATCTGACCACGCTCTTGAATATGTAATGTATGAGCCTGCTTCCGCAGAAGAGCTCGAGGATATATATAAGGCAAGACTCGGAGGCGCTGAGCTTACCTACACTCAGTCTCAGAAGTACAAGACCGCTTTCATGATATTCTGCGCAAATGAATATGCCGATCGCGGCTGGGTCATGCAGCTCCACTACGGCTGTCTGCGCGACAACAACTCCGCAATGTTCAGAAAGCTCGGTCCCGATACCGGCTACGACTGTATAAACAATTATGCTCCTGCCGCTCAGCTCACCGGATTCCTCGGTGCTGTTTCGGATAATATGCCCAAAACTATCATCTACAGTCTCAATCCCAACGACAATGCTGTTATCGGCACTGTAATCGGCTGTTTCCAGAGTGCTCCCTATGCAGCTAAGATCCAGCAGGGTTCCGCATGGTGGTTCAACGACCACATCACCGGCATGCGCGATCAGATGATCTCCCTTGCAAATCTCGGCTATCTGGCAGGCTTCGTCGGTATGCTTACCGATTCGAGAAGCTTCCTCTCCTACCCCCGCCACGAGTATTTCAGACGCATCCTCTGCGAGCTGCTTGGCGAATGGGTCGAAAAGGGAATGTACCCCTGCGATATGGAAACCCTCGGTTCAATAGTCCGTGACATTTCCTATAACAACGCGAAGAAGTATTTCTGCTTCTGATTTCATGAATTTACCTACCTCCACCCTTCCCAAAAAGACAAGCCGATGTCCTTTGGACATCGGCTGTCTTTTTTATTTCATTATCAGCTTTCGTAAATATCAGTAAAGCCCCATGAATTGCTGAGTACATTGACAAGACGGGAATCACAATACTCACAGACCTTCTGTGTGGTGCTGCGGACTGCGCCGCCGCAGTTGGGACAGTTTGCCGCAATAACATTGCCCTCGTGAGTTGCCAGCAGGAATGCATAGTGCAGGTTGTAGCGCTTCTGGCGAAGTCTGCCGCCCTCGCGGTACTGAAGAGCTGCCTGGAAATAAATTGTCTTCTCAACGCTTGTGCGGTCGTAATTGGTAATTACCACGTTATGTATTGAGAGGTTTTCCTTGCCCTTGAGCATTTCGCGAAGCTCGTCTCTGACCTTGGTTCTTACAAGGGGAAGGTTGAAATCGGGAAAATCCTCAAGTATCTGAGGTCCATAGATATAGTCCATTCCGCTGAGGGATTTCGGTGTATTCTCATCAAGGCTTTCCTGTTCAATGACCTTGGTGATATCGGGGTTACCGAATGCACTCTTTGAAAATCTGCGTACTGAGGTTATGAGTATAAATATCGCCGTTCCGAAGATCAGAAGTGAGGTAAGTGTGAACAGTGAAAAAAATCCGCATTCCATAGCTCTTTTCTCCTTAAAAAACGTTTTTCTTAATTATAGTGTATTTTTCTGATATTTCAAGCCCCGAAGGATCTTCTGACCCTTTCAGCATATTTGCAGAGCTTTTTCTTTTCCTTTTTTGAAAGCACTTTTCCAAAGGGCGCGCCGCCCTCGATATCGGAAGAAAAGCGGCAGCTTCTGCGCTTTTCTTCACTGTCCCAGTCGTGCCAGAGTGCCTTATTTATATGCTCTCCGATTTCGCAATCGACCACCGCACAGGCACCGTCCTTGCGCCACGGACGCGCGATATAGCTCTCCCCATCTCCCGTGAAGCGGCAGTTTATGAATATATAGCCGTACTTCTGATTTTTCGGAGTAGACGGTGCGCAGACATAGCCCTTTCTCAGTGAGTGTATCTCGCAGTTTTCAAATACTGCGCAGGCACCGCCGAAAATAAAGTCGATATCTCCCTCGATTCGGCAGTTTTCAAAATAAAGCAGTGATTTTTCCCTCTTTTTTCCGTCATTAGGCCCCTTGAAGGAATTGGGAATAACAGGCTTTTCGGGAAGCGGAGCGGTAAAAACAGTGTCCTGATACCCTCTGAAAACACAGTTTTTGATATAACCCTTTCGGCAGTCAAAATAAGCCGCTATCGCCTGTCCCACATCCTCTCCGTGCCCTGCTGTATTTTCTATCGTCAGGTTTTCAAGGTGCAGGTAATCTGCGCGAAAATAAGCAGTGTAGCTTCTGAAGGTGCCGTAAAGCTCCTCGCTGTCAAAAGGCTTTTTGGCATGGTCACTATAGGTTATGACCGTGTCATCACCCTTTATACAAAGCTTTTTTCCTTCGATATGAAGTTTTTCGCAGAAGCTGCCCTTCGGCAGAATTATCTCGCATTCGTCACTGAGCTTTTCCTCAATAAAAGCGCCGAGTGGGGATATTACAAGCCTTTCAATCGCCTTTGCCACACCGTCGTTATCGTTTGTGTCGGCAATAAGGTCTGCTTTTGCTTTCACTTCATCGGGCGCATTGCCCATTGCGACGCCGCAGCCTGCATATTCCAGCATTGGAAGGTCGTTGAAATTGTCGCCAAACGCTATCATTTCTTCTCTTTCAATGCCGAATCTCTTTCCGATAAACTCCATAGCTGTTGCCTTTGAAACGCGGGCGTCGTTGAATTCTATCATTCTCGGGGTGGAATTCGCCCAGCCTGTGTCAGAGGGGCAGTTTTCACGCAGAAATCCGTGAAGCTCAGGCATCCGCTCGGGGTCTGCATACCATATCATTTTAAGAATGCCGTCGGAAACAAGGGTCTCGAAATCCTCGATAAACTCCGATTTTACTCCCGTCACTTTTTTATAGTGCAGTGTGTATTTATCCTCTCTGTTTATGAAAAGGCGCTCCTTTGACCATACGCAGAGGGTCAGGTCAAGCTGTTTTGCGTATTCAAATATGATCCTTGCGGACTCATCGGACATACCGATCTCATAAAGTATCTCCCCGTCGGGCATGGCAACCACCGCACCGTTTGCGGCAATCACGGGAAAACCAAGCCCGAGCTGTTCCATATATGCTTTGACCGCAATTACCGTTCTGCCCGTCGAAAGACAGAACATACAGCCCATATCGGCTATCCTGCGGATGGCTTCAAGGTTTTTTTCGCTTATTCTCTTGTCTGAGGTCAGCAGAGTACCGTCCATATCGCTTGCCACAAGTCTGTACTTCATTTATTCATCACCCGCTTATTATAATAGCACATTATGCTCCTGATTCAAAGGGTAAAATTCATTGTACCGACATTGACTTTATGGGTGTACGATAATATAATTAATGTATGGCAGTATGTCCATACTGATTTTTTAAATATCTCCGGAGGTTTTTACAATGATTCATACCGATCTTAAAGGCAAGGTTGCCGTTGTAACAGGCGGCGCAGGTGTTCTCTGCTCTGCATTCGCAAAAATTCTCGCAAAAAGCGGTGCAAAGGTCGCCGTGCTTGACCTTTCCCTCGAGCGTGCCGACGCTGTTGCTCAGGAAATAATTGCCGAGGGCGGCAATGCCATCGGAGTTGCCTGCAATGTTCTTGAAAAAGACAGCATCAAAGCCGCTCACGAGGAAGTCCTCGCAAAGCTCGGCAAGTGCGATATCCTCGTAAACGGTGCAGGCGGCAACAATCCCAGAGCAACCTGTGATGACGAGGAATTTGATCCCGAGCTTTTCGGCACAGAGGGTCACAAGAGCTTCTTTGACCTCGACCCTGCAGGCGTTGATTTCGTGTTCAACCTCAACTTCAAGGGCACCCTCCTCCCCACTCAGGAGTTTGCTCTCGATATGATCGAGCAGCCCGGCGCGACTATTATCAATGTCAGCTCCATGAATGCATTCACTCCCCTTACAAAGATCCCTGCATACAGCGGTGCTAAGGCGGCTATCTCCAACTTCACTCAGTGGCTGGCTGTTCACTTTGCGAAGAGCGGAATCCGCGTAAATGCCATCGCTCCCGGCTTCTTTGCAACTGCACAGAATAAGGCGCTTCTCTTTAACGAGGACGGCACCCCCACTGCAAGAACAGGCAAGATCCTCCGCAACACCCCCATGGGACGCTTCGGCGAAGCTGACGAGCTTCTCGGAACTCTGCTGTGGCTCGTTGACAACGACGCCTCGGGCTTCGTAACAGGCGTTGTAGTTCCTGTTGACGGCGGTTTTGCCGCTTATTCGGGAGTGTAAAATCTAATAAACAGAAAGGGCTGCTTTTGCAGCCCTTTTATATTTACAGCTTTATATTCGCAAGTCCGCCTTCGGAAGTTTCACGGTATCGGGCTGATAAATCCTGACCAGTTTCCTTCATGGTTATGATAACTCTGTCGAGGGATATTTTTCGGGTATCGCTCAAGAAGCTTGCAAGATTTACGGCGTTGATGGCTCTCATGGCGGCTACTGCGTTGCGCTCGATGCAGGGTATCTGCACAAGTCCGCAGATGGGGTCGCAGGTAAGTCCGAGATGGTGCTCGATTGCTATTTCTGCGGCGTATTCTATCTTGTCAAAGTTCAGTCCGAAAAGCTCTCCGAGGGCGGCGGCAGCCATTGCGCAGGCTGTACCGACCTCTGCCTGACAGCCGCACTCAGCGCCCGAAATAGAGGCATTTGTCTTGACAAGATTACCTATAATGCCGCCTGTTATCAGGGCATTTATTATCTCGTCATCAGAGAATCCGTTCTTTTTCTGCTGGTAATACATAACCGCAGGAAGGACTCCTGCCGCACCGCAGGTAGGGGAGGTGACTATCCTCTCTCCTGACGCATTCTGCTCACTGACCGCAAAGGCATAGGAGCAGACAAGTCTGCCCTCCTTGGTTTCGGGCTTTTCGTCTATGTGCTGCATATTGTAGAGATATTTCGCCTTTTTCTGAAGCTCAAGTCCACCGGGGAGTGTGCCTGAATCCTTGAGTCCTGCCTTGACTGCCGCTTTCATGGCATCCCAGATGGTGTGCATATACTCACGCAGGGCATCCCTTCCCTCGACCTCCTCGGCGTACTCGTAGAGCCTTAGATTGTTTTCGGTGCAGTAGTCGGCTATGTCGGTGAACTTGGTTTTCTCGTATACAATTGGTGCTTTTACCGCATCGTCACCTGCGAAAACTATTCGTCCTCCGCCGACGCTGTAGACCTTTGCATAGTCGGTCTGCTGATCTTTCTCATAGGCGAAAAGCTCCATTGTGTTGGGGTGGGTGGTAGTTATCTCAACCATGTCAAATTCTATTTCGCACGGCACGGGTGCAAGGGTCTGCTCAATTACATAATCGGTGCCGTGACCCTTGCCCGTCTTTGCAAGCGAGCCGTAGAGAATGACCCTGAATTTATCTGCATTGGGATTGCGCTTCTTAAATACAATGCAGGCTCGCTCAGGCCCCATGGTGTGAGAGCTTGAAGGGCCTCTGCCGATTTTGTAAAGCTCGCTAAGGGATTCCATGCCCTGAGGGACTATATCAGCCTTTGACACCGTCTGCTCAGCAAAGAAATGCTCGATGGGGACATTGAATATCTTTGAAAGCTTTATAAAATTTTGAGTCGAGGGCATTGCAAGCCCTTTTTCCCATTTTGAAACCGCTCGGTTACTGATTCCGAGCTGCTCGCCAAGCTTATCCTGAGATATTCCTGCGGCTTTTCTTAACTCCGAAAGTCTTTTTGCCACTATGTTATCTGCCATTTTGCAGCACCTCTGTCAATGCATATTTTGTCAACCTATATTGTACTGCAGAAAGAGCGAAAAGTCAACCGTTGGTTGATATGCTTGATTTTCTCTCCTTATCACTCTGCGGTGATCCTCTTTTTAATATGGAATCAGACTACCCCTCAGTCAGCTAAGGAGCTTTTGACAGGTACAGCCCCCTCGTCAGAGGGGGCTGCAGTAATTATATATGCTCAGTGTCTTTTGCTGTGTCAGCCACTGCTTTTGCAAGGTTTCGAATGTCGTTTAAAACCGCTTCATCAGCTTCAAACACACTCTTTATGGGGTCTGACAGCACCTTGAAGCGCATGCCGCACAGGACGGCGTACAGAATCGAAACACCCTCACCGCTCCAGCCGTAGGAGCCGAAAACTCCTGCAGGCTTGGCAGATATGGAATAGACATCTATTTCGGAAATCACTCGCCACACGGGAGCAGGGGCGTTGCAGTTTATTGTAGTCGTGCCGAACATCAGACCGTCTGCTCTGCCGATGCCTGCGGCGCATTTCTTCTCCTGCTCGGTGTCGGACAGGTCGTAGAGGGTCGCCACAGAACCGAGTTTTTCGATTTCCTCGGCGGCGGCTTTTGCCATGCGCTCGGTGCAGCCGTGAGCCGATGCATAGACAACGGCTATTTCTGTATTATCGCTCTGTTTCGGCTGTGCGCTGAGCTTTTTGTATTCCTTTACGGTTTCCTTTACCCCTTCAACTATAACAGGTCCGTGGCTTGGGCAGATCGCCTGGAGCTTTCCTGCAAAGAGCTTTATTTTGTCCAGTGCCTGACGGACAAAAAAGCTGAAGGGAGAGAATATATCTTCATAATACCGCATCCTCTGGGTGTGGTATTTTTCTTTCATTTTTTCAGGGATATGTTCGTCAAACATGGTCATTTCACAGTAATGAGCACCGAACATATCGCAGGAGAACAGCACACGCTCCTTTTCAAGATGGGTCATCATGGCATCAGGCCAGTGAAGCATAGGAGTCACAACAAAATGCAGGGTATCTCTGCCGATGTCGAGAGTGTCGCCGTCCTTGACAGTCTTGCAATTGAAATCACGGTTTAACTGCTGACGGAGGAATTTTCTTCCGATCGCAGTGCAGACAACCACTGCATCGGGTGCGTATTCGAGTATCTTTTTAAGACAGCCTGAGTGGTCAGGCTCGGTGTGGTTTATAACGATATAGTCAATATCGGAAAAATCGCACAGACAGCCCACATTATAGCGGTAATCGTCCCAGAATTCCTCGGGCGCGGTGTCCACAAGCACGGTTTTTCCGCTTGTTATAAGGTAGGAATTATAGGTCGTGCCGTATGGCGACTCCATCACTATGTCAAAGGTTCGGCGGTTGGGGTCTCCCACGCCTACGGAGTATACGTTGTCTGTGATTCTGTGTGTCGCCATGAATTTTCCTTCTTTCGGTTTTTTGATAGTGTGTGCGGATTTTATTTGGAAAATACACGGACGTGCAATGCACGCCCCTACAGTATGTAAAGAATTATGCTCAAGACTCTATTTCAGAATTTCCTTTCCTGCTTCTTTTGATCAGCAGGATTATCTGACCGGCAACCGATAATAATGTTATCGCTGCAACGCAGAACCAGAATTCAAGAGCCAACAGGATCGGACCTTGTTCTACTTTTTTAGGAAGCAGTTCATAGATTCCGTATTGAGCAAGGAAGCAGATACCTGCTGTCAGGCACATGATAAACCACCATTGCACAAAGCACGTTACAGAGTATTTATAGCAGTATTTCATGTTTATTATAGTCATAAGGAGTGCCGTTACAATGGGATAGCCTATCATCAGAACTCTGTCAAGACTTGCATCCACACACAAGAATATAAGTACCGCCATAATTGCTGCAGGAACAAGTGCAAGCAGATTCAGCAACACATTTATAATTATCGCTTTTTCTCTTGAATTATCGATTTCTTGATTCATGTCCATGCTCCTTTCA
>JAZSJQ010000088.1:0-46138 GCA_045534445.1 Acutalibacteraceae bacterium
GGCCATTAGTATTGTCTTCCTAAGACCGCTTGGCCTCCGACTTCATACCTTCTCTGCAAGACCGCAGTTGTCAAACTCCTCACGGAGAATAGCATCAGCCTCACGGAGAGCCTCAAGGCGGTCACGGGTGATAGCGCCGAGGCAGCGAACGCCCAGACCGGGACCGGGGAACGGCTGACGGTAAACCATAGCATGGGGAAGACCGAGAGCCTCACCGACTACACGAACTTCGTCCTTATAGAGAAGCTTAATGGGCTCAACGAGCTCCATCTTCATGTCTTCGGGAAGACCGCCGACATTGTGGTGAGCCTTAACGCCGTCAGACTCGATGATGTCGGGATAGATGGTGCCCTGTGCGAGGAAGGAAATGCCTTCAAGCTTAGCAGCCTCTTCATCAAAGATGTTGATAAATTCGTTGCCGATGATCTTTCGCTTCTGTTCGGGATCGCTTACATCCTTGAGAAGCTCAAGGTAGCGCTCGGTAGCATCAATGTAAACAAGGTTAGCATCCAGTTCTTTGCCGAAAATCTCAATAACCTGTTCACTTTCGCCCTTGCGCATGAGACCGTGGTTTACGTGAACGCAGACAAGCTGCTTGCCGATAGCCTTGATGAGAAGAGCAGCAACAACAGAAGAGTCAACGCCGCCGGAGAGAGCGAGGAGAACCTTCTTGTCACCTACCTGAGCACGAACCTCTGCAATCTGCTCGTCAATGAACTTTGCAGCGAGTTCGGGGGTAGTGATGCGTTCCATGGTTTCGGGTCTTACGATTTTCTCCATTAAAAACACCTCTTGATAATTTATTGAAATATAGTATGTCCGATATTATAAATGTTTTTCGTATTTGCTGACGGATTCAATGATGCCGTCGGGGAAGTTGCCGTCAAAGCAGGCGGTGCAGACATCAAGATCCTTGCCGCAGAGAGCACAACGTACATTTTCAAGCTTAAGGAAGTCGAGTGAATCAGCACCGATTATCTCGCAGATTTCCTCAACACTGTGGTTGTTTGCGATAAGGTCCTTTGCATCAGGAACATCGGTACCGTAGTAGCAGGGGAAGAGGAAAAGAGGGGAGCTGATTCTGACATGAACCTCAGTGGCACCTGCTTCACGGAGCATGGTAACAATGCGGTTCATTGTAGTACCACGGACGATTGAGTCGTCCAGCATAACAACTCTCTTGCCGCTGATAACACTCTTGAGAGCGTTGAGTTTAAGGCGAACTGCACTTACACGTTCTGACTGAGCGGGTCTGATAAAGGTTCTTCCTATGTAGCTGTTCTTGATAATGCCCTTTGCATAGGGAATGCCGGATTCCTCAGAATATCCCACAGCAGCATCAATACCTGATTCGGGAACGCCGATTACTATATCGGCATCAACGGGCATCTGCTTTGCAAGCTCGCGGCCGGCTGCACGGCGGGATTCATATACGGAAACACCGTCGATGACCGAGTCGCTGCGTGCAAAGTAAATATACTCAAAGATGCAGCGGCTTGTCTTCTGACCACAAAGCTCGGTATCGGAATGGACGCCGTTTTTATCACAGATGATGATTTCACCGGGCTCAACATCACGGATAAGCTCTGCGCCGATGGCATCAAATGCACAGGATTCGCTTGCAAATACGATTGCATTATCTATTTTACCCATGCAGAGAGGTCTGAAACCATGAGGATCACGGAATGCAATGAGCTTCTGAGGGCTCATGAGGAGCATGGAATATGCGCCGTGGAGCTGTTTCATTGCATTTTTTACCGCATTTTCAACACTTGGAACCTTCAGACGTTCCTTGGCGATGAGATAAGCAACAGCCTCAGCATCGGAGGTTGTCTGGAAAATAGCACCGCTGTGTGCAAGTTCCTCGATTATTTCATTGGTGTTGGTGAGCATGCCGTTATGTGCAAGAGCGATAGTACCCTTTGCGTAACGCATGACAAGGGGCTGAGTATTGGCGGGATTGTTGGATTTAGCAGGGGAATAACGGACGTGTCCCATAGCTATCTGACCGTCGAGGTTATCAAGGCTTGAGCCTGTAAAAACCTCACTGACAAGACCAAGATCACGGTGATACTTGAAAACACCACGGTCATTGACTGCAATACCTGCACTTTCCTGACCTCTGTGCTGCAGAGCTGTAAGTGCATGATAAGTGCACTGTGCAGCATTAAGATCCTCGCCGTTCAGATAGATACCGAACAGACCGCACTCTTCGTGCAATTTTTCGTTATATAACACAGCATTATCTCCTTTGCTGATAGATTACAGTAATTCAACGCCTGCATCAGCGCAGGTCTTCTTTGTATCTTCAGTCCATACAGAAGCCTGAACCTCGCCGATGTGAGCTTTTCTGAGGAAGAACATACAAAGTCTTGATTGACCGATACCGCCGCCCATGGTAAGGGGGAGTTCATCGTTGAGTACCATGCTGTGGAAAGGAAGAGAAGCTCTGTCCTCACAGCCACGGATCTCAAGCTGTTTCTTCATGGTTTCAGCATCTACACGGATACCCATGGAAGAAAGCTCAAAAGCGATATCAAGAATAGGATTGTAAACGACAAGGTCGCCGTTTAATTCCCAGTCATCGTAGTCGGGAGCTCTGCCATCATGAATCTCACCTGATCTGAGCTTGCCGCCGATCTTCATGATGAAGGCAGAACCATGCTCGCGTACATAGGCGTCTTCTCTCTGGGAAGATGTAAGATCGGGATACATATCCTCGAGCTCCTGAGTTGTAACATAGGACAGAACGGGGTTGAGAAGCAGATCCTCAAAGCCGTATTTCATGAGAACATGGTGCTCGGTGGATTTCATGACAGAATAGATCTTGCGAGCGGTGTTCATAAGAAGATCGAGAGTTCTCTCTTCTCTGGAAATGACCTTTTCCCAGTCCCACTGGTCAACGTAAAGGGAGTGGATATTATCGGTCTCTTCGTCACGTCTGATAGCGTTCATGTCGGTATAAAGCCCTTCGCCCTGCTCAAAGCCGTAACGCTTGAGTGCAAGACGCTTCCACTTTGTAAGCGGCTTAACGAGCTCATAGGTGTGTCCGTTTCTGTCTTCACCTATATCAAAGCTGACAGGTCTTTCGATACCGTTGAGATTGTCATTAAGACCTGATTCTCTGTCAACAAAGAGAGGTGCGGAAACACGCTGTAGGTTCAGCTTGTGAGCCAGTGATTCCTGGAAATAATCCTTTATCTCTTTTATAGCCTTTTCGGTTTCTCTTACACCCAGTTCAGAGTGATAACCTTCAGGAATATATGCTTTTTCGGGCAGCTTTGCCATATTTAAAACCTGCTTTCGGATTAAAGTAATTTGCCTTCATAGACGAATTCGGCAGGGCCGGTCATATAGATATGATTATCCTCGCCCCATTCGATGAAAAGATCACCGCCACGAAGGCGTACAGTGCCGGATTTTTCTTCTACAACACCGTTAAGCACAGCGGCAGTAAATACTGCGCAGGCGCCTGTGCCGCAGGCAAGAGTTTCGCCGGAGCCTCGCTCCCAGACACGCATTTTCAGAACGCCGTCGGGAAGCAGATTTACGAATTCAGTATTCACTCTGTCAGGGAATACCGGATGATTTTCAAAATCGGGACCGATTTTATCAAGTTCGATATTGTCAATATCATTATCTGTGAAGACAACGCAATGGGGATTGCCCATTGATACGCAGGTGACAGTATTGTTAGTGCCGTTAACATTGAGATTTACTGCAACAGCACGTTCTGATTCAAAAGTCGTAGGGATATTCGCACTCTCAAGCTCAGGCTCACCCATATCAACCCGAACACACTTAACCATGCCATTTTCATCAAGGGTAAGGTCAAGCACCTTTACACCTGAAAGAGTCTCTACAGTAACAGTAGTTTTATCTGTAAGACCTCTGTCATGAACAAACTTGCCGACACAGCGGATGCCGTTGCCGCACATTTTGCCCTGAGAGCCATCTTCATTGTACATATCCATTCTGAAATCTGCGACCTCGGAAGGGCAGATGAGAATTATTCCGTCAGAGCCTGCACCGAAATTGCGGTTGCTTAGTCTTATTGCAAGTTCAGAGGGATTATCTATCATTTCCTTTGTGCAGTCAAAGTAAAGATAGTCATTTCCGAGTCCCTGCATTTTAACAAATGTCATGATTATCACCCTGATTCAAAATCGAAAAGGAGCGCAAAAACACGCTCCTTTACAATTATTCTGATAAAAGGACAGACCAAGTGCGCACTGATATTCTGCTGAGAGAAGAATGCATAGAGTAACGCATGATTGGTCAGCCTCCTTAAAATTAATATCTGCCGAGATATTCGTCGATTTCCCACTGAGAAACACGCTTGTTGTAAGTATTCCATTCGTTTCTTTTTGCTCGGGAGTATTTTTTGTAAACATGCTCGCCAACGGACTCTCTGATGTATGTGTCAGCTCGAAGTTCTCTTATTGCATCGATAAGGCTTGAGGGGAGGCTTTCGATCTCCAGCTCGTTGCGCTCATCCTCAGAAAGAGAGTAGATATTAGAATCAACTGAGTGCTTTGGTGTAAGACCGCGCTTTATGCCGTCAAGACCTGCAAACAGAGCGGCGGCAATAGCGAGATAGGGATTGCAGGAAGGATCGGGGCTGCGAAGCTCAACTCTTGTACCGTTGCCGCGGGCAGCCGGGATTCTGATAAGCGGGCTGCGGTTTGATGCAGACCATGCAATATAAATGGGAGCCTCAAAGCCGGGAACAAGTCTCTTGTAGGAGTTTACAAGAGGGTTTGTAAAAGCGGTAATGCCCTTTGCGTGTTCCATAAGACCTGCTACAAACTGATAAGCTATTTCAGAAAGCCCCATAGGATCGGAAGGATTGCAGAAAGCATTTTTACCATCTTTTACAAGAGAGATATTAAGGTGCATACCGCTGCCGCAGATGCCGTAGATAGGCTTGGGCATGAAGGTTGCACAGAGCTTGTGCTGATCTGCTATTGTCTGAACAGCGAGCTTAAAGGTCATGATGTTGTCGGCGGTGGAAAGAGCCTCACCGTATTTGAAGTCAATTTCGTGCTGGGCAGGAGCAACCTCGTGGTGAGAAGCTTCGATCTCAAAGCCCATCTGCTCAAGAGTTAAGCAGATGTCACGGCGGCAGTATTCACCGCGGTCGGCAGGACCCATATCGAAGTAACTGCCTCTGTCATCACTCTTTGTAGTTGCATATCCGTGTTCATCCTGATGGAAGAGGAAAAATTCGAGTTCAGGACCTATATTGAGTTCAAATCCAAGCTTGTTAGCCTCAGCGATAGCTTTTTTGAGAACGTAACGGGGATCACCCTCGAAAGGTGTGCCGTCAGTTTTATAAACGTCACAGATAAGACGAGCGGTTGCACCGTCCTCAAGGGTCCAGGGAAGGATAACAAAGGAATTGAGATCAGGATAGAGGTACATATCCGATTCTTCAATTCGGGCAAAACCCTCGATGGAGGAACCGTCAAACATACACTGATTATTCAGTGCGCGTTCAAGCTGACTGGTTGTAATTGTAACGTTTTTCAAAGCGCCGAACATATCTACAAACTGGAGACGGATAAACTTTACGTTTTTCTCCTCTACGGTTCTGAATATGTCCTCGCGGGTGTATTTGGGCATGGATGAATGCCTCCGATCGATTAACAGTGTTTATTAATGAATATATTTTATTCTTTGAATAATATAATGTCAACAAAATAAAGTGCTGTATTTGATATTCGTTAATGTTGTCAATTCTTTGGGGAA
Organism: Acutalibacteraceae bacterium; assembly: GCA_045534445.1. Classification (GTDB taxonomy): domain Bacteria; phylum Bacillota; class Clostridia; order Oscillospirales; family Acutalibacteraceae; genus JAISGQ01. The sequence continues at coordinate 5,752 of JAZSJQ010000088.1, forward strand.
GGTGTATAATGGTTTTAGTACATAAATGCGGAGTTGATAAAATGTATACCTGTATAAAAAGCCTTGCACATTCGGGACTTGCAGCAATAGAGGTGGATGTGGAAGCGGATTGCTCAAAGGGAATGCCGTCATTTGATATAGTTGGACTGGGAGATACAACGATACGCGAAGCAAAGGACAGGATAAGAGCCGCTTTCAGAAACAGCGGATTTGAATTTCCTCTCGGTAAGATCGTGATAAATCTTGCTCCTGCAAATATCCCAAAAGCAGGCTCACAGTTTGATATGGCTATATTCATAGCACTGCTGGCTGTATCGGGTCAGATACAGCCTGTTTCCGATAAAGCCATATTTCTCGGAGAGGTTTCAATAAACGGCGCACTGCGCCCTGTACGCGGTGTACTTGCTAAGATACTGTATGCCAGAGAGAACGGTTATGAAGCGGTGTTCGTTCCCGAGGAAAACAGGGAAGAGGCAAGTGCCGTAGGCGGAGTGAAGGTGTATCCTGCATCACACATTGTCGATGTGGTGTCACATCTGAGCGGCATAAAAGAGCTTGATGCAGTAACAGCCGTAGATTTTGACAATATTGAGTGCGAAAGCTATGATGTGGATTTCGCAAATGTACGAGGACAGGCAGTGGCAAAGCGTGCCGCAGAAATAGCCGCCGCAGGCGGACACAATCTTATGCTCATAGGTCCTCCGGGAAGCGGAAAGAGCATGATTGCAAAGAGAATGGCGACAATTCTTCCGGAGCTTACATTTGAAGAGGCGATAGAGGTCACGAAGATAAGGTCTGTATATGAAAACTACGGTCAGACTGTAAGGCTTGCAAAATCAAGACCATTCCGAGCGCCTCATTATAATGCGTCTCTTTCAGCACTGGTTGGCGGCGGTGCGCACCCAAGCCCGGGAGAGATATCACTTGCACACAACGGCATACTGTTTCTTGATGAACTCGCAGAGTTTTCGACCCATGCGCTGGAGGCGCTGCGTCAGCCCATGGAGGATAAAGTAGTAACTATTTCCCGTGTAGCGTATAACGCGACATATCCCTGCGGCTTTCAGCTTGTGGCTGCGATGAACCCATGCAGATGCGGCTTTTTCGGGCATCCTGAGAAATCCTGTACCTGCTCACCGGTGTCGGTCACAAATTATCTCAAGAAAATATCTGGACCGCTTCTTGACCGTTTTGATATGCACGTTGAGGCAAGCCCTGTAAAATTTGATGAGCTTTCATCATTAAAGCCCGAGGAAACCTCAGAGGAGATAAGAAAAAGGGTAGTTGCCGCAAGGAATATTGCCCTTTCAAGACTTGAAGGTACAGGTATTACCTGCAATGCAGCAATAACTCCAGAAATAATCAGGAAGATATGTGTAATGACTCCTGATGCGAAGGCGTATCTTGAAAAAGCTTTCAATGCATACTCCTTCTCCGCACGAATTCACGACAGGATACTGAAGGTCGCAAGAACCATTGCTGACCTTGATAATTCAGCCTATATCACCGTGCAGCATCTTGCTGAAGCAGTTCAGTACAGAGTTATCGAAAGAAAATACTGGAACAGATAAAACAATAAGCGGAAGATTTTATTCTTCCGCTTATTGTTTTCAGAATCAGGATTTTTTGCACGGATTATTTCGGTTTATCAAAGCGAATATAAATGCGGTCATGCCGCCTGAGACGATAATAACGATCAGATCCGCAAAAGAAAGAACGATTCCCGGTATACTGCTGAAAATGCATCCGGAACCCAAAGCGTAGAGATGACCGTTCAACAGCAGCATTTCGCCTATGTACATAAGAAGAGTCATAACAGAAGAGATTACAGAAGGAATCAGAATGGAAACCAGCTTCCCTTTGCCGATAAGAAGTGAACCGGCAAATACTCCTACGGTCACACCCAAAAGAATAAAGAATATCGACATTAATGAAGCGGACAGGGGAGATACCCGAATGCTTCCGTCTCTCCAAAAAGCCGTAAAACAGGCAAGAATACAGAGAGCGAGAAATGCAATTGAACAGACCGATTGCAGTACCAATGCTCTGAGACGTTTTGTTTCGCCGTCTGCAATCATATGACCGAAGCCGTAAATGCAGTTCAGAACCGTAATTATCAGAACAATGGAAATAATATAAAAGTGAAGTTTGAATGAGGGATCATAATCTCCCATCAGAATATCAACTGCAGTTTGTGTCTTGTATGTGGTTATGGTTTCACCGAATCCTTCAGGGGGAACATAGCACATAAACATCTGCCAGTCTTCAAGCTTTGTGACGGTTTCGGCAGTTGAAACAACAACCTTTTGTTCAAATAGTAATTCAATAGTGAAAAATACGGCTGTTCCTACAGACGCACCGCAAACAAGAGCAAATTTTTTTAATATCTTAAAGCACAACGGCATTATCAGAACGCCTGAAATGATTGCAATGCATATCGGAGTGTAAGGGATAATGTATTTAGGATAGTTTTCTTTCATCACACTTCCTGTGACAGCCATATCATGAATTACACGAAATCCCATTGACAAAGGGTAATATGAGGCAAGGAGAACGCCGATGCATGAAATAAGATAATACCTGACGAGTTTTTTGTTTTTCATATATTTCTCCTTTCAACCTGCGTTTGTCATAAGTACATAGAAAATAAAAATGCTCAATACCGTAAATGCCGAAAGTGAAAGCAGTGTCGGTTTCCTGAAGGATAATATATTTTCAATTCGATTGCGTGTTTTTGCACCGCCGAAAGAGGAGGTAAGAAAAGTGTCTTTGCGGCTGTTTCCAAGTAATTCCAGTGCATATTCTTTTTTGCGGTCATCGCTGAGCCTCGAGAGAACACGTTCATCGCAGGAAAATTCAATATCTGCAAGAAATAAATTTAAAAATAATCTGCAAAACGGGTTGAACCAATGAACAGAAGCGATTACCAGTGCAAGCAGTCTCCATAGATTATCCGCACTGCGTATATGCATTTTTTCGTGAAGTAATATAAGCTCAATATCTCTTTTTTCGCAGGAAACAGGCAAAATGATCTTAGGCTTAATAATGCCGTAAACAGCAGGAGAAGTGATATTATCAGAAAGATAGATATTGTCCCTCATAGGAATGGAGTTCTTTATTTCGTTAAGCGAGGTGAAATATGCAGCAGCTAATATCAGAAGAATAATCGATGAAACGGTCAGCCATATTGCCGCTGCCGCTGAAAAGATATACTTTACTGTGTTGGTTTTATATGTTATAGGGAAATAAGTATCTGCCGCCATGACAAAATTCATCATCGAAAACTCTGTATAATCTGTAGGTTGATATACAGTTACGGATCTGGAGATTGATTTTGACAATAATGACATAAGGCTGTAAGGACTGTTAAGTCCGAACGGTAATGTCATTCGAAGAAAGGGTATTGACCAGAGAAACACCGTAAATCTTCTCGGAATCTTTTTTATTGATCTTATAAGCATAACGAGCAGACCTGTTACAGAAGCAGTAATGCTCATGCTGAAAAGCCAATAGAATATTTCATTAAGCATGGAGTTCACCGTTTGTCGATCAGCTTTAAAATCTCATTGATCTCATCTTCGGACAGAGGCTCATCTTCAATCAAAGCTGAGAACAATGCTTTTCGGGAACCGCCAAAGATTTTATTTACCAAAGAGGCTGCTTCTGCTTTCTGGATCTGATTTTGTGAAACAAGAGGGGTGCAGATAAAACCGGGATCACTGCGCCGGATAAATCCTTTTGCTTCAAGTTTTTTGATTACGGTATAGGTGGTGTTTTTGTTCCAGCCGATAGTATCTGTAGCAATCAGGCTTATTTCTTTTGCGGAAATCGGATTATTTTTCCAAATGATTTCCATTACTTTAGCTTCGCTGTCATAAAGCTTTTCCTTCATAAAAGACCTCCTGAGACTATTACTGTAGTCTATACTATCATAGTAGTCTGAGTTTGTCAACAAAAATGCAGTATGGTTTTAACCATACTGCATTTTTACTATGAACCGTAATCAAGGATAGAGCCGTTTGTGACAAGCTCGTTTGCGCTTGTCATATAGCCTGTGAATACGTTGTAGGCATTTGCGTCCATTATGATATACCATTTGCCGTTATCGTTTTTCATGTTTATTTCAAGCTGGGTGGTAACGGTAGGCACGCCGTTCTGACCTGCAAGGCTTACAGCCTTTGAAATAATGGCATTACGCATTTCCTTTTCAGAAACGGTTTCGCCGCTTAGAGCGGCATCGTAATACTCATCAATTACGAGTACGGTAGCGGTGTGGTAGACTTCGCGCAAATCAATGGTAGTTACCTCGATTTTTACAGAACTCATACCTTCTCCGATGATCTTGACGGAGAGTGAATCTGCAACGGCATCCATTATCTGCTCGGTATTGCCGTTGAAGGAAAGACTGTCACGCTCAGCTACATATTTCATGGCATCTCTGTAGTCGTGAGCCTTCATGCCGTTGGTGAAGCCATTTATTGCTTCCCGTGCGGAGCTTGCGGCTCCGCACGCGGAAAGAATGAAAACAAATGCAAGGATAAGAGCAAAAACGCTTAAAAAACGTTTCGTACGCTGCATATTAAATACAGCCCCCTTTGGGAAATGTTACCTGAATTTTTTCCTGACCTTATCTGATATTTCTGCCAATAGTAATACCGTTGAGCCTATCAGCAGCAGAATGTAGACGATTATCGAATATGAGTATGCCCATTCCATTGAGAATGATGTTATCGTACCTGCTGTGTTGGTGAATTCCATCATGGAATTTACCTGTTCCTCGATAATAGCCTCGAGGTTGAGAAGGATAAGCAGGGAAGCTGCAGAAGCAACGATGATAACTATTGCAGAGGGGAACTTGGGAAGCTTGTTCCAGAGGAACAGAAGCATGAATATTACGAGCGGGATAATGAGAAGCAGAGAGATCTGGGGCAGCGGATTCATGGTGTAGCCGTCTCTTGAGTAGCCGACCATGAGGCTGAATGCAGAAATTGACTGCTGACCGTTTGAGTTGGAGCAGGAAACGGAGATAAAGGGGAAGAAGAAGAGAACTGCAGCAATAAGCGAGAGAAGCTTAAGAGTGGTGGAGAAGAGCCAAATGGTTTCAGGTTCGTCATCGTCTTCATCAAGACCGTCATCGCGAGCGGATTCAACAACTGCTCCGGGACGGTTTGCAAGAGCCTGACTTGAAAGAGGAACTATAGAACCGTCATTGTTCTGGATAACCGCAAGAGAGAGTGAACGCTCAACAGCTGCCTTTCTGAAGATCTCGGTTTCAACCTGCTTGCGAGCCTTCGCCTTTCTTGCAACAAAGGAAAGAACGATAATGAATGCAACAATAAGAACAATAAGAATGATTACCGCAATTATTATGTAGCCGACATTGACATAGGTAGCCTGGAAGTTTGTTCTGAAGCAGCCGCCTGCAACAGAGATAGAGAATGAGTTGATCTTAGTCTTGCCGTTGAGAATGTCGATATCGGGAGAACCTGCAGCGTTTTCACCATTGTAGAGCTGACAGTCAACGCCCTTGAAAGTAGCTGCATCAGAGCGGAAGAGGTATGTAACGATTCCGTCGTAATCAGCGTATTCGAGGAGGGAGGTGATATCAACGCGGTGAGAAATATTGTGCTTGGTGCTGAATTCAAACTTTTTGTTGTAGATATTGCTGAAGTTATTGGGACCCTGGAAGAAAGCGGTCATTGATTCGCCGACTTCCTTGGCGGTACCGCTGAATGTGAGCTTGAGCTGATAATAGCTCTGTGTGCCGGTCTGAGTATCGTGGGTGATCTCTCTGGAGGAGACATCAACACCGTCTATATTATTGCCGTCGAGCTGGCTGGAGAAGAAATTCTCTGCAAGGTCAAGAGCCATTTCGCTTGCATAGATATCATAATCGAGGAGAACGGAGACAGAAACCTTATCATTGCTGTTAAGAGCTACATCGACGGTGACGTTCTGGATGCCGTAATTGAAAGTAACGCCCATAGCAACAGAAGCACCGGTAACATTGCTGCAGGCAAGTTCAACAGAGTTATCCGTCTTATTCTCGGATGAGGAAGAGTTACTGCTTCCGGTTACTTCAAAGCTGTTGGTGCTGAATACAACATCGTTGGAGGTGGAGGAAGGTTCGCCCTCAGCGGTGTCGCTGTAATCAGAAGTATAAGTAATATAAGCGTTTGCGGTACCGTTGCTGTTGCAGGGATAACGGCTGAAGTTAATGGTTTCAACAAGAATGCAGTTTGCGGAAAAAGCAGTGGAATCAATATCCTGATTTGTGCATTCGAAGGTACTTCCGGGGAAAATTGCGGAAGTGACAGAAGCTATTTCCTGAGCGGTGCCGGAATATGTTATCTGATAAACGCACTGCTCGTTTTCCTTGGCTTCGGTATCGGTGTAGAACTTACCGACGGCAGAAGCGGGGACAAGGGAATCGAGCTTTTCGAGAGTAACGGTATCAAAAACACTCTGTGACATCTTGAAAGTAACAGCACGGGAATAGTTATCGAGGCCGAGAACATAGGTGTCAACATGGATAGAGGTAAATGCTGTGCCGTCTCCCGTGGAGTGTACATTGATCCTGCCGGCAGTGCCGGAAGAGAATTTCTGCCCGATCAAAGAAAGATCGGTGGAAGTATATTTGATGCTGAGTGAAGCTTTGCTGTCATACTGTCTGACAACATCCTGAACCCAGTTGAGAAGATCCTGAGTTGTAAACTGCTCTTCCATATTTACGATATGACCGAAGGCAGTATCAAGATATTCGTAGGTTATGTCCGTATCCTTGCCGATAATGGATTCAACCTTTTTCTCATAGTCTTCAAGACTGCTGAAAGAAATGGAGAAAGTCAAAACATACTTGTCTCCGGATTCGGAATAAGAGACATCCATGCCTGCGGGAGCACCTTTTTTGATGCTTTCCATGATCTGTTTTGCTGTAGTGCTGCCGCCGAGGTCACTTTTTTTGATACTGTCGGTGACCATGGTGCGTGTGCCGGAGAAATCGTCGTTGATCGAAAGCTCTGTGGAAACATCGAACTCGGTGTCACAGGCAGACAGAAATACTGCCATGGTAATAACGGCGACAATCAACAGCGCGAGTTTAAGAAATTTACTCTTCATTGGTTGGCTCCTCCCGTCGGTTGCTTTGATACAAAATGCGGTAAAACTACAGATTGTACATATACATACATTATTATACAACATGGTTTTATGGCAGTCAATGACAAAATGGAACAATACATGGAAATATTATAAGCTGTTTTATCAGAAAAAAAGTAATTGCTGTTGTTGTTTCTTGCAGTGCAGAGGGCAGCTTATGCATGCCATCCGGCAAGTCATGTCAGGGGGCATTGAAAGACTTTAAGCCTCATGATAGACTCTGCCCGTAACCACAAAGGAGGCAGAAATATGCAGACAATAATAACAGAAAATGTAACAAAAAGCTTTGGGGGAAATGAAGTTCTCTGCGGAATTGACCTCAGCATAGAAAAAGGAGAGATATTCGGACTCCTGGGACCTTCCGGCGCGGGAAAGACAACACTTATAAAGATACTGACAGGTCAGATGGAAAACTACGGCGGCAAAGCTTTGATCCTCGGAAAAGAGGCAAATAAAATGAGCGGAGAAGACCATAATCGTCTCGGGATAATGATGGACAATTTCGGCGTGTACGAGCGAATGACCTGCCGGGAGAATCTGAGGCTTTTTGCAAAGATTTACGGGATTCCCTCAAGCGCTGCCGATATGGCACTCTCTGAGGTTGGACTTGAATCTGCAGCAAAAACCGACGCAAAGAACCTCTCTAAGGGTATGCGCAGCCGACTTCAGCTTGCCCGTGCATTTATGACAAAGCCCGAAATAATTTTTCTCGATGAGCCTACAAGCGGACTTGACCCGGCAATGACAAGAGCGATCCATAAAATGATACTTGCCAAAAAGGCAGAGGGCTGCACAATATTTCTTACAACTCACAACATGGCGGAAGCAGCCGAACTCTGCGACCGTACAGCACTGCTGAACAGCGGTTTAATAGTCGAACAAGGAGATCCTTCGGAGATCTGCAGAAGGTATGACAGGCTAAAGTGCCTTAATGTCCGTCTGAAGGACGGCAGTGAATTTTCCTTTGAAAATATACCTTCGTCCGCTTTACAGATATCAAAATATATTGCCGACGGAACACTTGAAACCATACATTCCACCGAACCGAACCTTGAATCGGTGTTCATCGAACTGACAGGCAGAGGATTAGAGGACTGAGAGGAGAAAGGAAAATGAAAAACATATCCGCAATATTCATAAGACAGCTTAAAGACACACTTAAAAACAGAATGATCCTGCTCCAGTTTATCATGTTTCCGCTTATAACCGTACTCATGGAAAACACGGTATCCCTCGAAGACCTGACACCGCATTTTTTCGCGGAGATGTTTTCAGTCATGTATATTGGGATGGCTCCAATGGTTACGGTATCGTCAATTATCGCGGAAGAAAAAGAGAAAAATACTCTGCGGGTACTTCTCATGGCAAACGTAAAGCCCCATGAATACATGCTGGGAATCGGAAGTTATGTGTGGATTCTGTGCATGGCAGGCGCAGTTGCTATCGGCATGAACACAGGGTATTCGGGCAGAGAGCTTGGGCTTTATCTGCTGGTAATGGCAATTGGCTTTATAATTTCGCTGCTCATAGGTGCGGTAATCGGACTTTTTTCGAAAAGCCAGATGGCGGCAACCTCAATGACGGTTCCTTTGATGATAGTACTTGCACTTCTTCCTATGATATCAATGTTCAACAGGACCGTTGAAAAAATCGCAAAATATTTTTACACATATCAGATAAGGCTCTTTATTACAGAGCTGAATGATGATATAATCAACACAATAGGAATAATCGTGCTTGCCGTAAGCTTCCTTGCGGCATCGGCGGTATTTTTTATCGTATACAGAAGAAACGGACTTGAGTGATATGAAAATAACCATTGATCTTATCCCCGGAAAAGCCGATACGGAAATAACCTTGTCCTGCGGTTCGTTAACACCTGAAATTGAGAAGCTGCTGGCGACAATCAGAATACTTGACAAACAGCTGACGGTCAGATATGAAGATTCCGTGTATCTGATTGACCTGAACGATATTATCTATATTGAAGCAGTGGAGAGAAACACCTTTGTTTATACTGCTGAAAAGGTCTATGAATCGGATTTTCGTCTTTATGAGCTTGAAAACCAGCTTTCTGACAGCGGCTTTTTTCGCATAAGCAAATCCTGCATCGTGCGACTCAAAAAGATCAAAAGTCTTAAATCGGATATCGACCGCAAAATACGCATAACAATGGAAAACGGTGAACAGCTTATCGCCTCCAGGATGTATGCCGATGAGCTGAGACGGAAGTTAGGGGTGAAATAACCATGGACAGGAAGAAAAATATATTTGATTATGCAGGGCAGACACTAATGATATTCGGTCTTATGGTAGCTGTCATCTCCGTTTGCAGTTTCTTTGCAGGTGAAGAGGGGAAGGGGCATTCATCTCTTTTCAGACTCGGCTCAGAGGGAATGAGCATTGCTTCACTTGCGCAAATGCTTGCTCTTTCTGTTATTACAACGTTTATCAGAGCACTCTTCCTTTCTGACAGATTGTTCAGAAAGCTGTCTGTAACGGCGCGTACAATCGGAATGATCACAAGCTGTGTTGCAGTAATTGTTGTGTTCATTATTGTCTTCAAGTGGTTTCCTTTAACTGATCCTCTGGCATGGCTGTCCTTCATTCCTTCCTTCGGAATATGCTTTACAGTAAGCCTTTTTATTACTCTGTCAAAGCAGAAAAAGGAAGATGAAGCTATGGCAAAAGCTCTGGAAAAGCTCAAAAACGAGTAAGAATTTACGGTGGGTGAGGCTTTATGCATTATCTGTATTGCCCAATATGCGGCGGAAAGCTTATTGATAAAAAAGCAGGGGATGATGGGAATGTGCCTTATTGCACACAGTGCAATAAGTATTGGTTCGATTCTTTTTCGAGTTGTGTCATAATACTGGTCGCAAATGAATTTAACGAAATTGCTCTGCTTCATCAGGAGTATATGTCCGTCAAACACGCTGCTTTTGTATCGGGATATATCACCCCCGGAGAAAATGCGGAAACTGCCGCAATGCGAGAAGTAAAGGAAGAACTCGGAATAGACCTTGAATCGGTTCATTACGCAGGTTCATACTGGTTTCCGAAAAAAGAGCTTCTGATGATCGGATTTATCGGGTTCGCAAAGAAGATGGACTTTGTTTTGTCGAGTGAAGTCGATTCTGCTCGATGGGTTCCCTTTTTGGAAGCACCACAGGAAATGTTTCCGGACCGACCGGGAAACGCAATGCACCCGATCTACAGGCAGTTTATTGAAATGCAGGGTCTAAAAGAGTAAATGCATTCAAAAATGTGCCGCCGCAGATTTTAATTTCTGCGGCGGCACATTTTATTCGTTGTTTTCTTCTTTTACAGCAGGTCTGCATCTGACTATAGCTTCTGTTACATCTGTAAGCACAAGCTCACCGTGTTGGTTGTATGCCTCTATCGTAATTTCAGCCAGACCGTTACGCTCATTTCTCTTTATAAGCTTTGATATAACAGCTTTTCCGCTGAGAACATCCTCTGCATAAACAGGTTTTATCCACTCGATTTTTGTGGATTTTCCCGCGATCAGCTCTTCACCGAAGAAATCCTTCTCAAGATATTTTGCCCATACCGACATAAAGGACATTACTCCCGGTGCAATAAGAGCCCCGAAGGGAGATTCCTTTGCATATTTTTCATCGGTGTGCAGAGGGATATTATCGTATGAAAATGCAAAATCAAGCATTTTTTGCTTTTCAATAACAGTTGGATCGATTTCAACCATCATACCTGTTTCCATATCATCAAAATACATCTTGCTAACCTCTCTATATCTTTTTGACCCAAATGATAAATTTAAAACGGCAGTTCTCCGTAAAACCATATGTATGATCTGCAGCTGTAATCCTCATCATTAAGCTCCTCAATGTAACCTGCTTCTGGGAGGCTTGATTTTATGTTTCTTTCTTTCATAAAGGATTTATTCTCTATACGTGTCCATTTCTGATATGTTCCGTTTCTGTTCCAGAATGAGGAATAATAATTTTCGTCATAAAAAATGATTATCTGAGAGTCACGCACATCGGGGTAGCAAACAGCCGCCACCACCTTGCAGAAAGGCAGTCCATCAGGTTTTTGTGAGATGATCTCTTCAGTTTTTTCTATCCATCTTCTGCAGAATTCGGTTTTGATCTTCCCCGATGTCTTTGGCATGGAGAGCCATGTTCCGCAGGGAACATGAAAATGCTCCTCCTCATTTTCGGTTTTCGTGAATGGTTCGATCTTATCTATACGCCGAATCAGGGTGTTAAATTTTCTTTTCTGTCCTCTTGATTTTCCGAAGTACAAGCGCAGCCCCTCCAGTCAACTGTAAAAGCAGGATTATTGTTCAATATAGGTAAATCTCCGTACTTTCTCTCCGTTTACATCCACTTCTTCATTCCACATGGATGCAGGGCGTACCCACAGCCTGCGCTCACCGTACAGCGCGCGGTAAACTACCATTGGCTCAAGCGTTTCCGAGTTGGAAGCAATGCCCAGTACTTCGTAGGTGTTGCCTTTGTAATGGCGATAAACACCGATTTGTATGTCATTCAATATATATCTTCCTTTCGCACTATATCAAAACCAATGCAAACATAAAAATTGTACCACAACAGATGCAATATATCAATATACATTTGCTGCAGGCTGTGTATCATAAAACCCACTTGACACTCTTGCTTTCATGTGATATATTTTCGTAAAAAAAGAAGGTGCTGATTATGAAAAAAACCATACTTGTTCTGATGCTGGCAATTGTTGTTCTCGCGGCAGGATTCTCTTCTGGATGCGCAAATAAAGAAGCTGATGTGAATCAGGAGAATACAGCGGCAGAGCAGAATAATGCCGTTAGCAACGAAGAGATTGACAGATACATGGAATCTGTCAAACAGCAGTCTGACAGTATCAAATACTTTATAGAAAATGAAGCTATGACACAGATGGATCTGAACACTAAATCCATGGAACTTGCTGAGCTTTGGGACGGAGCGATGGACTATTTGATGGCGGAATTAAAGAATCGCCTTCCCGATGATGAGTTTTCAAAACTGCAGAACGATCAGCTTGCATGGGAAGAGAAAAGAGACAATGCAGTCAAAGAGGCAGGAAAAGAATTTGAGGGCGGCTCCATTTACTCGTTTATTGTTAATTCTGAGGCAGCAAGCATCACAGAGGAACGAGCCCTTGAACTTTATGAAATGCTGAAATAATTGTGCGAGCCAAACCTCCGGAAGATTTTATATCTGCCGGAGGTTTTTCGGTGCAAAAGAGAACAGCCGCAGGTCGAACGACCTGCGGCTGTTTGTTATGGTATTACTCATCAAAATCGTCATCGAAAAGTGCAGGGTCATCAAGAATACTGAATGATTCTGCATCGGTGCTTTCGGATATGGGCTCAACAGGAAGAGAGGGAGCCTTGTCACGGTAAAGGCTTACAGAGGGATCAGCAAGAGTATTGAGGAAACCGAGCTGAGGGAATCTGTCTGTGATTTTCTTCCTCACATTGTGGAGACAGTACACAACGATAAGTGCGGCAAAAATAATCAGACAGAGAATGCTGATTATTATACCTGCGGTAAGACCTGAGGGAGTGTAAGAGAATTTGACGCTGTGAGCACCCTCGGTAATATAGAAGCCAAGAAGAGCTTCTCCGATTTTAAAGGTCTCGGTCTCAACACCGTCAACAGTTACCGTCCATCCCTTGTCATAGGGGATAGAAGTAAACATGACGCCTGCATCGAGAACGTTTATCTCTCCTGAAAAAGCAGATTCACTGTAGGTGGAAACTACAAGCTGATTACGGGAAAGAGCATTCATGGCATCGGTGAAATCGCTATGGTTCATAGAAGCAACGAAAATATTACCGACACATTCGATGGAGGTGTTAATGGTGACATTCACTGAATCTCCTGCACCAAGAGAGCCGAGGTCAATGATATAGGGTTCGTTGGGGCTTGAGGAGAAGGTGTTTCCGGCGGCGGAAACGCTGATATTGTCAGCAGCTCTGCAGTCTACATATACATAATACTGCTCGGTGGCATAGCTTGCATCAGAACCTGAGATCAGATCTGTTGCGGTTACCGGGATAACAGCGGTGAAAGAAATGGGATCCGAACCGTCAGGGGTTACATGGAAGAAGGTATTATCGAATGATACGGTGCTATTTACGGGAACAGCGTTTTCAACCTTGGGATAGTGCATGGTGTAAACCGCTGAAGCATCGCTTGCGGCGGTTATCAGAGTGTTCTGCACCTCAAAGGGATTGTTTGAATAGTACGCCCAATCATAGAGAATATCCTCGCTGACAACAAAGGCACGGGAAAGAGCATAGGGGTTTTCATAGATATAGCGGTAATCTCCGTTTTTCTCAACTGTTGCTATATTGTTGAGCTGAGAGTGAGAGAAATTATTGGAATGTATAAGGTATTTGAGATTCAGCACAGAATCGGCAACAGGAACAAATGAGTGGTACATATGGCTGTTGACGCCGTTGTTTGCATAGCCCATTGCACCCATAAGAGTGATAACAGACTGGTCGTTGCTGGAAGCAAAGACCGTAAGACCGGGATAACCGAAGAGAGATGGGTCATTGCAGGTCTTTCTGGGGAGTATCTCAGTGCGGTAATGGGGCATATTGAGGCTTTCGACGTAATTGATGGATTTATCGGTTATAGCATAATCCTCGGTAAAATCGGAGCGCATGGTATAAACTTCCGTGTCGCGCATGGTTGTAATTGTGACAACACCGTTTGATACAATCTCAACGAATACAACGATGATTAGGAGCACCAGTGCAAGAGACCTGCGGAGCTTTCTTTTTGCTGCAAGAAAAAGTATCAGAGAATATACGACAAAGAAAGCAAGACTTACATATATAAGCGTATAAGTAGGCTCCTCGTTGCCTATTATCTCAGTAAGAGCAAGACCGCCTACGCATATAAACAGTGCCGTTCCCACATTCTTTGCCGTAACTGCATGGAGATTTGCAACGACCTCAACCGCCATAAGAAGCATTGCGAAAGATATAAGGAAAGAAAAACGATGAGGAAGGTCGTTGGGAAAGTGCATACCGTGAAGCAGGAAATAAGTGAGATTTATAGCTGCAAACTCAACATATGAGAGCAAAAGCATACCGTATGCGATTTTTTTGCGGAGAGATATGGTCTTGCAGAGAAAGAAGATAACAATGAGAAGAACTGCCAGAACAGAGCAGTAAATATTGGGGAGACTATCGCCTCTGATAGAGGGTGAAGCCGAATACATGGAGCGTCCGAAAAGGTCGAAAAGGTCGAAATAAGTAGAGATCTCGCGTTCGAAAACATCATCGGCGCCCGAGGTGTACTGCAGATAGATTGCAGTAGGCAGGAGCAGGAATGCGCTGATTCCGCCTGCGATAAGGGAACCGACGGCAAATCGGAGAATACGGGATATATAATCGCGTATTTTCCAGCCCTTTGAGTAAATGATTATATGAGCAGTGAAATAGGATACGACAAAGACGCAGATCATGAACGCGAGATAGTAGTTTGTGATTATCGCACCTGCAAGAGCGGCAATATAAAGAGCAGGGTTCTTCTTTTCAAGCCAGATATGCAGACCGTAGATAATAAGAGGAAGAAGAACAATGCAGTCGAGCCACATAACATCCCAGGAGTAAGCCAGCATATACATCATGAGAGCGTAGGCGGCAGAAAGAACGGAAATTGAAAAATCATTGCGCTTTGTCATACCCCTTGCAAAAACTGCAAAGGTAAGACCTGCAAGACCGATCTTGAGAACGGTGATGAGAGCGATGGCTTCGGTAAGAGCCTCGCGAGGGAATATAAGAACAAGAATATTGAGGGGACTGCTGAGATAGTAGGAGAAAAGTGACAGATATCCCGAGCCGAGACCTACATGGCTTGAATAAAGAAGGCTGTCGCCGTTGAACAGACCGAAAGTCTTCTCGCGCAGAGAAGCGAAGAATGCAACATACTGATGATGCATATCGATAATAAGAACGCTTCGGTCGCCAAAGGGGAATACACCGAGATTGAGATAGACAAGCGTTATGGCGGCAAGAGCAAGAAGACCGCCGAAATATACATAAGCATTTGTCTGCTTTTTATCTTTTTCGGGATTAAGTCTGCGGTCAGGGTCGTAAAGCCATGTACGAAGGGCAAGCAGAGCAAAGCCACCCATAATAACGGACATGAGGAAACTGCAGCCTCCGGAATATTTGCTTATCTTGCAGAAGAGCAGGGAAAGCAGAAAGCCTGCGGCAAAAACGCCCGAATAGATCAGAACGAACGCCCATGTGTAGTTGTCGATTGAGTTTTTAATTTTCTGACGAATCATAGCAATCCTCACTTACTTTGAGATATGATTTTATAATTATACAATAATTGATGTACAAAAGCGATAGAAAATCGAAAAAATTATAAATTATATCCTGCGCTGATATAACCGCCGCCGAGAACCCTGTCCCCGTCATAGAAAACGGCGCTCTGACCGGGGGTAGGGGCGCGCTGAGGCGTTGAAAATTCAATGAATGCTCTGCCGTTTTCGAGAAGGGTTATCTCGGCTTTGTCGCCTTTGGCACCAAAACGGAGCTTTACATCTGCAGAGAATTTTTTGCCGGGCACATATCCTGAAACAAAGCTTATCCTATCGACCTCCACACGGGAGGAAAACAGACTTTCAGAGCCTCCTATTATCAGACGGTTTTTGTCTGCATCAACTTTAAGAACAAACATGGGGTGCGGATAACCGCCGCCGAGTCCCTTGCGCTGACCGACTGTATATGCCTGAGCGCCGGGGTGTAAGCCGATTTTCTTTCCGTCTTCATTTACAATATCACCGGGTATAAGCTGATGTCCGCGAGAGGTAAGAAAAGAAGCAACATCACCGTCGGGAATAAAGCAGATATCCTGGCTGTCTCTCTTTGCGTGAACGGGCAGTTCATGCTCCATGGCAAGAGCGCGGATATTATCCTTGCACATATCTGCGAGAGGGAAGAGAGTGTGACTGAGCTGATGTTGATTTAGTTGACATAAAAAATAGCTCTGATCTTTATATTCAGCACGGTGAAGCTCGTAAAGATTGGTTTCGCTGTTAAATACACGCTTGGCGTAATGACCGGTTGCAATCATGTCAAAGCCATTGTTCAAAGCATAATCAAGCATCTCTCCGAATTTTATGTACCTGTTGCATTCAACACATGGATTGGGAGTCCTTGCACGCATATACTCAGAACAGAAAGGTGACATAACATTTTTTGAAAAGCTTTCGCGCAGGTCGAGAGTAATATGATCTATACCGATTGACCTGCATACTGCCGCAGCGTCTTCGCTGTCGGCATAAGCACCGCAGCCGCTGTCACTGTCGCGCAGTATCATTGTACACCCGGTGACCTCATAACCCTGCCAAGTGAGCATAAGTGCAGCGACAGACGAATCAACACCTCCGCTCATTCCCACAAGAACTTTCATACTAATGCCCCCTTTCAGGCTTTTCTATCGTAATTTGTGCGGATAAATTCAAAAATGTATTGTTGTGCAATGCCTGCGTAAGGGTAGGTGACAATTGGTGAATCATTGCCCAGAAGCTCGCGCAAAGCCTTTTTTATCCATGTGTCCACAGGGAAACACTCAAGCCGTGAAAAACCGTAAAGAAGAACGCATTCAGCGACCTTCGGACCCACACCGTGTATTTCGAGAAGAAGTCGGCGAAGCTCATCGGTAGGCAGAGAAGAGACATGTTCTATGTCAAATCTGCCGTCTGTCACCCTCTGTACTGCATCTGCAAGATAAGGTGCGCGATAGCCGAGACCGAGAGCGGTAAAATCCTCATTTGAGGCAGAAAGCAGCGCCTCAGGAGTAGGAAAAGCATAGCCGCCCTCAATTTTTTTACCGTATTTTTCGCACAGCCTCAGAATGATCCCTCTTATTCTGGGGATATTGTTGTTCTGAGAAATGATAAAAGAGCAAAGAGCTTCAAAGGGCTCTTGCCTCAGGATTCGAACACCTCGTGCAAAGCTTTCGCATTGTGAGAGTCTTGGCTCGATTTTGATTATCTCATTGTTTATAGATGTATAATCCCGCTCAAGATCAAAATAATTATTCCAGAAAGCCGCATCTTCAGGAGCGGCACCGTGGAGCTCAATGGAGTCGTTAGTCTGAAATACGGTCACAGAACGTCCGCCGACAATTCCGTTGTAACCTCCGCCGGATTCATACCAGCGAAAGCACTGACCGCTCATAACAGTGGAAGAAAGGGAAAAATCGTCCCTGGTTTTCAAAATAATATGTGGCATTAAGTCCTCCATGTGTTGAATTTATAAAAAATATATATTATTATACAATAAAAGAGCAAAATGTGGTATACTAAATTTTGGAAATTTCATATTTGAACGGAGGATATTGGATGAAAGAAACAATATGTACAATTCCCGTAAATGAAATATTTGAGGAACGCTGCGGCTGTCCCATATGCACAATGCGAAACAGGATAGAGGAGAAATACATAGATTATATAACAGGCGCCGCAATGATGGAGCCTGACATAAGGCAGATAACAAACAAAGTAGGTTTCTGTGAGAGGCATTTCAATATGATGCTTCTTTCAAATCGTCAGCGGCTGCCGATTGCCCTTATGCTCCATACACATCTTAAGCATGTAGAGGAAAATCTTCTCGGTAAAACGGATAAAGGTACCGTGCAGAAGCTTTGCGATATGGAGGAAAGCTGTTTTGTGTGCGATTATCTTGACAGACATTTCGACAGGCATATAGATACCCTTATCGGGAATTACAAAAACGAAGAGGAGTTTCGCGAGCTTTTCGCATCGCAGGAATATCTCTGCCTTACTCATTACAGAATGCTTCTGCAGAGAGCGATAAAGCCTCTCGGGAAGCTGTATTCACAGTTTGCGGCAACGGCAAACGGGCTGGTAATGAAGAAAGCAATGGAACTGGACAAGGATTTCAAGGGCTTTATCGATTCCTTTGATTACCGCAATGCTGATATACCCATGCCGGAGGGTTCAAAAACGGTAATTGAGAGAAGCGTTGAATTCATGACCTCAAGGAAAGTTCAGAAAAAGTAAAAAAATGTAATATACTTTGATTATTTTTATTGTTTTTAAAGATGAATCGTGATATACTTTAATGGTTTAATGGAATTATATCACGCAGGAGGATACGAATGGGCATTCTTATCGATCTGGCAATAATAGGTCTGTTTGTGTACTATATTCATAAAAACAGAAAAACCACACAGCTTCGCTGTCTGATGGAGACACTGTGCTATGTGTTTTCAATGGCATTTGCGATACCGCTTTCCATAACACTTTCAGAGCTTTCATACAAGAGTTTTTTCAGACCTGCCATTGCAGAAAAAATTGATGAGCAGGTAGTGGGAAGCCGCATATCGTCAGGCTATAATGCAGTCATGCAGGAAATGCCGACAATGGTAAAAAATGCGGCGGAAAGTTATGGTGTTGCAACAGCGGAAAACCGTGCGGAGGTAGATATGCTTGTTAACTCAACCAGCAATACCGCCGCAAAGCAGATAACCGATATCGTGGCAAGGCCTGTGATCGAGGGCGTATTCAGAGCAGTGTTTTTTCTTATTCTGTTCATAGCATTCATGTTTTTACTCAAGGCAGTTGCCGCAACCTTTGAAAATCTGCTCTATACCCCTGACAGAGTTGTTATAAATACAGCACTTTGCAGTGTATTCGGCGCTTTCAAGGCGATGGTGATCCTGATATTTGCAATTACAATTATCCAGTTCATGCTTCCTGCATTCTGGAGCAAGCCCCTTGAAATGACCGAGTTTTTCAGCACATCATTTTTATTTAAGCTTTTCTACCACAATAATATTGTGACGCTTTTCCTTGGAAAGGGAATATATCCCATGGCGATGTAAAAAAATAGAATACTGGAGTTATGGTGAGGCAAAATGACAATTCCTAATGCGATGAGTTTTTTCAGAATTTTACTTATCCCGGTGTTTTGCGTAGTATTTCTGATGGATATGGACAATGTAGCTATGCAGTATCTCTGGGCAGGCATCATTCTGGTTGTATCGGGAGCTACCGATCTGTTTGACGGCTATGTTGCAAGAAAGCTCAATCAGGTTACCGATCTCGGTAAGCTGCTTGACCCTGTAGCAGATAAGATGACCCTTGCGGCAGTTCTCGTCTGTGTATGGATAAAATTTAAAAACAGCTATTGGTTTATTACTCCGCTTTTTGCAATAATGCTGCTTAAAGAGGTAATAATGATAATAGGCGGAATCGTTCTGATAAAGCTGGGTAAAAAGATGGTAAAGGCTCAGTGGTGGGGCAAGGTTGCAACCGCGGCATTCTATCTTTTCATGACAGCAGCAGTGTTTGTAATGGGCGCACAGAGTATTCCCAATAAAGGAAAGATCGTTGCAGGGCTTATAACCGCATCTGCCGCAATTATGGTTATCGCACTCATTTTCTATGTAATACTCGGCATAAAAATACTTAAGGGAAAAGGACCTGAGGATGATGATCAGGTAGTACATGTTGATAAGATCAAAGAGGGAATCCACTGATAGATGGTGGGCGTAGCCTTTGTACGGCTATGCCCACATAATTATTTAATTTGCGAAAAGGAGAACAATATGCTTTGTTCAAGATGTAAGAAGCGACAGGCGGTCGTGTTTTTGTCCTCCGGTTTTGGAGAGGGCGACAAAAATGAAGGTTTGTGCATGACCTGTGCAAGGGAATTGAAGATACCTCAGGTCGATGCTCTTATAAAACAGCTCGGAATGAGTGAAGAGCAGATCGAGGAAATGGAAAATCATGTTGCGGAAATGGCTGAGAACGGAGAACTGCCTTTTCCGGGATTTTTCGGTAATAATGAAGCTGAAGAAGATGATGACGACGATGAGCAGCTTGCGCTGACAGCCGCTGACAGCGGCGATATACCCGACGCAGATGAGGATGACGAGTCTGAGCAGAGCTCACCGCTGAGTATTTTCGGCGGAAGCTTTGAAATGGGCGGAGCTGCATACTCTGACAAAAAAAAGAATAAAAAGGGCAAACGGGCACCAAAGGCAAAAAAACGCACATTTCTTGATGGCTACTGCACAAACCTGACAAAGAAAGCCGCAGAGGGCAAGCTTGACAGAGTTATTGGGCGTGACCGTGAAATCGAGCGAATGATACAGATCCTCAGCCGAAGGACCAAGAACAACCCCTGCCTTATCGGTGAGCCTGGCGTTGGCAAGACTGCGATTGTTGAAGGACTTGCGCTGAAAATTGCCGCAGGCGAGGTGCCTGTTCTTTTGGCGAACAAAGAAGTTCACATGATGGACCTCACAGCACTTGTGGCAGGCACTCAGTTCCGCGGACAGTTTGAAAGCCGCATAAAGGGTCTTATCGATGAAGTAAAAGCCGAAGGAAATATAATTCTGTTCATAGACGAGGTTCATAACCTTGTGGGAACAGGTGATGCGGAAGGCTCCATGAATGCGGCAAATATCCTCAAGCCTGCACTTTCCCGCGGTGAGCTTCAGGTAATAGGCGCAACCACATTCACAGAGTACAGAAAGCACATTGAAAAGGATACCGCGCTTGAAAGAAGATTCCAGCCCATAACCGTTTCTGAGCCGTCTGTTGACGATGCTGTTGCAGTGCTTCGCGGAATCAAGGAGTATTATGAAAAGCACCATCGCGTTATCGTGCCTGATGAACTGCTCGTAAAGGCTGTCAGATTGTCGGAGCGTTATATCACAGACCGATTCCTGCCCGATAAGGCAATCGACCTGCTTGATGAAGCCTGCAGTTGTGCGACATTGAGAAACAAGGAGCTTGCTCATTACGATTCTCTTACCCTGAGGCTCAAAAAGCTCAATGAGGAGAAGCAGGAAATGACCGAAGGCGTCGATCAGCCTGATTTTGAGCAGTATTATAAGGTGCAGATGGAGGTAAACCAGATAGAGGAAGAGCTCAAGGTGCTTGAGCCCACTGTGATGAACTTCCATGTGACTGATTATGATCTTGCTCATGTTATTGAGCTCTGGACAGGTATAAATGCAATGCGCGTTCAGGAGTCCGAGTTTGCAAAGCTCTCAAACCTTGAGGACGCACTGAAAGCAAAGGTAAAGGGTCAGGACGAAGCGATAGCCGCCGTAACTGCGGCGATAAGAAGAAATCGCGTGCAGATAAGCCCGCGCCGAAGACCTTCTTCCTTTATCTTTGTGGGACCTACGGGAGTAGGTAAAACAGAGCTTGTAAAGGTTCTTTCCGCAGAGCTTTTCGATTCGCCTGAGACCATGATAAGGCTTGATATGAGCGAATTCATGGAGAAGCATTCTGTCAGTAAGATAATAGGCTCACCTCCGGGTTATGTCGGTTATGACGAGGCAGGACAGCTTACCGAAAAGGTGAGAAGAAAGCCTTATGCAGTGCTTCTCTTTGATGAGATAGAAAAAGCACATCCTGATGTGCTCAATATTCTGCTTCAGATCCTTGATGAAGGTAAGATAAACGATGCACAGGGCAGAACGGTAAATTTTGAAAATACCGTAATAATAATGACATCCAATGCAGGCAGTGAGAATAAAGAATCCGCCATCGGTTTCGGGAAGACAGAAAAGGAAGCATCAAAGGAAAAGGCACTCAAGGCACTTTCAGAATTTCTGCGTCCCGAGTTCCTTGCAAGAGTCGATGAGGTGATTGTTTTCAATCCCCTTACAAAGGAGAATTTTATTGAGATTTCACGCCTCATGCTTGATGAGTATGTGCCGTCCCTTGCAGAGCGCGGCGTAAAGCTTATTATTACAGATGCTGCAGTTGAGTGCCTGGCGGAGAGATCTGTTGACGGAAAGAGCGCGGCAAGAGACCTTCGTAATCTTATCCGCCGTGAGGTTGAAGATGAAATTGCAAAAATGATAATCGACAGAATGGAAAATCTGCCCTCTGAAATAACCGTTGATGCAAAAGACGGAGAAATTGTTATTAGCTGAAACAAAGGAGAATATAAATGAAAAGAATTCTCGCCGTTGTACTGATTCTGACAATTTTTGTTTTTGCGGGCTGTTCTGCGGCTGACAGAAATGGAACAGACAGCATCAGCGTAGCTGATGCAAACGGAAAAAGCCTGCCTGTGAGCAAAAATACCGTGACTGTTACAAAGCCGGGCATATATACAGTCATCGGTACATTTTCCGACGGACAGTTGATAGTCGAATGCCATAGTGACGGCGAAGTTGTGCTTGTTTTCAAAGGTGCAGATATAAGCTGTTCCTTCGGTGCTCCTGTTTATATCAAGGAATCAGAAAAGACAATAATTGAGCTTTCTGCAGGCAGTGAGAATACCGTAACTGACAACAGGAAGAGAACGACAGAAGATCCTAATGCGGCCATATTCTCTCACGATGACCTTAAAATTATCGGAGAGGGAAGTCTTACTGTTAACGGGAATAAGAACAATGGAATAACAAGCAAGGATAAGCTGACCATTGAGGGCGGAGTTATCACTGTAAATTCCGAAAATCACGGTATCCGAGGCAAGGACAGACTGAAGATCGAGGGCGGTGCGATTACTGTTACTGCAGGTACAGACGGTCTTCGTGCGACCAACGATACAGAAGCTGACCGCGGCGAGGTGCTTATTGAAGGCGGCAGTATAAATATCACCGCAGGCGACGATGCAATTTACGCCTACAATATGGTAAATATCGTGGGTGGCAATATCGTGATCGATACAGACAACAACGCTGTGAAGGCAGAAAATTCTATTGCCGTCAGCGGAGGCACATTTGAAATAACCACCGACGATAAGGATTTCTCGTGTCAGAGTGTTACAGTATCACCGAGTGCCGACATAAAGGTCAACGGAGTTAAGCAGACATATTGACCGTTCATAAAAAAATAAGGGGCTGTTGTACAACAGCCCCTTATTTTGTTTATCAGGCGATTTGCCACAGTGGAATCGGAGGTTCAGCGCCATGTATTGCTCTTATATTGCCGCTCTGAGTGAATCTATCCAGTGCTGAGCTTCGATTCCGCACTCGTAATCCTCATCGAGATCTTTTTCATATCTGTATTCAGCATCAAATGCTCGTGAAACGGTGTTATAAATCAGTTTGAATTCAACGGGCATGGGCATATTGTATTTTTGATGTATCTCCTGAAGCTCGGGGAATATCTCATTGCAAATAATCTCATATATTTCATCGTCTTTTTTATCAGAAACACCTGCGTCGAGATTTCCGACAATTTTACCGTTGAAGTTGTACGCCGAAGTCATCATGAAAGAGTATTCATCATTGTAAAAGAAAAGATAGATTGTACTGACGCCGTCATTTATCTCATCTGCGAACAAGGATACTATCTCTGACTGCTTGTCCGTGAATTCATCTTCAAATACCATTGACGATCACTTCGCCTATACAATAATCATCAGTGACGTCCGTGATTTTTATCTGCACGGGCTGACTGTCCTTTTTCTCCATTGCAACACGCACCTGCGTGTAGTTTTCGGTGTAACCGTCGTAGACTCCGTTTTCAACCTCGGTCTCGGGGAGAAAACCGCATACTTTTCCTATCTGCGAACGTCTGAAAGCATCTGCACTTTCGTTTGTGACAGCTATCATTCGTGCGCTTCGCTGGGATTTGACCGCATTCGAAATCTGCTCGTCAAATTTATCCGCCTCAGTGCCGGGTCTGCGGGAATAGGCGAAAACATGAGCTTTTGCAAATCCGATCTCCCTTGCAAAAGACAGGGATTTTTCAAATTCCTCATCTGTTTCCCCTGCAAAGCCTACCATAATATCGGTAGTGATCGAAGCATTCGAGAATCTTTCGCGAATCCTGCGGACTATATCACGATAAAACGCAGTATCATATTTTCTGTTCATGCGCGCCAGAGTTTCATCACAGCCGCTTTGCAGGGAAAGGTGGAAATGAGGGCAGAATTCCTTTTTTGAAGCGAGCATATCAAGGGTCTCATCGGACAGAAGATCTGGCTCGATTGAACCTAAACGCACTCTTTTTATTTTCGGGTCGGAGGCGGCAACATTCACGGCATCGAACAGTGTAAGCTCACTTCCTTTGCCGTATGCTGACAGGTTTATGCCAACAAGCACAACCTCACAGTATTCAGGGGAGAGGGCGGCAATTTCTTCTTTTATGCTGTCAAGAGATCTGCTCCTGACAGGACCTCTTGCATAGGGGATCATGCAGTAAGCGCAGTAATTGTCACAGCCGTCCTCGATTTTTATCATAGCCCTTGTGCGTTCGCCGAAAGCGCCTATATTACAGGCTTCTCGGTATTCGTCAGTGTGCGGCTCAATACAGACTATCCGTTCTTTTTTCTGAATAAACTCAGAAATCAGAGAGGGGATAGCACTTCTGTTTGAATTTCCGATAACTATATCAGCTTCCGATATTCTGTCAGCGCTTTCGGGCAGTGCCTGAGTCATACAGCCTGAGACAACTATCAGTGCATCGGGATTTTCACGCCTTATCTTATGAATAAGCTGACGATTTTTTTTGTCGCTTTCTGTGGTGACAGTGCAGGTGTTTACAATAAAAATATCCGCCTGTTCGTCTTTCGGACACGGTACACAGCCATTACGGCACATCATTTCGTTCATGGTCTGAGAATCATACTGATTGACCTTACAGCCGAGAGTCATTATCCTGAATCTCATTGCGTACCCTCCTCCTGAGCATAAAGCTCCTCAAGCTTCATGAAAAGCTCCTCTTCATTTTCGCGAAGAACGGTAAGCTCATTGGTTATCTCAAGCACTTGCTGATAGTCAGCCGCAATTTCAGGCATGGAAAGACGTTTCTCAAGCTCTGAAATATTAACAGCGATTTCTTCAAGAGCAGCCTCTGTCCTCGAAATGCTTGTCTTCCTCTTTCTTGCTGCAGAAGCTTCTTCTTTTCGTCTGCGGTAGTCCGCGGCATTGGCGCTTTCGGTTTTGACAGTGGTGACGGATGCCTGCTTTTCAGGTCTGCGCTGCTCGAAATAATCATAATTGCCTGCATACTCAGTAAGCTTGCCGTTATCCATATAATAAAGCCTGTCTGCAAGCTTGTTTATAAAATATCGGTCATGGGAGATAACAAAAACAGTTCCTTCGTAGTCGGCAATGGCGTTTTCAAGAGCCTCACGGGAGGAGATATCAAGGTGGTTTGTGGGCTCGTCCAGAAGCAGGAAATTAGCCTGGGACAGCATCAGCTTCAATATCGAAATCCGTGCCTTCTCACCGCCGCTGAGGGTAGAAATAAGCTTGAAAACATCGTCGCCTCGGAATAAAAACGAGCCTAAGGCAGTACGAACCTCAGTTTCAGTCATTCTTGGATAAACGTCCCATACTTCGTTAAGCACCGTCTTGTTGTCGTGCAGGGAAGCCTGAGTCTGCTCGTAGTAGCCGTATTCAACATTCGGACCGAAGGTGACACTTCCGTATTTTCCTGCAAGCTGACCGACCAGAACTTTAAAAAGGGTTGATTTTCCACAGCCGTTGGGACCAAGCAAAAATACACGTTCACCTTTATGTACTGAGAGATTAAGTTCGGAGAATATCTGCTTTTCTCCGTAGCCTGCCGTGAGACGGTCACAGATGAGAATGTTGTTTGTAATGGTTGGTTTTGTCTTAAAATTGAATTTAAGCTTGCTTGGCAGATTATCGACTTCCACAAGAGTCTCTGCAATGCGGTCTATCTGTTTCTGCTTGCTTGCGATGGTAACGTAGTTGTGAGCCTGATTCCATCGCTTCTGCTGTTCTATGATACCCTCGATGCGATGTATCTCACGCTGAGTGTTTTCATATTGACGCAGTGCTGTTTCGCGCATTTCCTCTTTCTGTTTCAGATAGCTTGAATAAGCGCCTTTATATGCAGTGAGATGATGATTTTCAAGCTCAAAGGTGCGGTTTGTGACCTTTTCGAGGAAATAACGGTCATGGGAAATGATTATGTAAGCGCCGTTATATGAGAGCAGAAAGCTTTCAAGCCATTCAACAGCGTTTATGTCAAGGTGGTTTGTAGGCTCATCCAGAAGCAGAAGATTGGCTCCCGAAAGAAGCATTTTGCAAAGCTGGATTTTAGAACGCTGACCGCCGGAAAGCTCACCCACATCGCGGTTAAGGTCACTTTGGTTAAAGCCGAGACCGAGAAGTGCGGCACGGGTGCGGTTCTCGAAGGTGAGACCGCCTTTCTTTTCGTATTCCTCCGTAAGAAAATGCTGACGTTCAATGAGAGCGACTGATGTGTCTCCTGCGGCGATTCTTGCAGTGACAGAGGAAAGCTCGGCATCCATTTCCATAAGGGGTCTGAATACCGTAAGAGCTTCATCGTAGACGCTTCGGCCACCTGAGAGGGTAAACTGCTCCATATATCCGAGAGTTGCAAGCTTGTTAACGGAAAGCTCTCCGGAATCGGGGATGTTCTCTCCTGTAATATGCTTGAAAAGACTTGTTATTCCGCAGCCGTTTATACCAACCAGTGCAACTCTGTCTTTTTCATCAACAGAAAACGTAACATTTTCAAATATCATATTTGCGCCGTAAAAAAGCCCTAAATCGTTGGCGCTGAGAACTGTCATAAAAAATTCGCTCCCATCGGAGTTAAGTATGGCGGCTGTTTTCAAACAGCCTAAAAATAATTATACAATAGTATGTGCCGTGAATCAAGATTCAAAGCCATATTTTGAGCTTTTCAATATGCGCCTGCTCACAGTCGATATACTTCTGAGCGGCAGTTTTAGCATAATCGGTAAGAGATGCACCATTGACAGCTTTATACATTTCGATAATTGCCATATCAGCACCCTGAATAAGCATTTCTGCCATGTGTGAAGGTGAGGAGTCAAGCATGGTTTTCATGCTTACGGAACTGCGAAGTCCCATTTTAGCCATTGTTTTTGTGTCTCCGGCAATAATACCGTTGTCAGCAAGTGCAGAACCTACTTCCATGGCAATGTCGTTATACTCCTTTCTGAAATCCTGTAAAAGACCTTCAAAGGCTGTTTCATCTGCTTTTTTCAACAGAGAATCAATGGAAAGCAACCCCATTTTACAGCTGTCATGGATAAGAGTAAGAACGTTGCTGTCGTCGGATTTGTTTTTTATCATAGAATATTCAGCTCCTTCAAGCATATCATGTCCGAATTTTGTAAATATATCTATATATTTTTAATAAAGCTGTTGAAAAACAACAAAGAAGAAAAAATTCTTTTTTATTGATTGAAAAACAATAAGAAAGAGTGTATACTTATAATGGGATTAAGTGGTGCGAATGCACTTTTATATCATACAAAGAGAGGTAGTAAAAATGCAAAATCTGATTTTCGCTGCACAGATAAGTAAGGGCGACACAATACTTGTAACAACGCTGACGGGTATTCTTATAGTATTCTCTGCACTTATTCTGCTCATCTTCATTATCTGGGTATTCGGAAAGGCATTCTCCGGAGTTAAAAAGCCTGAAAAGAAGGCTGAGAAGAAATCAGCACCGGTAAAGGCAGCTCCGATTGCCGCATCGGTGGTGATTCCCACAGCACCGGCAAAGTCCAATGACGATATAATCGCTGTTATCGCAGCCGCAGTTGCAGTATATGGCGAGAGTCAGGGCAAGAAGTATGCGGTTCGTTCTGTCAGAAGAAGTGCAAATACAGGCGGCAGAAGCGCATGGGCGGCAGCAGGTATTGCTGAAAACGTCCGCTCATTTTAATCAATGGCAGAAAGGAATTTGACATACCATGAATTTGTTTAATCAGATTTGGGAAACTCTGGTCGATCTTGCAAAAGAGTCGGGCTTTGCAGGCTTTGTTGCAGACGGCGGCTGGAAGAACATAGTAATGATAGCTATCGGCTGTCTGCTTATCTACCTTGCAGTCAAGAAGCAGTATGAGCCCCTTCTCCTTCTTCCTATTGCATTCGGCGTAATTCTTGCAAACCTTCCCCTTGCAGGTCTTATGACCCCTGAAACTGCAAAGCTCATTCCCCTTGCGGAAGCTACCGCAACTGAGATCGCGAAGTATCCGCAGATGGAAATAAACGGCGAAACATTCGTTAATGTGACCCACTCAGGAGGACTTCTTTACTACCTCTATCAGGGCGTTAAGCTTGGTATCTATCCTCCGCTTATCTTCCTTGGTGTCGGCGCTATGACCGACTTCGGACCCCTTATCGCAAACCCCAAGAGCTTTATCCTCGGTGCGGCTGCACAGATCGGTATATTCTTTACTTTTATCGGCGCAATGCTTCTCGGCTTCCCCGGCGCAGTTGCCGCATCCATCGCAATTATCGGTGGTGCAGATGGTCCCACGGCTATTTATGTTACAAGCCAGCTCGCACCTACATATCTTGGACCTATCGCGGTCGCTGCATATCTTTACATGGCACTTGTTCCCATTATCCAGCCTCCTATTATGAAGGCTCTCACCACAAAGAAAGAACGCAGCGTTGTAATGACCCAGCTTCGCACTGTTTCCAAGACAGAAAAAATACTTTTCCCCATCATCGTTACTATTATTGTTTCTCTCCTGTTGCCTTCCGCAGCACCTCTTGTAGGTATGCTCATGCTCGGTAACCTTTTCCGTGAGAGCGGCGTTGTATCAAGACTTTTCAATACCGCACAGAACGAGCTCATGAACATCGTTGTCATTTTCCTCGGACTTACCGTAGGTGCCACTGCAAACGGCGAGGTGTTCCTCAGTCTTGAAACTATCTTGATTATTATACTTGGTGTAATTGCATTTGCAGTAGGTACAGCAAGCGGTGTCCTCTTTGGCAAGATCATGTACATCGTTACAGGCGGCAAGGTCAATCCTCTCATCGGTGCCGCAGGTGTTTCCGCTGTTCCCATGGCAGCACGTGTTGCTCAGAAGGTTGGACAGAAGGAAAATCCCAGCAACTTCCTGCTCATGCATGCAATGGGTCCCAACGTCGCAGGCGTTATCGGCTCTGCAGTTGCAGCAGGTGTTCTGATCTCCATTTTCGGTTAATAAAAACAGTAAATATGCGCTCTCACATAAGCGAGAGCGCATAATTTTTCTAATTAAATCTGATAGGATGGTATTCTTAATGGCAGAACTGAAAGAACGGTATATAAAAGCAAAAAGGACCATACTTGAAAAAGAATTCAACCGCTTGAATCCTATGCAGCAGCAGGCTGTATTTCAGACAGAGGGACCTGTGCTGATTCTTGCAGGTGCAGGAAGCGGAAAGACTACGGTGCTTGTCAGCAGAGCCGCAAACCTTATCAAATACGGCAATGCCTACAACAGCGACAAGCTTCCTTACGGTATTACAGAAGAAGATGTTGAGTTTCTTGAAAGTCAGATCGACAGAGTCACTGACGGTGAGCGAATTGAAAAACTCATTGCCGAGTACCCTGCAAAGCCCTGGCAGGTAATGGCTATCACCTTTACGAACAAGGCAGCAGGAGAGCTTAAAAGCCGACTTGCGGCAAAGCTCGGTGAGGAAGAGGGCAACGATGTATGGGCATCCACCTTCCATGCATCCTGCGCAAGGATGCTTCGCCGTGATGCAGAGCGCCTCGGCTATACAAACAGATTCACAATTTATGATACCGATGACCAGCGCAGACTTATCAAGGACATAATGAATATGCTGTCCATTGATGAGAAGGTGCTTTCACACAAGGTCATCGGCAATGAGATAAGCAGGGCAAAGGAAAAGCTTCTGACCCCCGAGCAGTATTCTGCACAGGTTGGTTCAGATTTCCGTCTGCGCAAGATAGCTGATGTGTATGCTCAGTATCAGAAGCGCCTGATTGAAGCAGATGCAATGGATTTTGACGATCTGCTTCTCAATACAGTAACGCTCCTTGTGGAAAACGAGGATATCCTTGAGTATTACCGCCACCGTTTCCGTTACATAATGATCGACGAGTATCAGGATACTAACCATGCACAGTATATGTTTGTTCGTCTGCTTGCGGACGGACACAGAAATCTGTGCGTAGTCGGTGACGATGACCAGAGTATATATAAATTCCGCGGCGCTACGATTGAAAATATTCTTTCTTTTGAGAATCAGTATGAAGATGCCGTGGTAATACGCCTTGAGCAGAATTACCGATCAACAGGCAATATACTTGAAGCGGCTAATGCTGTCATAGCCAATAATACCGAGCGAAAGAGCAAGCGTCTCTGGTGCGATAAGGGAAGCGGAGATCCTGTAACCCTATATACGGCAGGCACTGACAGAGATGAATCCAAATATATCGCAGACGAGATTAACAACGCGGTATCGGACGGTAAGAAATATTCTGACCACGCAGTGCTTTACAGAGTAAATGCCCAGTCAAACTCCCTTGAAAGTTATCTTTCAAGAGCGGGCATACCGTACAGAATCATCGGCGGACATCGTTTCTATGAGCGCAAGGAGATCAAGGATATGCTTGCGTATCTTTGTGTTATCAGCAATCCTGCCGACGAAGTAAGACTCCGCAGAATAATCAACGAGCCCAAGCGCGGTATCGGAGATAAATCTGTTGATAACGCATCTGAAATAGCCGCACAGCTTTCGGTTTCACTGTTTGAGGTAATGGCAACAGCAGACCAGTATCAGGCACTTAGCCGCTGCGCAGGAAAGATGATACAGTTTGCTCAGATGATAAACGATCTTGCCGATGCAGAAGGTGATGTAACCGTCGGACTTGGTGACCTGATTGACCTGATTCTCGAAAAGACAGGCTATGAAGCATCGCTGGCAGGGGACGAGAAAAAAGACGAGCGAATGGAGAATATCCGAGAGCTCAAATCTAACCTTGTTAAGTTCCAGGAGGAAAGAGGCGAGGATGCTGACCTCGGAGACTTCCTTGAGGAAGTTGCCCTTGTTGCAGATATTGACAATTACGATGCCGATGCTGATGCGGTAGTGCTTATGACCCTTCACTCTGCAAAGGGACTCGAATTCCCCATCGTATTCATTCCCGGGCTTGAAGAGAATATATTCCCAGGCAGACAGTCCTCTCTCGATCCGTCTGAAACTGAAGAAGAACGCCGTCTTGCATATGTCGGCATAACAAGAGCGCAGGATAAGCTCCATCTTATCCACGCAGAATCAAGAATGCTCTACGGACAGACAACAAGGAATCCTCTTTCAAGATTTGTAGGGGAGATACCCTCTGAGCTTCTTGATAAAAAGCGTGCAACGACTGTAAAGCGAGAAGGCTTTGCAGCATCCGGCGGCTATCAGAAGCCCAATTACGATTCTGCAACCAAGCTTTCGGGTAATGCAGCACCGAAGAGTACCGCTTCAGAAAGCTTTTCTAAGGGCGACAGAGTGCTTCACAAAGTGTTCGGAGAAGGCGAGATTATCAATGCATCGCCTCTCGGTTCGGATACCCTGCTGGAAGTGCGCTTTGATAAGGTCGGCAATAAAAAGCTGATGGCGAATTTTGCAGGACTTAAAAAGATATAAAAAACAGACTCTGAAGGTTATTTCCTTCAGAGTCTGTTTTGCAATTAAATAATTTATCTGCGAGCAACGGGAGCCATGAGGACTTTACCGGTACCGCGATATACATTTACAAGACCTTCACCAGATGCGGCAGAGCCGAGGAGAGTCTTGCCGGAACGCTCAACGGTAAAGCTGAGACTTACGCTCCATGCGATAGCCATACTGCCATCGATCTTCAGAACATCATTTTCGAGAGTAATCTCGATGAGTTCTTCCTTGGGACAATCAGACTCAAGGCATAAAACACCGTTGCCCTCGATGCCGAGATTGAAGAGACCTTCGCCGCCGGCGATGGCAGAGGAGAAATTGGATCTCATAACAGCCTTGTGCTTGAGCCTTGAATCGCAGGCAAGGAAAAGACCGTCTTCGAGAACGATAGAGCCGTTCCAGTCAGCGACATCAATAAGCAGAAGATGCTTGTGAGTGGGCTCGAGAACAAGAGTACCTTCGCCGGTGTATTCGGGCTTGATTGCAGATTCGCCGGTAACAGAGCCTCTTAATGCCTTGCCGAGGAAATCGCCGACACCTTTGAGTCCGGTTGTAGCGTTGACGTTGCCCACAGACCACTGCATAGCACCTGCCTGAACGGTTACACCGGGGTAGCCGGGAGAAAGAGCGCAGAGAAGCTGACGTCTGCGAACGTTCATCAGACTGCAGTAATAAGCGGTCTGAGCCTCGAGGGGATTTACGCTGAGATCACGCTGATACTCGAGAACGGTGAACATTCCCTTGGTATCAAGAACGTTGATGTCATCGTTGTTTACAAAGTTGTTGATTCTGAACATAATTACCACTCCTTCAAAAATCGACATATTCACATGATGTGATGATTGAATTTATATGCCATTTCCATTATAATTATACTGATAAATCATTTCAAGTATTATTCGGTTTTGATGCTTTATAAAGGAGAGCTTTATGGAGGGAAAAAGAACATCGGACAATTCGTTCCTGACAAAAATATCAACTTTTATTGTTGATAAGCGCAGATTTTTCTTTCTGATATATATAGTAGCAGCTGTATTCAGCATTTTCTCCATGAGTTGGGTTAAAGTTGAAAATGATGTTACTGTATACCTTTCGGAAGAGACAGAAACAAGGCAGGGAATTGAAGCAATGAATGAAAATTTCGTTGCTTTCGGAACTGCAAGAATTATGGTGTCAAATATAAA
Source organism: Acutalibacteraceae bacterium (assembly GCA_045534445.1). Taxonomy (GTDB): domain Bacteria; phylum Bacillota; class Clostridia; order Oscillospirales; family Acutalibacteraceae; genus JAISGQ01. The sequence continues at coordinate 38,531 of JAZSJQ010000088.1, forward strand.
CTATGACACAGCCGAGGATATATATGAAATGCTGCTTTCAGTAGACGGCGTTGACATGGTGACCTTTGACAACACTCCGTCTCATTATAAGGATGCCGCTGCGTTGTTTGAGGTAAGCTTCAAAGGCATGACCACTGATGAAGAAACAGTCAGAGCAATGGAGACAATAAGAGAAGAACTGTCAGGCTATGACCTTAATATAGACACAACGGTCGGATATGACGAAAATGCCATGCTTGACAATGAAATGAACACCATTCTTGCGGTTTCATCTGTCATAATAATCATAGTGCTGATACTTACATCGCGTTCCTATGCGGAGGTGCCTGTACTGCTTATAACCTTTATGGCTGCGGCACTTCTGAATATGGGAAGTAACTTCGTGCTCGAAAAAATCAGCTTTATTTCGGATTCCGTTGCGGTGGTGCTGCAGCTTGCACTTGCCATAGACTATGCAATTATTCTCTGTCACAGATTCAGCGATGAAAGGGAAACCAAGGAAACGAGAGAAGCATGTATAATTGCTTTAAGAAAGTCGATGCCAGAAATCAGCGCATCTTCACTTACCACCATAAGCGGACTTGTCGCTTTGGCATTTATGGAATTTGCCATTGGATATGACATGGCGATAGTTCTGATAAAATCCATTATACTCAGCCTGCTGAGCGTATTCACTCTTATGCCGGGACTTCTTATGCTTTTTGCACCCCTTCTTGATAAGACAAGGCACAAAAAACTTCTGCCCGATATTTCGTGGCTTGGAAAATTCGCAGTAAAAACCAGAAGAGTACTGCCGCTTGTATTTGCTGTAGTGCTTGTATTTGGTGTATATTTTTCGAGTCAGTGTCCATATGCTTACGGATACATGGATCTGAAAACCGCAAAAATGACCGAGAGACAGGTCTCATACTTCAAGATAAAGGAGACCTTCGGAACAAACAATATGGTTGCTCTTGTGATTCCCAGCGGTGACTACGAAGCCGAAAAATCCATATTGAAGGAGCTTGAGGAAAAGGAAGAAGTAAAAAGTGCAATGGGTCTTTCCAATATAGAGGCAATGGACGGATATGTACTTACCGACGCCTTGGATCCAAGAGAATTTTCCGAACTTATCGGTCTTGATTATGAGGTTGCACAGCTTCTTTACGGTACATATGCGATAGAGCAGGATCAGTACGGAGAGCTTATAACAAGCGTGGAAAACTATGAAGTGCCGCTTTTTGATATGTTCCTGTTTTTGAAAAACCAGCTTCAGGCACATAATATCAATTTGGCAGGAGAAGAAACGGAAATGATAGAGGAGCTGTTTGAGCAGCTCGGAAGTGCAGAAAAGCAGCTCAAAAACGATAAGTACAGCAGGATGGTAGTATATCTGAATATGCCCGAGGAAAGCGAAGAGACCTTTGAATTTCTTAGCGAAATCAGAAAGGTGCTTTCAAAGCATTATGAAAGTGATTACTATGTGGTCGGCAATTCCACCAGCTACCGTGACCTTGCGTCGTCATTTGAAAAGGATAACCTTATGATATCGGTACTGTCGGTGCTTTTTGTTATTATAGTACTGCTGTTTACATTCCGTTCGGTAGGTCTGCCGATTCTGCTTATTGTTGTAATACAGGGCAGTATATGGATAAACTTTTCTATTCCTGCGCTGATTGAACAGCCCCTCTATTTCCTTGGTTATCTTATTGTAAATGCAATACAGATGGGCGCAAATATAGATTATGCAATAGTAATTTCGAGCCATTATCAGGAATACAAGAAGCTCATGCCTCACAAGAAGGCGATAGTGCAGGCAGTAAATGCTTCTTTCCCGACAGTGTTCACATCGGGAACCATAATGGCAAGCGCAGGACTTCTCATAGGGAATATGTCAGCGCAGCCGGTAGTATCCATAATGGGAGTGTGTCTGGGCAGAGGTACCATAATTTCAATAATCCTTGTACTGTGCGTACTGCCTGCGATACTTGTCTTAGGAGATTCAATAATTGAAAGAACCAGCTTCAGACTTAAATCATCAGCAAGAAGCGCACAGGTATCAAAGGGTACGGTGCTCATTCAGGGACACATCAGAGGATATATTTCAGGTATGGTTGACGGTGATTTCGACGGAATACTCCACGGTGAGATGAATGCATCTGTATCTACAGATACGCAGATAGACGAAACCGACGTAAAGGAGGAGAGCGATGATGCGTAAGTTTTTGATCTTCCTTCTTTGTCTTTGCGTGATGCTTATGACTTTTGCAGTGCCGTCGGGCAGTGTGTCTGCAAATGAAATCACTATATCGGGCATTGATGATTTTATTGAGTTTGCAGAAAACTGCAGAATAGATTCCTACAGCAGAAACCTATCGGTAAAGCTTACCTCAGACATTGATTTCACGGGGCTTGAATTTATTCCCGTGCCTGTATTTTGCGGCTCCTTTGACGGAGACGGACACACAATTTCGGGAATAAGCATGACAAAAGACGGTTCTGTACAGGGTGTGTTCCGCTATATTACGGATACCGCAATTGTCAAGGATCTCAATGTAAGCGCAGATATTGCGCCTCAGGGAAGCAAAGCCTCAATAGGAGGCATAGCAGGAAACAATTCGGGGCGCATCGAAAACTGCACTTTCAGAGGTTCTGTTGCAGGTTCTGATTACATCGGAGGCATAACAGGAATAAATACAGTGTCGGGAATAATCAATAATTGCCGCACTGACGGAATGGTGCAGGGAAGCCACTTTGTTGGAGGAATTGCAGGAGAAAACAAAGGTCTTATCAGCAATTGCCGCAATTATGCCACGGTGAATAATACCGTACAGCAGAACAGTGTCAGCATTTCAGAGATCACCATAGACTCGATGACAAGCACTGAATATGCGGCAGCTGTAACTGATGCAGGCGGTATAGCAGGCACAAATGAGGGGTCTTTACGTCTGTGCGACAATCATGCCGATATAGGCTATAAGCATATAGGATATAATATCGGCGGTATTGCAGGCAGCAGCGTCGGGTATATTTATAAGTGTACAAACACGGGAAATATCAGCGGACGAAAGGATGTAGGCGGTATTGCAGGGCAGATGGAGCCCTCTGTGCTTATTGAATATTCAGCCGATACGTTGCAGATCCTTGAAGGTCAGCTTGATACCATGCAATACCTAACAAACTCAGCGGTTGCAAATGCGCAGGAAAGTACAGGCGAAATAGGAAATCAGCTTGAAATTCTTCAGGGGCAATCTCAGAGCGCGCAGGCTGCATTGAATATCCTGCTTGATAATATGAAAAATCCTGATAATATGAATTTTGATGCAATTCAGGCGGCGTATAATTCCTTTAACAACAGCCTTGATGACATGGGAGAGACCATGCAGACTATAGGTTTGATTGCAGGGAACAGCGTAAATGAGCTTGGTGATGATTTCCAACAGGTGAGTGCCCAGATGAATGCAATAGGCACTACCATTGAAAATGCCTCGGAGACTACGGGAATAAACATTCAGGACGTTTCAGATAAGGATACGGAAAGAGATATCAGCGCAAAAACAGCCGACTGTAACAATATGGGCGCTGTTCTTGCGGATCTTAATGCAGGAGGAATTGTCGGCACGATAAGCGTTGAAAACAATCTCGACCATGAGTCTGATATTGATTTTGCGGGAAGCCAATCCCTGAATTTTGACACGAAATACCGAGCGGTCGTTGTTGATTGTGAAAATTCAGGAAATGTCACGATTAAAAGAAGCAATGCAGGTGGTGTGGCAGGATTTATGTCGCTGGGACTTGCGAAGAACTGTACCAATACAGGCAGTGTCGGCAGTGCAGGAGCAAAATATGTAGGCGGCATTGTGGGAAGCAGTGACGGCTATGTGCGTAAATGCAGTGCCAAATGTATTGTAGAAGGTACAAGCTATGCCGGCGGCGTAGCCGGAAAGGCAGAAATAATTACCGACTGCCGCTCAATAACAGAGCTGCATGGAGGAAAAGAAAAAATCGGCGCGGTAATAGGCTATTCACAGGACAGAACCGAAGTATACGGCAACTATTATAAGGCAATAGGTGAGGATATCGGGGCAATAGACGGTATCAGCTATTTAGGGAAGGCACAGGCGCTTGAAAACGATAAATTCTTTGCGCTTGACGGGATTGAAAGCTTGTTTGAAAATGTTACGATCAGTTTTGTTTTCGAAGACGGCACAATAAAATCGGTAACGGTCAGATCAGGAGAATCCATCGGAATTGACAGTGTGCCGTCTATTCCGCAAAAAGAGGGATATGATGCCTCGTGGCGTGATCTGAGCGAAGATAAACTTGAGAATATCGAGTTTGATGCTGTTTATTATGCTGTGTATTCACAGCAAAGCACAGTTATTCAGAGCGGTCAGACACGATCCAACGGCTTACCGATAACTCTTATTCAGGGTACCTTTGGCGGCGGAGAGGGCATTTATCTTACAGAAATAACTGAAGAAGTATCTGTATCCGATAAGCAGGCGGTTATTGAAGCGTGGTCATACAGCCTTGATAACGGCAGTAAGGGAAGTGTTGTAAGATTCTTGCCTGAGGATGCTCATGCCGCAAAGGACATAGACGTTTTTGTCGGCAGTGAAGGTAAATGGAGAAAAACAGAGTTTTGCATTGAAGGAAGCTATGTGGTATTCGCTGTTTCAGAGGATGACACCGCATTCTGCATTGCTGAGGCACTTCCTGACTATTCTTCGATAATAAGGATCGGAATAAGCGCAGTGTGCGTCTTGGTCTTAATTGTGATAATTATTTGCAGAATAATCGCGGCTAAGAAAAAAGCGCACAGGGAAGAGAAACAGGAAACGTAATTAAAAACGGCTTAACCATAATGGTTAAGCCGTTTTTGCCGCATTGTGTTCAGGGATTGCCGAAAAGAAAGGATCATTCCAATCCCAATAAATGATTTACGCTTTCGGCAAGAGCTCTCAGCAGTATTTCAGGGCGGTATGCCTCCGCCATAGGGACTTTGCGATAGCAGTGATTTACTATACAGCCCATCTGTATGCCTGAATATGCAGACGCAATAAAGGCGCTAAGCTCTGAAGGATCAAGCATCGCCTTTATTCTGTTCCTTTCAAGTGCCTGAGTAAAAAACTCTGCAGTGCGCATCATAATGTATTCCTTATGGCCGACACCTTTTGTACCTGCCAGTATTTTTTCAATTCTGTCGGGAGCATTCGTTGCCAGTACTGACAGTTCAAAGTCGATTTTTTCGAGCCCCATCAACTCATGAGTCATAAACTCTGCCATCATATCGAATATCCGGAAGGTCACTTCCTTAGGCGGTAATTCATGGGCGTGAGAGAAAATCTCATCGGTCTTTTCTTTTATGCTTATCTTGCTGCGCATTGCCATCAACATATCGGAAAAAATTTCATCTATATCACGATAGAAGCGATAGATACCGCCCTGACTGAGACCTGTACGATTAATAATATCCTGCATGGTTACAGTGCTTACGGTTTTTTCAAGGCACAGCTCATAAGCTGCATTGATTATCATGCTTTTCTTGTTAGCAATATATTCCTGACTTACTTTTGGCATAGTGTTTACTCCTGTTTTTCTGCTGCAATGATAAGGGTATCGAGCACTGCCTGCATTCCTTCTTCTCCGGGCATATGTCCCGAGTTTTCCGTTATGTGCAGACTTAAATGCTTGTTATCTGAACTGTTGATTGCACGGTCAACATACTCAGTGGGGGTTATGATATCTGTATCGCCCTGCAGTATGTAATACGGGACCTGAACATTGGAAAGCTCTTCGGAAAGGTCAATTTTCAGCAATTCAGACCACAGGTGAGTACTTGATGTGGTACCGTTTACCATGATTGCCTTGCAATCACGGAAGCTGTAATCAGGGCTGGTTATAAGCCCTTTTATTATCGGACCTATGGGTGCCTGTTTGCCTTTTTTGTTTGTGTTTCCGTCGGTGTATTTTTTTATACTGCCGGAAATGAGCATCATATCGCTGGTTGTGAAATTGTCCGGCGTTACGGCTTTTATCCTTCTTAGCTTACGGGCAGAAAGTCCGCCTTTTTCAAGAGAATCATATACAATGCTATTGAGGAAAAGGTTGTGAAGTACCTGTCCCCAGACAACAACTGCATCTGCATTCTGAGAGCATTTCAGTGCAAGTACGCTGCCCCATGACATACCAAAAAGTATTATTTTGTTCTCAGGGAAAAGATTGCGTATCTCGGTAATCAGATCATTTGTCATCTGAACAAAATCTGATGTCCTGTATTTGTCCTTCAGCTTGCAATCGTTGATTCCGCAGCCAAGCTGATCCCAGTATACCATAATGAATCGATCTGTAAATTCAGGGAACATTCCTCTGCAGCCGACAGAGAAGGGGATAGGAGTTCCGGGACCGCCGTGCAGGGAAATGACAACAGGAAGGTCGCGGCACTTTCCCTCCACAAGAACCTTCTGCGGCACGCCTCCGAGAGTAAAGGTAAAGAGTTCGGATATTTCATTACCTGCTACGATTTGTTTTCTTGTCTTATTCACATGTAATCCCTCCGACTAAAATGAATCTACATTCATTTTAGTCGGAGGGATTACATGTGTCAAGATAAAAGTGAAAATACATTCATTTTTATTTGAGCGTTATTGTCAAAAGATGACCATTTCTTTTGCTTTGGTTCTGTAATAAGCTTCTCTCAGATACTATGTTTATTCATATATGTTTTAAAATTCATTTCGTATAAGTCGGAGACAATGCTTTGAAAGCAGAGCGAAATGCTCCGCAGGCGTTGGCGGAGAGCCTCAACCACATTGTTTCTCGTTTTCCGATTTTTAGAAATTTTGCTACGTCATTTATGCACCTGGCACAACACCTACTCCGACAGACAACAATATACGAAGAAACCGGAGAAAACAAAAAATTCGAGTGTCCATATCGTACCACTCAGATACGTTATGAACACTCGAAATGGTGCGGATAACAGGACTTGAACCTGCACGGGGTTGAATCCACTAGAACCTGAATCTAGCGCGTCTGCCAATTCCGCCATATCCGCATATTGGTGGAGATGAGGGGGATCGAACCCCTTACCTCTTGACTGCCAGTCAAGCGCTCTCCCAAGTGAGCTACACCCCCATATTTCTGTCACGAATGCAACGTGTATATATTATACGAAGTTGAACTGTTTGTCAAGATTTTTATTTCTAAAAATACGCCTTGAATATAGTTTTTTATTATATGTAAAAGCATTATTATGCAATTTCTTGACTTTGATTATATGCTGTGATATAATTTTCACCGATATTGAGGGCATTGTGTCTTAGTGCATGATGCAAACAACGAAAATATAAATGAATGGAGATAATTAATTATGGAAAGAATCAAGACTCTCAACACTCGCAATATGTGTGAAAGCGCTAAGAACGGCGGCTGCGGTGAGTGCCAGACTTCCTGCCAGTCTGCTTGCAAGACCAGCTGCGGCGTAGCAAACCAGAAGTGCGAAAACACCGCTAAAAAGACCGAGAAGAAATAATCTGTCGGAAATACGCTTTGCAGAAAGGTGCCGCCTGTGCAGGCGGTGCCTTTTATATTTTAAAACGGAGGCACGTCAAATGGTACATCAGT
>JAZSJQ010000061.1:0-14381 GCA_045534445.1 Acutalibacteraceae bacterium
AGGGGCGATTCACGAATCGCCCGTCCTAAAGAACGAACCACCCCCAACCCACCCAAACCAGGGTCGTTCGTAAAAACATAATTTATTGTTGTTGCCTTCCGCAGGACATCCTTTTGACTGACCAAAAGGATGCAAAAGTCAACTAAGGGGGAGGGCTTTTTATCGAGTCGCCCTCCACCCTTAGTGATCCCTCTCCCAAAAACGACCAAAAGGGGCTCCACACCTGCCGTGGCAAGGCTCCCTTTTCTGAATGAAATCATTTCAACGGCAGGTGTTGCCTTATCGCTCATTCAAAACTATATTCAATTCCCTTTTGGAATACCCTTATCGGAATATGCTCCTTGAGCGTTTTTATTGAACGGACACCTTCTGGTTTTTGTGATCCTGCATTGTTTGCAACCACCTGCGATAAAATAATCAGAACAACCCCCAACCCACCCCCGTTCCGTTATCGCCTCCAAACACCCATTGCTCTGGCTAAATGTCCCAATAATCACTCGAAACACCCCTGTGTAAACTTATTGTAAATTTTATACACAACCTATTTACAAACAAATGTTCGATATGTTATAATCACACCCGTGGTAACAAAACATAACAATGCGGAGGGATAAATATAGACAACAAGAAAAAATCCGAGGGGAATCATATTTCAGGGGAACATATCCGAAAGGACGATAAGATGAACTGTGCCTTTTACAGGCTGCCCAAGGTGTTTTTCACTGACAGCAGATACAGCGGTATAACATCATGCGCAAAGCTGCTTTATGCCCTGCTTCTCGACCGTGCGGAGCTGTCGGTGCTTAACGGTATGTATGATGAGCAGGGAAAGATATATCTGTATTTTACGATCGAGCAGGTGTGCGGTCTTTTGGGGATCGGCAGAGAAAAAGCAATGAAGCTGTTCGGAGAGCTTGAGAATATCGGTCTTGTGGAGCGCAGACGGCGTGGAATGGGAAAGGCTGCCATGATCCGTCTTAAAAAGTTTGACGGATATTATGTGGGAAAAACAGACCTTATGAAGTACGAAAAGCATACCTCGGGAAATGTTAAAACCAGACCTCAGGAAGTCGGAAAAGCGAACCCAATCAATACTGAATATAATCATACTGAAAATAGTGATACTGATCTATCAATCAATACGATGGATTGGGAAGAAGCAGAAGAACAGGTAAAGCTTCAGATAGAGTACGAAATACTTTCAGAGCGAAGCGAATACAGAAGGCTCGATGAGATCGTCGCCATAATGACCGAGGTCATGTGTGTCTGCTCGCCCACGATGCGGATAGGCGGGCAGGAATATCCGAGCGAATATGTCCGCCACCGTTTCTCACAGCTTGATTCGGGGCATATTGAATATATCCACGACCAAATGGACTGGACAAAGCCAAGGATCAAGAATATAAAAGCCTATCTGCTGACAGCCTTGTTTCATGCTCCTTCGACCATGGAGCATTTCTACCAAGCAGAGGTAAGGGCGGATTTAGGCTATTAAAAAACGCCCCCGACGAAGATCATCGGGAGCGAAGGCTTACAGCGATACGGGTATTTTCCGTGTTATTTCAAGGGAATCGGGTGTAACGGTACATTCAAAGGCAAGGACGCAGACGCCCTTTTCGGAGGCAGTTCTGAGTGCATCACCGAAGGCGCGGTGAGTTTCATCATTTGGCTTTACACACCTGATACCTTCCATCTGCACCACAAACAGTACGCAGGCAAAATAACCCTCCTCACGGGCTTTTATAAGCTCATTGATGTGCTTTGTGCCGCGTTCAGTAGGCGCATCGGGAAAGGCGGCGATGCCGTTTTCTTCAAGGGTCACGCCCTTGACTTCAATAAAGCCCTCTCTGCCGTCCTCGTCCTTTACATAAAAGTCAAAGCGCGAAGAACCGTAGGTGGTTTCAGGTCTTACCTCGGTTATCCTGCCGAGGCTCGGGAGAGACAGAGAGCCATTGCAAAGAGCCTCTTTTACAACTTTGTTAGGTGCCTGAGAGTCCATATTTATAAGCAGACTGCCCTTTCTCACTGCCACAAGGTCATAGAGAAGCTTGCGCTTGCCCTGCCGAGAAGTAGAATCCTCAAGATAGACCTCGGCATTCGGTGTCAGCAGCTCGCGGCACCGTCCCGTGTTTTTCACATGGACGCTTTTTTCCTCACCCTCCAGCAGAACCTTTGCCACAAAGCGGTTCGGACGGGAGAGAAAGCGCGCAGGAACGATATTTTCGTACTTCATTATTTAAGAGCGAGACCGTCTCTGAAAGCATTTCCCACCTTTTCGCCTATGACGCGATAGGTGTTTGCCACGGGGTCGAAGGTGATGGGGCGGAGCTTTTCAACATCTATTCTGCCCTTCTCGTCAAGGACGCCCTCGTCGGCGGAAACATTGACTATCTCGCCGAGGAGCATACAGCTTTCACTGTCGTAGCTTATGAGAGTGCATTCGAGTGCCATGGGCAGTTCGTTTATAAAAGGTGCATTGATAAGCTCGGATTTTGTGCAGGTAAAGCCTGCCTTCTCCATCTTGCAGGGCTCGTCATTTCCCGAAACGATGCCCACATAATCGCAGGGGACAACAGTGTCGGCAGTTGCCATGCTGAGGGTAAATGCCTTGCTTGAAAGTATGCATTCGGTGGTCTTGTGCTCTGCGCTTATGCATATGGCAACGCGGTTTTCCTCGATAATACCGCCCCATGCGGCGTTCATGGCATTGGCGTTTCCGTTCTCGTCATAGGCGGCGAGAATGAAAACAGGCTGGGGATATGTGATGGGCTTTGCACCGAAACTTTTTCTCATATTGATTACCTCGCTTTCCTGTCTGATAAAATTCTAACACAAAATGCATACTTGAGCAATAGTTATAAAATAACGATTTACATTTGGCGGCAGTGGGTGTATAGTAGTGTAAAGTATACGTTTTCACAGAATAATCAGAGGAGCTGTGCTTATGACAAATCCGATCTTTTCCTTGGAAGAATTTGCCGCAAAGGCACGAGAGACCGTTGCAGAGGGCTGTGTGCTTCTGCGGAACGAAAAAGAGGCACTGCCCATAGAAAAGGGCAGTAAGATTGCCGTTTTCGGCAGAACACAGATGAACTATTATAAGAGCGGACTCGGTTCGGGCGGACTTGTAAACACCCGATATGTCACGGGTATTTACGAGGCACTCCAAAAAGAAAAGCTTTATGTGCTCGATGAGCAGGTGAGAAGTGTCTATGAATCGTGGACAGAAGAGAACCCCTTCGACAGCGGTGACGGCTGGTCGAACCACCCTTGGTTCCAGCAGGAAATGCCCCTTTCGGAGTCACTTGTAAAAGAGGCATCAGAGCGTAATGACGCGGCAATAATCATAATCGGGCGCACCGCAGGCGAGGATAACGACAACAGCCCCAATGAGGGAAGCTGGCTTCTTACAAAAGAGGAGGAAGCCATGCTTGAGGTCGTCTGCCGATGCTTTGAGCGTACTGCGGTACTGCTGAATGTTGGCAACATAATCGATATGTCATGGGTCGGGAAATATAGCCCCTCTGCCGTTATGTACGTCTGGCAGGGCGGACAGGAGGGCGGCTCGGGAGTTGCCGATGTGCTGTGCGGAAAAGTAAATCCCTGCGGAAGACTGACCGATACCATTGCCGAAAGCATCGATGCATACCCTGCAAACAAGAACTTCGGGGACAGTGAAAAGTGTATCTATGCTGAGGACATATTTGTAGGCTTCAGATACTTTGAGACCTTCGCAAAGGATAAGGTTCTCTATCCCTTCGGCTTCGGTCTTTCCTATACTGAGTTTAAGCATGAGACAGTGTCCTTTAATTGGGACGGCGAAAAGGTTACCCTTCGCCATAAGGTCACAAATATCGGCAAAAGAGAGGGCAAGGAGGTAGTGCAGGTATATGCAAGCGCACCTCAGGGAGTGATGGGCAAGCCTTCGAGGGTGCTGTGCGCCTTTGCTAAGACCCCCGTTCTCAAGCCTGATGAATCCTTTGAAACAGTAATAGTGATCCCCCGAGACCGCTTTGTCTCCTATGATGACAGCGGCAAGACAGGGCATCGCTCCTGCTATGTGTTTGAAAAGGGCGAATACCGCTTCTTTGCGGGAGAGGGCATCAGAAACGAAAACTGCTCAGGCGGTTTTACCTTGCCTGAGACAGTAGTTGCCAAGCAGCTTGAAGAGGTCTGCGCACCTACAGAGAGCTTTGAGAGAATGTACTCGAACGGCGGAAAAGAAGCCTATGAGACAGTACCTCTGCGCACGGTCGATCAGAAAAAGCGCAGACTTGAGCGCCTGCCCCGTGAGATACCTCAGACGGAATTCAATGGCTTCAAGCTTCAGGACGCCGCCGAGGGCAGATGCACCATGGAGGAATTTATCGCCCAGATGACCGATGATGATCTTTTCTGCATAGTCCGCGGCGAGGGTATGAGTTCTGTCCGCGTAACTCCGGGCACAGCAGGCTGTATAGGCGGCGTTGCCGACAGACTTGTGGAGACCTTCGGACTTCCCTCTGTCTGCTGTTCTGACGGGCCCAGCGGCATCCGCATGGACTGCGGAAACACAGCCTTCTCAATGCCCAACGGCACCTGTCAGGCGTGTACATGGAACGAAGAGCTGATAGAAGAGCTGTATGTTTTTGAAGGTCTTGAGATGCGCAAGTATCAGGTGGATAACCTTCTCGGACCCGGCATGAACATACACCGCCACCCCCTGTGCGGACGAAATTTTGAATACTTCTCCGAAGACCCCCTGCTGACAGGACGCATGGCAGTATCCCAGCTTCGCGGCATGGAAAAGAGCGGTGTTACCGCTACAATAAAGCACTATGCAAGCAACAATCAGGAATACAGACGCAGATGGGTAAACTCCATCATGTCGGAGCGTGCTCTGCGCGAGATATACTTAAAGGGCTTTGAAATTGCAGTGAAGGAAGGCAATGCCCGAGCGGTCATGACAACCTACAACCCCTTAAACGGCTGCTGGACAGCCAGCGAGTATGACCTTGTTACCACCATACTCCGAGGCGAATGGGGCTTTGACGGCATAGTCATGAGCGACTGGTGGGCAATGGGTTCAGAGGAGGGCAAGGAGCCCTCCACACAGAACGTTGCATCTATGGTTCGCGCCCAGAATGACCTTTTCATGCTTGCAAACAACCCCTCAGAAAACAGCGGCGAGGACGATTCCGAGGAAAGCCTCAAAAACGGCAGAATTACAAGAGCAGAGTATCAGAGAAGCGCCCTTAACATATGCCGATTCCTCACCTGCACTCCTGCCTACCGCCGCAGTATCGGGCTTGTAAGCGAGGAGGATATAAAGCTACAGAAGCTTCGTGACGAAGAGGGAGATATAATCCTCAGCGTTCCTGAGTTTACCGTCGGCAAGGAATTTGTCATGGACGGCAGCAAGATAACCACCGAGGCAGGAAAGAGCACACTGTACCAGATGAAGCTCGAAAAGCGCGGTGTGTTTGAGATATCCGTTATGTGCAGAGCAAAGGCATCAGCTCCCGATACCGCGCAGATACCCATTTCCGTATTCTCCGACTCCGATCTTCTGGGCACAAAGGTGCTCAGCGGAGGAGAAAAGGAATGGCAGACCCTCACCTTCACCACCCCCGAAATAGAAAGACGTCTGCTGTTCTTCCTGAAATTCTACTTTGCAACAGGCGGAATGGAGATAAAGGAAGTAAATATCAAACGTATCAGAACCATCGAATACGGAGGCTGAGGGACATGATAAGTCAGGATATACGAGCCGCAGCCCCTGAGCAGGATCCCTTGCGAATGGGCATGGGCTGGACGGTGGAGGATCTTTCAAAGCCTCAGATAATGGTTGAAAGCACCTTCGGCGACAGTCACCCGGGCTCTGCTCACCTGTTGGAGCTGGTTCAGAAAACCGTGTTATCAGTTGCAAAGACGGGCGGCAAGGCGGCACGTTATTTTACCACAGATATTTGTGACGGCATGGCACAGGGGCATGACGGAATGAACTATTCCCTTGCAAGCCGTGATACCATCGCAAATATGATAGAGATCCACGCCCTTGCCACGCCCTTTGACGGCGGAGTATTCATTTCAAGCTGTGACAAGGCAGTGCCTGCCCACCTTATGGCGATAGGCAGGATAAATATGCCCTCGATACTTGTAACGGGGGGAGTCATGGATGCAGGACCCGACCTGCTGACCCTTGAGCAGATAGGCATCTATTCCGCAAAGTGCGCCCGAGGCGAAATAACGGAGGAAAAGCTTCAATGGTACAAGCAGCACGCCTGCCCCTCCTGCGGAGCCTGCTCCTTTATGGGAACAGCCTCCACCATGCAGATAATGGGCGAAGCGCTGGGACTTATGCTCCCGGGGACTGCCTTACTGCCTGCCATGAGCAATGAGCTCGGTGAAGCCGCAGAAAGAGCAGGGGAGCAGATAATGAAGCTTTCTCAGCTCGGTCTGCGCCCGAGGGATATAGTTACCGAAAAATCCTTTGAAAATGCGGTAATGGTACACGCGGCTATCTCAGGCTCTACAAACAGCCTTCTGCATATCCCTGCCATTGCCAAGGAATTCGGCATTGAATTTGATGCTGAGATGTTTGACCGTCTCCACCGAGGGGCGCACTATCTTCTGGATATCCGCCCTGCAGGACGTTTCCCTGCACAGTACTTTACCTATGCAGGAGGCGTGCCGAGGGTCATGGAGGAGATACGCTCGGTACTGCACCTTGATGTAATGACCGTCACAGGCAAGACTCTGGGCGAAAATCTTGACGATCTTAAAAACAGCGGCTATTACGATAAATGTCAGGAAAAATGCGCATCAGTGGGACTTGAGTGGCAGGATATAATAAGACCGTATGATAATGCCATCGGCACTGACGGCGCAATTGCCATACTGAAAGGGAACCTTGCCCCTGACGGCGCGGTGATAAAGCACACCGCCTGCCCGAAGGAGATGTTTTCGGCACTTCTCAATGCACGTCCCTTTGACAGCGAGGAGGAGGCACTTAGCGCAGTGCTGAGCGGTGAGATAAATCAGGGCGACGCGGTGATAATTCGCTATGAAGGCCCCAAGGGCTCGGGAATGCCCGAAATGTTCTATACCTCGGAGGCGATATCCTCCGACACGAGGCTTGGAAGAAGCGTAGCCCTCATTACCGACGGACGTTTTTCGGGAGCATCAACAGGACCCTCCATCGGTCATGTTTCACCTGAAGCCGCCGAGGGCGGCAATATAGCCCTCTGTGAGGAGGGGGATATAATTCTTCTGGATATACCTTCACGCCGACTTGAAATCGTTGGAGTGAAAGGGGAGAGGAAGCCCCCTGAGGAAATTGAAAGCATTTTAAATGAACGCCGTGCAAATTGGAAAAAGCCGCCGAGAAAATACAAAAAAGGCGTGCTGAAGATTTTCAGCGAGCACGCCATGTCACCGATGAAGGGCGGAGGAATGGAATAGAATATAAACGGACGGACCGCGTGCATAATTGCACCGCCCGTCCGTTTTTCGTCTGTCAGGTCTGAACCTACCACCGTAGGGGACGGCGATTTTCGACGTCCCGTTTTCCAATCACCCGAACGAACCCCGACCAACCACCGTAGGGGAGACCTGTGGTCTCCCGTATTTTACCCAACAACCCCCCACAAACGCAAAAAAGGAAGCCGCCTGAAGGCGACTCCCTTTTTGAAATAAGCTTCAAGTACCATTACACCATAAGCTGATAGATATTTCTGCAATCCTCCTCGGAAAGGGTCACAAAACCGCTGATAGAGCCGTTTCTGCCGCCCTTGTTGCAGAGCATATCTGCAAGATGAGGAATATCCTCAGCCTTTGCGCCAAGTTCCTCAAAGTTCTTCGGCATACCGATGGAAATAAGGAAGCTGCGAAGAGCCTCGATGCCTGCCTTAGCGGTCTTTTCGGGGTGTTCAAAGTCCATCTGACAGCCCCATACACGGGCTGCGACCTGAGCAAAGCGCATGACATTGTGGTTCATTACATAGGTGAAAACAGCAGGCATGGTAACCGCAAGACCTGCGCCGTGAGCGCAGTCATAGAGAGCGGAAAGCTCATGCTCGATGTTGTGGCTGTTCCAGTCCTGGCTTCTGCCGACACCACAGCAGTTGGTATGAGCCATTGTGCCTGCCCACATGATGTTTGCGCGAGCCTCATAGCAGTTGGGATCGGCAATTACACGGGGAGCCTCATGAATCATGGTCAGCATAAGGGCCTCGATCATTCTGTCGGTAACCTCAACATCTGTTGAATTGGTAAGATATCTCTCATAAAGATGAGCAAGGATATCGGTAATGCCGCAGGCGGTCTGATAGGGAGGAAGAGTCTGGGTAAGAGCAGGGTTTAAAATGCTGAACTTGGGGCGGATAAGGTCACTGCCTGCACCGCGCTTGAGCATACCGTTTTCATGGGTGATGACGGAGTCGCCGCTGCCCTCACTGCCTGCTGCAGCAATGGTCAGGACAGTACCTACGGGCAGAGCCTTTTCGATAGCCTTGCCGCAGTAGAAATCCCAGAAATCGCCGTCGTAGGGAACACCTGCAGCGATAGCCTTGGAGGAGTCGATGGTGCTGCCGCCGCCGACAGCAAGAATGAAGTCGATATTTTCCTTGCGGCAAAGCTCTATGCCCTCATATACAAGACCGCTTCTGGGGTTGGGCATAACACCGCCAAGGAGTACATAGGGAATACCCTCTTTTTCAAGAGAAGCCTTTACACGGTCAAGAAGTCCCGAACGGACAACAGAACCGCCGCCGTAGTGAATGAGGACCTTTGTGCCGCCGAAGCGCTTTACAAGGCTTCCTGCATCATTTTCGGAATCCTTGCCGAAAGCAAAATAAGTAGGGGAGTAGAATGTGAAATTGTTCATGCTGATTTCCTTTCCGTAAAATAAACTTGCCGAAAGTATAATACATATGAGATTATATCACGCCGCGAAAAGGTATTCAATAAAACAGAATTATTTAACACAGTTTCAAATATTCATAACTGCCACCGACAGAAAAGACCATTCCGAAGAATGGTCTTTTGGGTATCAGAGAACAAACTGAAGTGTACAGAAGCCTGCATAGACAAGGAGCAGAAGCAAGCCCTGCCAGCGTGAGAGCTTCTGTCTGATAAGAGTGGGGAGAGTAAGCACAGCCATAACAAAGAGCATTACGGGGATATCAAGCACCAGCGAGGAATTTACGCCGCCGATAAGTCCCGAAACAGGAACATCGAAGGGGCTGATGGTGATAGCCGTACCGCTTACAAGTACAAGATTGAAAAGGTTTGCACCGATGATGTTGCCAAGAGAAAGAGAGCCATGCCCCTTGATAAGTGAGGTTATTGCAGTGACAAGCTCGGGAAGAGAGGTGCCGAGAGCAACTATGGTCAGACCTATCACCTTTTCGGAAACGCCGAAATTCTCGGCAATAATAATCGCATTGTCAACAAGGAAATCCGCACCGAAAGCGATAAGTACAGCGCCGACAACAAGCATGATTATATCCTTGAAGATGTTGTCCTTGGTACCTTCTTCCTTGGATTCAACAACAAAATCCTCACCGCTCATAGCTTCAAGCTCCTCTTCGCTTGTCAGCGCGCCGATGTATTCCTCGGCGTTGACTGTGTCAACAGAAACGGCGGTGGTTCTCATTCTTAAAACAGTAGCGATCATGTAGAGGAGAAATACTGAAAGAAGAATGATTCCCATTTCTCTGGTGAATGTACCGAAAACATAGGAGCATGTGCAGTAAATCGCAGCCGAAACGAAGAAGAAGGAAACAGGAAGAACAAGGCTCTTTCTTGCCGCCTCACCGGGCTTGATGGAAATGGTGAGAGCCGCAATGAGGGCGGTGTTGCAGATAATTGAGCCTATGGCATTCCCGTATGCAATTGAGCCGCTGCCTTGAAAAGCCGCCCCTGCAGAGACCATGACCTCAGGAAGGGTAGTGCCGATGGCAACCACCGTTGCACCGATCAGGATCTCCGGAAGATGAAAGCGTCGAGCAATACCCGATGCGCCGTCAACAAACCAATCGCCGCCCTTTATAAGCAATATAAAGCCGACAGCAAGCATAAGAACAGGTATCCACATATAAATCATCCTTTGTTGGTTCATTTCATTGATTCTATCACAGAAAAAGAAAAAATGCAACCGCACGACGAGTTATGGAAATTAATACAGAATAAGAAATCTGCCGGAAATATCAAGGAATAACTAAAATATGATTGGTATAATACAAAACGGTGCAGGAATACTTCGCAGAGACAGCGAAGTGATTCTTATTAAGTGAAAGGATAACGTGTTTCCGACTATCTCGTAGCAGTTACAGTTCGGCTTTTGAATATCCGTATTGAAAAATGAGTATTACCCGTGATATATTGTTTTAGCAGTAATTTGAATCGGTGAGGTGCTCTGATGGACGAGAGAATGGAAAAACAACTGGCGTTTTCATTGGAAATTGATAAAGTAAAGAATATTTTCAGACAAACGCACCTGTCAGGCATGGGCAGAAGAGAAAACGATGCCGAGCATTCATGGCATATGGCGCTCATGGCATACCTTTTTCGTGAGTATGCAAACGAAGAGGTGGATATTGCCAGAGTCATGCTGATGTGTCTTATTCATGATATTGTCGAAATAGACGCAGGAGATACATACGCCTATGACACGGAAGGTCTTCAGACTCAGAAGGAGAGAGAGGATGCTGCAAAACAGCGGATATTCTCCATTCTGCCGGAAGATCAGGCGAAGGAGCTGATCGCTCTCTTTGATGAGTTTGAGGCTTATGAGACCCCTGAGTCCAAATTTGCTCACGCAATGGATAATATCCAGCCGCTTATGCTCAATGACAGCAACAACGGACATGACTGGAAGGAGCATGGAGTAACTGCTGAGCAGGTATACAAAAGGCAGAGAAAAGCAAAGCTGGGCTCGGAAAAGGTGTTTGAGGTCATCGACGGAATAATTCAGAAAAATATAGAAAAAGGAAATCTGAAAACCTGAAGATATTAAAGCCATCAGGGAATACAGTTTCGCAAGCAGCTTTACGGTAAAAGAAAAGCCCGCAGTTTTAAGGATTGCTCCCTTAAAAACTGCGGGTGTTATATTTTGAATCAGTATCAGATCTCAGGAACTATATAATTACGTTCCTCAAGTGCTTTTTCGATGCGGTCAAGAACCTCCTCAGAATCGGCACGAATGGTATGATAGTGATATCCGCCGGTGATGTTCATCAGCTCGGTTGATTTGCCGCTCCGAACGCCTTCGATGAACTGCTTTACATGAAGCCGTGAAAAAATATTCAGACCGGCAACGACTCTGCCGTACACCTTATGCCACACGAACACGTCAACAACAGTACCGCCAAGATCAACTATCAGTTTGAGCTCATCCTCAGTCTGTTCGGTGGTGTGTTTGATTTTGAATACACGTTCCGCAAGAGGGGTGCTTTGAATTATATAACCGCTGTGAGTAGACAGAATATCAAAGCCTGCTGCCTTGAGCACCGAGATATCCTGAACTATGATCTGTCGTGACACGCCGAATTTTTCAGAAAGCGCACCGCCTGATATCGGCTTCTGCTCTGACATCAGGTAATTTGCGATTTCTTTTCTTCTGTCGTCTGCTTTCATGTTTTCGCCCCTTTCCACGAACTAAAGCTGCGGATCAGATCGCGTGTAGATTTTTCAGCGAAAGATCCAAAATAGGAGAAGAGTGGGTGAGAGCACCGCTTGATATATAGTCTACACCAATATCCACAAGCTTTGCAACATTTTCCTTTGTCACATTTCCGCTGCATTCGGTTTCCGCCTTGCCTGCGGCGAGCCGTACAGCCTCTCTCATATCCTCAACGCTCATATTGTCGAGCATGATGATATCGGCACCTGCTTCAAGAGCCTCACGGAGCATATCAAGGTTTTCGACCTCTATCTCGATCTTGCGGACAAAGGGAGCGTATTCCTTTGCCATGCGAATAGCTTCTTTTACACCGCCTGCCGCTCCGATGTGATTGTCCTTGAGCAATATTCCGTCGCTGAGGTTGTATCGATGGTTGCAGCCGCCGCCGACCTTAACGGCGTATTTTTCAAAAATACGCATACAGGGAGTAGTCTTGCGGGTGTCAAGGAGCTTTGTCTTACTGCCCTTCAGCAAGTCTGCAATAGCACGGGTATAGGTGGCGATGCCGCTCATGCGCTGAAGAAAGTTAAGCGCAGTACGCTCGCCCGAAAGAAGAACGCGGATATCGCCGCGAATGACTCCCAGCTTCTGACCTTTTGTGACCTTATCGCCGTCTTTGCAGGTAAAAGTTACCTCGGTCTTTTCGTCAAGAAGCTCAAAGACTCTTCTGAATACCTCAAGACCTGCAATAACTCCGTCCTCCTTGCATATCAGCTCGACTTCGCCGAGCTGATAGTGAGGCATGACCGAATTTGTGGTGATATCCTCGCTGGTGATGTCCTCTTTCAGTGCCAGCAGGATAAGTTCGTCTGCATTCAGCTTCATTGTTATGTTATTCATGGCTTTGTTTCTCCTTTTCAATTGCGGCTAAAACCAGTTCCTTATATTCATTCTGATATTCTTCATATTCATTCGGGTCAATGTTGATTTCGGAGCATTGCATTGGCAAGGTGTAGTTTTCGATGATATGCTCTGCGGCACGTCCTGCAAAAACAAGGCTTTCCAGCAGTGAATTGCTTGCAAGTCTGTTTCGCCCGTGTACGCCGTTGCAGGCGGTTTCGCCTGCCGCGTAAAGCCTGTCCATAGATGTCTTGCTGTGTCTGTCCACATCGATGCCGCCCATAAAATAATGCTGGGAGGGCACAACAGGGATAGGCTCCTTTGTCACATCGTAGCCTTCCTCGAGGCAATGCTGATATATGTTCGGAAAATGTGTACGGATCTCCTCTTCGGGTATGGGAGCCATAGAGAGCCATACATGCTCTGTGCCTTCTTTTTTCATTTCCTCGAATATTGCATTTGCAACAACATCTCTTGGCAGCAGCTCGTTTACGAACCGCTTGCCTTTGGAGTTGAGCAGAACGGCACCTTCACCGCGCACCGATTCAGAAATCAGAAAAGCTCTGCCTTCTTTTTCGGCATACAGTGTGGTGGGGTGTATCTGAATGTAATCAAGATGCCTCAGCCTGATGTTGTGCTTCAGCGCAAGTGCAAGTGCGTCACCGGTCAGATGACGCTGATTGGTGGAGTGTGCAAACAGGCCTCCGATGCCGCCGGTTGCAAGCACGGTGTAATCAGCGGTAATGCTGATATAGTTGCCTGCGGCATCGTTTCCTATGATTCCGTAACAGGCGTTATCACAGCAGATAAGATCGATCATAGTAAAGTTTTCGATCAGTGTAATGTTCTGTCGCTGTCTGACGGCTTCAAGCAGATGTGAGGTGATTTCTTTTCCCGTTTCATCCTTGTGGAAGAGAATGCGAGGCTTTGAATGAGCACCTTCACGTGTGTAATCAAAATGTTCGCCGTCTTTTTTGAAACGAACTCCATAGGAAACAAGATCCTCTATAACCTTACGGGAGGACCGAATCATTATATCAACAGATTCGGGGGTGTTCTCGTAGTGTCCTGCACGCATGGTATCTTCATAAAAGGAATCATAATCATTTTCATCACGAAGAACGCATATACCTCCCTGTGCCAGGAAGGAGTTGCTGCTTTGCGCTTCACTTTTAGTAACGATGGTTATTTTCTTTTCACTCGGCAGTTTCAGTGCGCAGTAAAGGCCTGCCACACCGCAGCCGACAATCAAAATATCAGTTTTCATTTTATTTAGCAAGCTCCAGCATTCTGTCAAGGGGGATAAGAGCCTTGCGGCGAATATCCTCGCTGATCTCTATGGTACGGTCTTCTTTTTCAAGGACTGACAGAACATTTGAAAGTGTGTTATGTTTCATGTCAGCACAGCAGGGGTGAGGGTTGGGGAAGAAAAAGCGTTTGTCGGGGTTATCGGTAATCAGTTTGTATTCCACACCATCCTCGGTGCATACGATAAATTCCGAAGCAGTACTGCTCTTCGCGTAATCAATTATCTCCGCAGTACTGCCGATAAAGTCTGACAGTGCGATGATTTCCGCCTCACATTCGGGATGTGACAGAACAGGTGCATTCGGATGCAGTTTCTTTTCTGCCTTTATCTGGTCTGCTGTGACAGCAGCGTGGATAGGACAGCAGCCGTCATTGAGAATGATGTTCTTTTCGGGAACCTGCTCTGCGACAAACCGCCCGAGATTGCGGTCGGGAATGAAGAAAATGTTGCGGTTCGGCAGGCTTTTCACGATCGTCACAGCGTTTGAAGAGGTGACGCATACGTCGCTTTCGCATTTCAGCGCCGCAGTCGAGTTGATGTAGCACACCACGGCGAGGTCGTCATACT
>JAZSJQ010000029.1:0-4292 GCA_045534445.1 Acutalibacteraceae bacterium
GCATAAGTTCCTTTATGATATCGGCGTAGTTCCCACCGCAGAGCCTTACAGCAAGAGAACCAGCCACGGCATGATCCTTGCAGCAAGTCGGATCGTAGCCATGTCGGTCTGTGTGCCAAGGAGTTGGCCATTAGTATTGTCTTCCTAAGACCGCTTGGCCTCCGACTTGCATAAGTTCCTTTATGATATCGGCGTAGTTCCCACCGCAGAGCCTTACAGCAAGAGAACCAGCCACGGCATGATCCTTGCAGCAGACGGCGGCAAGATGAGTAAGTCCAGAGGCAACGTTATCAACCCTGACGATGTTGTAGCACAGTACGGTGCCGACACCATGCGTCTTTACGAGATGTTCATCGGCGATTTTGAAAAGGCAGCACCCTGGCAGGAAAATTCCGTAAAGGGTTGTAAGAGATTCCTCGACAGAACATGGAATCTCCAGGATCACATTCAGAAGGTTCGTATGCGCCCCGATGTAGCATCCTCCATCCATAAGACCATCAAGAAGGTCACTGACGATATTGAGAACCTGAAGTTCAATACCGCTATTGCAGCACTCATGTCCCTGCTCAATGAGTTTGAATCCCTGAAAACCATCACCAAGGACGAGTACAAGGTATTCCTCCAGCTGCTCAATCCTTTTGCACCTCACATCACTGAGGAAATCTGGCAGAATCTTGGTTACAACGGTATGCTTAACCAGCAGAAGTGGCCCAAGTTTGATGCATCCAAGTGTGTTGTTGCATCTATCGAGATTCCTGTACAGGTAAACGGCAAGCTGAGAGCGACAATTAAGGTTGCCGCTGATGCTGATGCTCAGACAATCCTTGCAGCTGCAAAGGCAGATGAAGCAGTAAAGAGCTTCACAGAAGGCAAGAACATTGTCAAGGAGATCTATGTTCCCGGTAAAATTGTGAACATTGTGGTAAAATAATAATGTTTACACAAATAACTATTGACATTGTTATGTAAGATAGGTTATAATGTTCAGCGTCCTAAGTTTAACACCCCGTGTTGAAAAGGCGGAGGGGAGGGAAAGTCAATCATGTCATCGGAAATCAAGGTAAGAGATAACGAGTCTTTGGAAAGCGCTCTGCGCCGCTTCAAGAGATCCTGCGCACGTGGCGGTATCATTCAGGAAGTCCGCAAGAGAGAAGCTTACGAGAAGCCCTCTGTCAAGCGTAAGAAGAAGTCCGAAGCCGCTCGCAAGCGCAAGTATAAATAATTGACTTCTACAAAAAGTAAGAAGCGAGCAGAATTATATCTGCTCGCTTTTTTATTTGAATTATTATAATTATATGGGACGGGTTTTCCGTCCCGATTCCAAAATAAGGAGACAGAAACAATGCCTCTTTTAAAACCATGCCTTATGGTGGATAAAATGATAGATCTCGACATGGATTTCTTCCGTTCTGTCGGCTGCAAGGCGATATTGCTGGATGTTGACAATACCATGACCACCCATGACAATCCGACTCCTGCCGAGGGTGTCATGGAATGGATTGATTCCATGAAGAATAACGGCTTAAAGCTGATAATAGTATCAAACAACAGTGCAGAGAGAGTCGCTCCCTTTGCAGAGAAGATAGGTCTTGATTTTGTAGCGAAAGGCGCCAAGCCGCTTGCAAAAGGTTTCAAGGAAGCTTGCAGAAGAATAGGCGTCAAGCCTAAGGAAGCTGTTGCGATCGGTGATCAGATATATACCGATATAATCGGCGGAAATCTTCTCGGTGCGTATACAGTGCTTACGGTGCCTTATGAGCTGGAGGACAAAGCTTTCTTCAAGTTCAAGAGAGCATTGGAAAAGCCTGTTATCGCATCATACAGAAGAAAAGCTGCAAGGAAGGCGAAGAAAAAGAATGCCAATTAAATTCGGACCAGCCGGAATGTGCGAAATGGCAGCGGCGGAAAAGATAAAAAGCACTGAAAAGCTTATGTCGTGGCTCGGTGAAAAGGGATTGAATGCCTTTGAATATCAGTGCGGCAGAGGAGTTCGCCTCAGCGCAGAAAAAGCTGGACTTATAAAGAATGCAGCTGAAAGCGCAGGTATCAGCATTTCACTCCATGCTCCGTATTTTATTTCTCTTGCGTCACAGGAGGAAGAAAAGCGTATCAACTCTGTTGAGTATATACGCCAGAGTGCATCTGCTGTAAAAATGCTTGGAGGCAGCAGAATTGTCGTTCATCCGGGCGGACTCTCAAAAATGACAAGGGAAGAGGCAAGAGCACTTGCCTGCGAAACACTTCTCAAAGCACAAAGTACCCTTGATGACAACGGGTTATCAGATATACATATATGTCCTGAGGTAATGGGTAAAATAAACCAGCTCGGCGACCTTGATGACGTTATCGCTTTCTGTAAGCTTGATGAAAGATTTATTCCCTGCGTCGATTTCGGACATCTCAACAGCCGTACAGGCGGTTCTTTGAATACAGTCGATGATTATACCAATATACTGAATATTCTTTCAGAGGAGCTTGGCAGTGAACGGGTAAAGAATATGCATATACATTTTTCAAAGATAGAATATTCAAAGGGCGGAGAGGTCAGACATCTTACTTTTGAAGATAATGTATATGGTCCCATGCCCGAGGTTTTCGTTGAAAGCATGGTAAAATACGATATGACGCCTACGATTATCTGCGAATCGGCAGGCACACAGACTGCTGACAGCATGGCAATGCTTGAAATGTATAAACAGTATGTTGTTTTATAAACGTAGTGGAGAGTCTCTGTGCCCTCCACATAAAAAGGAGAATAAACATGAGCAAAACTTTTGCACAGGAATATGCAGACAGAATCAGAGAGTTTCAGAGCCGTCTGCCGGAAGGTGTTGACGGAGCTATCATATCCTCTGAGATTTCCAGAAGATATATGACAGGTTTCCCTGCGTCCGACGGATTCCTTGTTGTGACAAAGGAAAAGAGCATTTTCACAACTGACTCACGCTATACCGAGGCTGCAGAAAATCAGATAACAAACAGTGAGGTCAGAGGCTTTAAGAAGCTTGGTGAAACAATGTCTGAAATAGCTTCTGAGCTTGGTATTAAGAAGGCTCTCATCGAAAGTGAGAGAGTGACCCTTTCTGAAGCTGCAAGATACGAGAAGCTTTTTGATACCATCGAGCTTGTAAAGACAAGCGAGCTTGACGATATCCTCAACGAAATGAGAGTATCAAAGTCCGAGTATGAGATAGATAAGATCAGAGAAGCACAGAAGATCACCGAAGATTCTCTTGAATATGTCATTAAGAATGTCCTCCATGAGGGTGTTACCGAAAAGGAGCTTGCTCTTGAAATTGAGTTCTATATGAGAAAGAACGGTGCAGAGAGAATAGCCTTCGATCTTATCGTTGCAGCAGGTGCAAACAGCTCCATGCCTCATGCAGTGCCCTCTGACTACAAGGTGCAGAAGGGTGATTTCATCACCTTTGATATCGGTGCTGTTGTTGACGGTTATCATTCCGATATGACCAGAACCATCGTGTTTGGTAAGGCTGATGATGAACAGAAGCTCATTTACAATACCGTTCTCCGTGCACAGCAGGCTGCAATGGATTATGTGGCAAATGGCGGAAAAGTTCTTACTGAGTGTGATGCTGCTGCAAGAAAAGTGATTGCAGATGCAGGTTATGGCGAATATTTCGGACATGGAACAGGTCACGGTGTTGGTATCGAGATTCACGAGACACCGTCAGTATCACTCTCGGGCAAGGGTGAAATCCCCGTAGGCGCGGTTATTACCATAGAGCCGGGAATATATCTTCCGGGTAAGGGTGGAGTCAGAATAGAAAATATGATGTATAAAACCGAAGATTCCGGCATCAACCTGACCGATCTGCCCCGGGAACTTCTCGAAATTGGATAAATTTTAATGAATTTCAAATAATTTTGCATAATATACTTGCAAAATTATCACAAATAAGATACAATAAACTATGGCAACTGACAACTTGGAGGTTTTATAATATGGTAGTAGCAGGCGATTTCAGAAACGGCGTAACTTTTGAGATGGATGGCAACGTTTATACCATCGTAGAGTTCCAGCACGTTAAGCCCGGCAAAGGCGCAGCTTTTGTTCGTGCAAAGATCAAGAACGTAATCACCGGCGGTATCGTCGAGCGTTCTTTCAACCCGTCCGATAAGTTCCCCACCGCTTTCATTGAGCGCAAGGATATGGAGTATTCCTACTCTGACGGCGACCTTTATTATTTCATGGATCCCGAGTCCTATGAACTCGTTCCCATCAACGGTTCCACTCTTGGTGACAACTTCAAGTTTGTTACCGAGAACAT
>JAZSJQ010000048.1:0-2949 GCA_045534445.1 Acutalibacteraceae bacterium
AAGTGCTACGCTCGGTGCGATAATCCGGACTATAACAGGAGTA
Organism: Acutalibacteraceae bacterium; assembly: GCA_045534445.1. GTDB lineage: Bacteria > Bacillota > Clostridia > Oscillospirales > Acutalibacteraceae > JAISGQ01. Next base: position 44 of record JAZSJQ010000048.1, read on the forward strand.
GCTGCGATTTACGGGTTATATCTTCTGAATTTATCGAATGTAAAAATGATTTTGTTATTTCTTGGTTGTCAAACGGTAGTTGTTCACCAGGGCAGCGAGTTCTATGCGGCTGTGAACATCAAGTGCATAATAAATATCCTTCACGTAATCCTTCACGGTATGCTCGGAAATAACAAGGGACTCTGCAATATCCTTGTTGGTATACCCCATGCAGATAAGCTCTGCAACCTCGCGCTTTTTCGGACTGAGCTTTAAAAGCGGATCATCCGTGGTATCTGTATCGGCAGTGACCTTGGATTCGGCTTTTGCCTCGGTCTGTGAAGCCTGAACAGCAGGCTCCTCAGCCTCTGCTGCGACAGTGGTCTCCTCGTCGGCAATGCGACGGCGAAGGGCAAACATAAGGAACGGCTCCACCTGCATAAAAACGAACACAAGCACCGCCATGATAACCGCATAAAAGATATACAGTGCAATAGGTGCACCGAGGAACATCTCGGCAATAACCGCATGGATAAGAACCGCCGTGATGGCAAGCCCGATAATTGCGGAGGCCACATATCTTGACGGATAGGCTTTCATAATCGGTACACCGTAAAGCGGAGCGAGCATACATACCGTCATACCGAATCCAATGAGTACGCAGGCGACATAGGAAAATGCGGGAACGTATGCGGACACAAGCATTACAAGAAAACCGAACCCACCGAGTCCGACAAACAGGGGTGCTATGCGGAAGGGATGAATGTTCGCTTTCTTATGAAGAAAATACATAGTAAAGCTTGAAAGAGCCACTACTAAATACATAATAGACACGCCGTGCTCGACCTTGCCTACAACCGCAGGACCGCCAACGCCCATCAGCGCAGCAATGAAAGCAATAAGATAAGCCCCCCACATCATCTTCTTCGGTGCGATAAGACTGTCGCTCTTTTTCGCGAACTGCGGCAGATGCTCTCTGCCCGTGGGTATACTGAGGAAGAAGATAAACAAAAGCACAAGAGCCGCTACCATTCCGTAACGGAATGCGGAAAACGGAATAGACACAATCTCGTTCTGGACCAAAGCAATCAGAAATACTGCTATGCCATAGCCGACGGTCAGATACCTGATACTGCTTTTCTCAGAAAAGTAATTGACTACAAGGAAGGTCTCAAAGCCAATCATCAGGCAACAACAGAAAATCTGCAGATAAATGTTAAAGCGAAGAATATTCTCCGGCAAAGGGAGGAAGAAGCCGATTGCTGAAACAAGAGCAACCCCCGTGGCGATGCGTTGTGTCCATACGATAATCTTCGGTAAAAAAATCATTGTAAGGATGCCCAGTATGTAACAAACTGCCGTCAACATGGTGCCGTTATCAATGTTAATGGGTAACGGAATTTTCCCGTCTATTGCCGAAGACGGTTCAAGGAAATAATAGATAAATGCCATCTGCCAAAAACTGAACATAGAAAAAAAGATTAGTTTCCACAATGGAATATCAACTCTTTTTTTCTGATTTTCGGAAATGATTGCGTGATTCATAGCTGTTACTCCCTTTTTTAATAAAAATTCGCCCGAGGAGAGGAAAAAACCCCCTGTTTTTATAAAAATCCCACCAACGTGGGATATACAAATACACCAAAAATAATTATAATTACGTTGAAAATATAGGAAATTTATCAAATAGATTTTATCATAACTGCAAAAAAAAATCAACTGCGGTTGAAAATATCTACCTGAATGGGTAGGTTAGGCAGTTATAAACACCTATTCAGGTAGATTACAGGTTTTCGTTGATGATTTATAATATTGATATAGGAGGGCAGAATATGGAAAAGGAAAAATTAAATTATTTTGACTATATCATTCTTGCGGAAAATGAATATAAAAGTCTGTTAGAAAAGCATCCGGAGCTTACAGAACTTTCCAAACGGGAATTGGAGGTTTTTGCACAACTGCTTACAGACAAAACACAACAGCAGATAGCAGAAGAATTATTTATATCACATTCATCAGTCCATTTTCATTGCAAGAACATTTACAGAAAACTCAATATTAACAGCCGTAAACAACTGTTGATAAAATATAAAGACATTTAAGGAGGGATATCCGATGGGATTCTTGGAAAGAGCAATAAGAAACGGAGTAAGAGATGCGGTAGGCAAAGCGGTGGGAAATGCAATTACGAAAGCCGTTGAGCCTAAGGCAACTGAGTTTGTAAATAAAACTGCAGAGCATTTTGACAATGCATCTCACAATCAGCAGACACAGAGCAGTCACACATCAGGTCTTGAGGGAGCCTTCAAAAATCTTGAAAGAGCAACACAGGGCTATGCAACGGAAATGAGCAGAAACATGAAGATTTGTCCTTCGTGCGGAAAAAGTACAACTGCTGATAAAAAATTCTGTCCCGAATGCGGGGCTCAGCTTCCTGAGCAGACAGTTGCAGAGGATGCGGTCTGCACAAAATGCGGAAAGCAGAACACCATAGGTACAAAATTCTGTCAGGAATGTGGCGAAAAGCTCCCCTCGGCAATAAAGGAAGAACAGGCAATCGAAAAGAAAAACGCAGACATTATGGCACAGTGGGAGGAAAAGCTTCCGTGTTTCCCGAAATGGACTTGCGGCGGAACAAACTATTGCATTGAAGAATATGACATCGGCTGCTACGGCTTCTCTGCAGATTTTGCAGGCAATCATATCGCAGCGAAGGAGGCTGTGATTGCTTACCGTCAGCTTCTTCTGCAGAACGGCTTCCGTCAGGCGGGACAGTATCCCAACATCGACCATCTTTATAAGAAGATTGACAGCGTTGTTTATCATGCAAGCACCGAGCATTGTTTTGACGGTGATCGCGATTGTGCCATGATTTATTTTGATAAAAGTGAACCTACGGGCGGTTTTGATTACGTAAAGGCCGAGCC
>JAZSJQ010000037.1:0-18120 GCA_045534445.1 Acutalibacteraceae bacterium
TCGTCCTTCAGAAGAATATTATATTTCGGCGAGTGCTGTTTGATAAGCGAACACTCAAGCACCAATGCCTCGTACTCCGAATCGGTTACTATATAATCAAAGTCCTCCACATTCTGAACCATTTTCCGCACCTTGACGGTATGGTTCTCCTGAGAGCCGAAATACTGGCTGACTCTGTTTTTCAGAGCCTTTGCCTTTCCGATATATATTATTTCCTTTTTCTCATTGCGCATTATATACACGCCCGGTCTCAGGGGCAGTGACATGGCTTTTCTGCGCAGTGCCTTGATATCGTGGCTCATATTTGCCTCCCTTTGCATGGTTGCTTATATTGTACATTATTCTGAGCAAAATGTATATATCTAAATCCTTCTTAAAGGAACTGATCCTATGAATTTATATACAGATAATTCCGCCCCTCCCGAGGGAATATGCCTTACTGCCCACAGGCTGTGCCGTGACATCACCGACAGAGGCGGTGTAAAACGCATACTCTGCGATGTTTCTCTGTCCGTTATGCCCGGTGAGCTTTGCGCGCTCATCGGCAGCTCAGGCTCGGGGAAATCAACCCTTATGAATTGCCTTAACGGCTTTGAGCCTGCAACCAGCGGCAATGTTTATATAAACGGTGAGGAGCTTATGGAAAACTACGGCACTCTTAAATCAAGAATCGGATATGTACCACAGGCGGACACCGTACACGGAAGTTTAAGGGTGCAGAACATGCTGAGATTTGCCGCTCTGCTGAGGCTTCCTCGAGATATTACCGAGTTCGAAATAGAAAAAAGAATATACGACGTACTCTGCATCATGGGGCTTTTCGAGCATCGACACAAACTCATAAAAAAGCTCAGCGGCGGTCAGCGCAAACGTGCAGGCATTGCCGCCGAGCTCATAAGCGACCCCGCTCTTTTTCTTCTTGATGAGCCTACCTCGGGTCTTGACCCTGAAGCCGAAACCTCGCTTATGAAACAGCTTTGCAAGCTTTCCCACGAAAAAGGAAAGACCGTTATATGCATCACCCATACCCTGCAGAATATTTCTCTCTTCGATAAGATAATATTTTTGGCGCCCGGCGGTCGGCTGTGCTTTTCGGGTACTCACTCTCAGGCACTTGAGTTTTTCGGTGTCGCCAATCTTACCGATGCCTATGAGCTTATAAGCAATAACCCCACGAGGTTTTTGGAAGAATATAAAAAATTCTGCAAGGAGGCGGAGAATTGAACAACGGTTCTGCTTCCTTTTTTCGCCAGCTTCGTGTTCTGGTTTTGAGGAATACCGAAATACTGCTCAACAGCACGGGCAAGCTGATACTCATGCTCACTCTCCCCGTCGTATGCAGTCTTATTGTCGCCATGGTTGCAGGAGACGATATGTTTTCTTCCTTTCAGGATTCTCAGACGGGTTTTTTCGTTCTGTGCTGCGCCGTGGTGTTTACGGGGGTCTTCAACTCCATTCAGGATATATGCAAGGAACGGAGCATCATAAAACGTGAGTATTGCGCAAATCTTCAGCTCGGCGCTTATATATGCTCAAAGCTCCTTGTGCAGGCGGTCATCTGTGCCGTGCAGTCACTTACTTTTATGGTTATCTTTTCGTTTTTTGCGGATTTCGGAAAAAGCGCAGACGGTGTTTTTCTTCCTGCCTTTTTTGAATGTCTCATCACCGTCTTTCTGCTTGATCTTTCCTCCGATGCTGCCGGGCTTTTCATTTCTTCCCTTGTCAGGTCTGCGGACACTGCCAACGTCATTGCTCCTGTTTTTCTTGTTCTGCAGGTGGTTTTTTCGGGGGTTCTTTTTACCATGAATGATTTTCTTGAGGTTGTTTCATATTTTATGGTCGGACGCTGGGCTGTCGGCGGACTTGGTTCTTCAGCCGATATTGCCTCTGAGCTGAGGCAGGCTCGTGATGCCGCTCGGTCTCTGGGCGGAGACGTAAGTGTTCGTGAAGCAGATATTATCGAAATGTATGACCCCTCTCTCCGCTCTCTTATCACCTCATGGGCTATGCTTCTTCTCTTCACCGCTGTCTTTTCGATTTTGAGCGCACTGGTGCTGAGAAGAGTGGCTCGGGATGCAAGATAGCTTTTTTCTTAATTTATAAAGCTTTTACAGTTTTGTAAAAGTCTGTGAAACACCCTCTGATAAAATTATACTGTAACGCCTGTGCATCGCACGACTCCAATCTGTGTTGCTTAATTGCAGTTAATATAATTCGGTCAGGAGACGAGATCATGGATATTATCCATCGCATAATGAACGAGCTCAAAAAGGTCATCATCGGAAAGGATCAGGCATTGCTCTGGGTCCTTCTGGCGATCCTTGCAAAGGGACATATACTTATAGAGGATATCCCCGGTGTGGGCAAGACTACTCTGGCGCTGGCTTTTTCCAAGGTTCTCGGGCTTGATTACGGACGCGTCCAGTTCACACCCGATGTTCTGCCCTCGGATATAACGGGCTACACCGTTTACAGCAAGGACACCGGCAGCATGGTGTATCAGCCCGGTGCGGTGCTCTGCAATCTGTTTCTTGCCGACGAGCTGAACCGTGCCACCAGCCGCACGCAGTCTGCATTGCTTGAGGCAATGGAGGAGGGGCACGTCACCGTTGACGGCGTAAGTCACGCCATCCCCGAGCCCTTTACCGTCATTGCGACCCAGAATCCCACAGGGGCGGCAGGCACACAGCTTCTGCCCGACTCACAGCTGGACAGGTTTGCCATCAGACTTTCCATCGGCTATCCCTCCCCGAAAAGCGAAAAGGCAATGATCATCAGCCGTCAGGGCGCTGACCCTCTTAAAAGCGTTTCTCAGGTGCTTTCCCGCGCATCGCTCATGTCTCTGCAGCAGCAGTGCGCCGATGTTTACATAAGCGATGAGGTCATCGACTATCTCATCGCTCTTATAGGAGCTACAAGAAACAACGGTATGCTCGCACGCGGCGCAAGCCCCAGAGCCACACTTTCCGTTGCCTCCCTCGCCAAGGCTTATGCCCTTATGAACAAGCGGGATTTTGTTATCCCCGATGACATTGCAAATGTGTTTTCAAGGGCGGTTGAGCACCGAGTTCTTCTTCATCCCGATGCGGATTCCCACAGCGTTTCCGTTCACAGCATCATTGACAGGATCATTGACTCCGTCAAGCAGCCTATGGGAAGAAAAAATGCTTAAAAACCGTATTCTGTACGCCGTATTTACTGCGGCAGTCATCATTTGTTTTTTTACCACATGGCCATGGGAATTCTATTTTCTTTTTATCATTGCGCTCCTGCTGCCTCTGTTTTCACTTCTGCTCAGTGTATCTGCGGTCAAGAAAATAAACTATGAGCTTTCCGTTCCCTCCTCCGTTCCGAGAGGCGGCAGGCTTACGATAGCTCTCAGGGACAGAAGCTCTTCCCGATGGCTGAGCTATCACATTGAGCTTGAAACAAGCATCAGCGGCGGTGAGCCGATGCTTCACAGTGCCGAGCTTTTTTTCGGCAGAAGCAATGAGATAATTATCGAGACCGAGCACTGCTGTTCGGTCAGATGCCATGTGAAAGCCGCATACGCCTGCGATCTTCTGGGATTATTTCGCCTGAGGCTTTTCAGGGTACCTGACAGGGTCACGGTAGCAGCTCCCACTCCATCCCCTATGTCAGGAGGAGCTGAGCTTGCCGCCTCTGTCAGCTCTTCCCTTCGTCCAAAGCCCGGCGGCGGTTTTTCAGAAATTCATGAAATGCGCGAATATCGTCCCGGAGACCCCGTCCGTGACATTCACTGGAAGCTTTCAGCTAAAACCGACCGTATGATAATCCGCGAGCCGCAGACCCAGGACGGCGGTATATTTCTTATAACTCTCGACCTTGTTCCCATATCCTCTGAGCTCGATCTTATACTCGACCGCACCGCATGGCTGTCACTTCACCTTATTTTGCTTGACATCACCCATGATATTCGGTTTTTAAGTCCCGGGTCGGGAAAGGTAATATCCGTTACGGTTTCTGACAAGGCTTCCTTTGAGCAGTTTTTAAGAGAGGTTCTTTCGGTGGCTGTCTCATCGCCTCTTCCCTCAATCACAGAATTCCCCTTTGACGGCATCGGACGACGCATACATATAAAAGGGGAGGTGCAGAAATGAAGGGTTCACCTTTCAAAAATGCCCTTGCTTCCTTTATGCGCATTATAAGAGAGAGCAAGGCTTTTTTCGCCGGGCTGCTTGACCGCGCAGAGCCGTTTCTGCCCTATGCGGCTGCATTTATCTATGCCTTTTCCCTGTCCCTCGGCACTGTATACTGTGCCGTATCCTCAAAGCAGCTCCCCATAAATCATGCTCTGACGATTATCGGATGTATTCTGTTTTCGGCAGGTGCTGTGCTTTATTTTTCCAAAAAGCTCAGGCTCACGGTCAGGCTCTGCTTTTACGGCGCAGTCCTTCTGCTTATCCTTATTTTCCGCAGACAGATATTCTCCGCCTGTCACGACGGTCTTATAAGGCTCTTTTACACCTACGGTCACACCTCTGAAATATTTATTACAAAGGAACAATACGAGGCTTTACTCAGCAAGGGTGCATCGGTCACGTTATTTGCCCTGCTTCTTGCCGCCATACTGTCTTTTCTCACTGCATGGACTGTTGTGAAGCGGCGCCCTCTGTGGCTCGTGCTTTCTGCTTCTTCGGCACTTGTCTTTTATTCCTGTATGTTTTTTGACAAGCCGCCGAAGGTCTTTGCCGTTATTCTCTGCTTTTTCGCCATGCTCATGCTTGTGCTCACTCAGCGAGTCCGCCGAATGGACACAGCGGCAGGGGCTCGGCAGTCAGTGTGTCTCTTTCCTGCTGCAGCAGCCTTTCTGCTGGCTGCAGCGCTTATAGTGAACCCCGGCGAAAACAGCCGACCTGAATTTCTGAAAAAGGCAACGGTTGCCACCGCAAACTTTTTCCGGGATATAGGCTATGACATGGGGATTATTGACGGCGGTCAGACCGCCGCATCTCCCATAGCCATTTTAAAGGATGACACCGTTGACCTCTCGGGGCTTATCCCGCAATACAAAATGGGAATGTCAGTTTTCTCTTACTATACGACCTCAGAATCTTCCGTTGTCTATTTCCGCGGAATTTCCTACGGACGATACAAGAACAACCAATGGCTGCCCCTTCCTGACTCTGAAAACGAAAGAGTCACCGAGCTTATGCACTCTCCTCTTACAGAGCCTATCAATGCTCAGTCAGGCTTTACCGCAGAGATAAAAACCACCTACGATTGTCCCGTTATTTATCTGCCGTATTTTACTGCCGATACGCCTTCGGGCTGTGTCCCTGTGGGGGATTCTTATATTGAAAACACCGCAAAGCTGCATCAGTATTCCCTCACGGTTGGATCCGCGCCCAATCAAAGCACATTTTTCTCCAACACGGAAAATGACCTTTATGTGCCTCCTCTGTACCGCAGATTTGTCTTTGACAATTACCTTGATATTCCAGATGATACTGCCCGTGTACTTCGTGAAACAGCACTTTCCGAGGGACTTATTTCCCTCGAGGAATACAGCAGCGGCAGAGTTTTTGATGTTTCGCTCACCGCAGAAAATGTATGTGATTTTGTCCGAGAAAGCGCAGATTACTCTCTCAATTCCGAGGGTTCGCCTCGGAATACGGATTTTGCCCTGTGGTTCCTGTCGGACGCCGACAGCGGCTACTGCGTGCACTTTGCGAGCACTGCGGCGGTAATGCTCCGCGCGCTGGGGATACCCTCCCGATATGTCTCAGGCTATGCGGCATACTGCCGCGCCGATGAATGGAACTCTGTACTCAGCGACAACGCTCATGCATGGGTGGAATACTATGACGAGCATCGGGGCTGGGTCGCCATCGACCCCACTCCTGTTTCCTTTGAAGAATCTTCTCAGGAGCCTGTCTCAGAAGGAACCACCGTCCCCTCTGCCTCAGACAGCCCCCTCTCCTCTTCAACCTCTGTGTCGGGCGGCACCTCGGCTTCAAAGCCCTCTGCCTCTCCGTCACAGCACGGCACAAGACCCTCTTTCGGCGGCAATATCAACACAGAAAACAGCAAAAAGTGCGAAGGCTCCCCTGTTTTACCATTGGTTATTTCCCTGATCCTGCTTGTCATATTGTGCTCAATGCCGATGCTCCGCAATATCATTATAAAAAAGCGCAGTGAACGTATTGAAGTCGGCACCGCAAATTCCCGTGCTCTGGCAATGTGGGATTATATCCTGCTGCTGAGTAAGTGCGGCGGCACCGCTCCTTCCGAGCGGATAGAGAATCTTGCGCTGAAGGCACGGTTCAGCAGCCACACCCTGAATGAGGACGAGCTTCATGAGATAAAGGAATTTCTCGATGCCTCTCTCCGCTCCGTTACCGACTCTTCAGGCACTTTGCGCGGCATTATCAATAAATATATTTTCTTCTATTACTGATGCAAGATAAAAAGACAGCCCCGATAAATATCGGGGCTGTTTCTCTTTATGCGTCTTCGCACGCATCTTCATTCTGTTCCTTTTTCTCGGAAACACCGTTTTCCGTAAGGGTCGATCGGCTGACAATACCCTCATACTTGAGCTTTATGTAGTGCTTGCCTGTAAATCTCTTTCCGCACATTCCGCAGAAGTACTGTGCCACAAACCCGCGGCTCTTCTGCGATACCGCTGAGCTTCGCTTGAGCACCACTCCGCATTTCGGGCACCGCATCATGAACATGGACAATTTTACAAGGGGATTCGTAAGGTCGCATATGGAAACAGTTTTGAAAGTAATCCAACGGTAAAACTCACTGTCAGCTATCCTTGAAAGAGCATCGTAATTTTCCTTTTTGAAGGTACGTCTGAGGCATTTCGCAGATACTATGCTGTCATCAAGGGCTCGGTGCATATCCATATCACCCACCTCGATGCCAAGCTTTTCCGCCATGGCGGAAAGTCCGAGCTGCTGACCGCTTTCAACCTCCATCTCCATCTGGCACAGCTGCTGAAGGTCGCAGTAGCGCTTCATGAAGGAAAGTGTCTTATCCTTGCCGTATGCCTCAAGATTTTCCATTATTACGAGGATATCGCCTGTGCCGAAAGACATCACGCAATTGTCTCCCTCTCCCACCCATCGGCAGAATTGGTCGTATGCCCTGAGGAAATCCATGCCCTGAGACACTTCATTGTTTGTAATATGGGTCAGGCGTTTTACTCTGCCCGACAGCTTTTTATTGAATCTGGGCGATACCAGCACGGAAAACTCGCTGATAACATCAAATTTTTCATTGAGCATGACTGCGCCTATTTCAATTATTTCATTGAAATAATGACCCAGCTTTCCCGAAAAAGTACCGTTCCATTCAAGATCGATTATTATGTACTTCAATTTTCTGTTCTCCGTTTTAAATCGAGGTTCCTGCCGGCATCGGCAGGAACCTCGGATTTTATCAGTCTACGTCCACAAAATTCAAAGTGTCCTTGTTGTTCTCCTTGAATATCTCAAAAACTGCAAGCTCAACTTCGCTGTCCTCAACTGCTGTGAAGAACTGCTCATCCTCGGTCTCGCTTTCAACGAGAAGGATAACTACCTCATCAACGCCGTTGTTGTCAGCGCCTTCAAGAGGAAGAAGAACCGCATACTCATTGCCGTCATACTCGATAACGTCCATAAGCTCAAACTCGATCTCGTTGCCGTCCTCATCGGAAAGGGTCAGGGTCTCAAATTCCTCTTCTTCGGGGATTGCATTCATGTTTTCTTTGCTCATTGTTATTCTCCTTTACTGATTTGATTTTGCTTTGTTCATTGCCTTTACGCGTGCTTCCTTTGTCAAGAGAAGCTTTCTTAAGCGAATATTCTTGGGGGTTACCTCCACCAACTCGTCATCTGCGATGAACTCAAGAGCCTGCTCAAGGGAGAAGATGGTGGGAGGGGTAAGTCTCAGAGCCTCGTCTGAGCCTGATGCACGGGTATTTGTAACGTGCTTCTTCTTGCAGACATTTACTATGATATCCTCATTTTTGGGTGCATAGCCGACTATCATGCCCTCGTATACGGGAACACCGGGACCTATGAGCATTCTGCCTCGATCCTGTGCGTTGAAAAGTCCGTATGCATTGGAATCGCCTGTTTCAAAGGCTATAAGGCTACCCTGCTGACGGAGGACTATCTCACCCTTGAAGGGCTCGTAGCCGTCGAAAATATGGTTCATTATACCGTTACCGTTGGTGTCGGTAAGGAACTCGGAACGGTAACCCATGAGTCCTCTGGAAGGGATCCTGAACTCCATATGGCTCATGCCCGACTGACGGGTATCCATATTGAGAAGCTCGCCCTTTCTTGAGCATATCTTCTCCATTACAGCGCCGACGTAATCCTCGGGAACCTCGATCATAAGAAGCTCCATAGGCTCGCATCTGACACCGTCGATATACTTGTATATTACCTGAGGACGGGAGACCATGAACTCATAGTTCTGGCGGCGCATATTCTCAATGAGTATCGAAAGGTGAAGCTCACCTCTGCCCGATACCTTGAAGGTATCTGCTGACTCGGTCTCCTCAACGCGCATTGCAACGTTGGTCTCGACCTCTCTGAAAAGTCTGTCGCGTATATTTCGGCTGGTGACATACTTGCCGTCCTGACCTGCGAAGGGTCCGTTGTTTACCATGAAGAGCATGGAAACGGTGGGCTCATCTATCTTTACGAAGGGCAGGGGCTCGATATGCTCGGGATCACAGGCGGTCTCGCCTATATTGAGGTCAACAAAGCCCGATACTGCAACGATATCGCCGACAGAAGCGGTGGGAGCCTCAACTCTTCTCAGGTTTTCAAACTGATAGAGTCTGCCGATCTTTACGTTCTGATTTGTGCCGTCTGTATGACAGAGAACCATCTGCTGACCTGTCTTTATGGTTCCGCGCTCCACTCTGCCGATGCCGATCTTGCCTACATACTCATCTGCATCGATATTGGAGAACAGCACCTGTGCAGGTCCTTCGGGATCGCCTACGGGTGCAGGAATGGTCTCGAGAATGGTCTCAAAGAGAGGAACCATATCTTCTCCCTTTTCGTATGCGTCAAGAGATGCATAGCCATCACGTCCCGATGCATATACTACAGGGAACTCTATCTGATCGTCATCTGCCCCGAGGTCGATAAAAAGGTCGATTATCTCGTCAACCACCTCAGCAGGTCTTGCCATGGGACGGTCGATCTTATTGACTACGACTATAGCCTTTTTGCCAAGTCCCAGAGCCTTTTTGAGCACGAAACGGGTCTGGGGCATACAGCCTTCAAATGCGTCAACGAGAAGGATAATGCCGTCAACCATCATGAGGATTCGCTCTACCTCACCGCCGAAGTCAGCGTGACCCGGGGTATCGACAATATTGATCTTTACGCCGTTGTACATAACGGCGGTGTTCTTTGCAAGTATTGTAATTCCGCGCTCACGCTCGATGTCGTTGGAGTCCATTACTCGCTCGGCTACGACCTCGTTTTCACGGAAAACACCGCTCTGCTTCAAAAGCTGGTCAACAAGGGTGGTCTTGCCGTGGTCAACGTGGGCAACTATTGCTATATTTCTGAGTCTTTCCTGTGGGGCGTTTGCCATACATCTAACACCTGAATTCTTTTTATTTACATAACTGAGATATTATACACCGAATACTCGAAAAAATAAAGAGCATTGTGATGCTCTCGTTGCAGAAAAGCTGTATGTACAGCTCGCTTTTTTGAGCTATTATTACTATATTATGTGTTTTTCGGGTGCAAATATATATTGACAAGATTTTTTATTTATTGTATCATGGTTAGGCTAAAATGCTGTTGTGGCTCAGTTGGTAGAGCAGCTGATTCGTAATCAGCAGGCCGTCGGTTCGAGTCCGACCAGCAGCACCAGAAAAGAAACAACCTTTGTCTACCAGACAAAGGTTGTTTCTTTTCAACGAAATAAATCCCTTGCGGGATTTGTGAAATGCGCTTCGCGCGTGAAATACGCCTGCGGCGTGTGAAATGCCTGCGGGCGTGAGTGGATTTATTTCATTTCACATTCGGTGGCACACTGAATATTTCACAATGACCGCAGGTCATTATTTCACATCCGAAGGATATTTCACTTTAAATATTCTGATTGATACGGTATAATTGCCATAAGAAAGGCGGTGTTTATATGGCTGAATCGAAACTTCGGGATCTCTCAACAAACTTTGCAGTTAAAATCATCAAACTTTGCGAAACCATCAAAGGTCATTATTCCCTTGTAAATCAATTGGAACATTCAGCCACTTCAATCGGTGCCAACATTCATGAAGCAAATTACGCCCACGGGAAGCCTGACTTTATTGCAAAATTACAAATTGCTTTGAAGGAATGCTACGAAACGGAATATTGGCTTGAATTGTTTGTAAAGTCCGATATTCTGAATAGAGAAACTGCGATTAATCTTTATAATCAATGCGGCACTATTCGACGTATTCTGATTGCATCCATCAACACTGCAAAAGGAAGCGGCAATGACCAGAACATAAAAGACACAGATCGTGAAAAAAGGTCGGAGGTGACCTGAAATGATATTTGAAAAAGCCAACATAAATGATATACCTGCTTTGGTCGAACTGAGAAAGGCATACCTTATTGAAGATTACGGGGAATTATCCGAGGGTAAATCAGCACTTATTTCTGAGAATCTTTACACCTACTTTCAGAAGCACTTAAACAATGATCTCATTGCTTTTGTGTGTCGTGACAGCGGCGAAATTATAAGCTGCTGCTTCTTATGCATTACGGAAAAGCCATCAAATCCGACCTTTATAAACGGCAGAACAGGCACGGTACTGAATGTTTACACAAAGCCCGAATACAGAAAAAAGGGGCTTGCAGGGAAGCTGCTCAGAATGCTGCTTGATGAGGCAGCAAAAGAAGAGCTTGATTTTGTAGAGCTCAAAGCTACTGACTCAGGCTATTCTCTGTATAAATCCATCGGTTTTGAAGATGCTCCGTCAAAATATCATGTTATGAAGTACCTTATTGATCAAAACAATAAATTCTGATCTTCTCAAAATAAAAAGGAAGTCTCACCCATTCCGAGGAGGCTTCCTTTTTCTCTCTAAATTTTAGCCTGCGTTGTAGGTTCTCCAGCCGAAAGCATTTATCTGCTCTTCAACTGCGAGGAACGCCTGCTCGTTCTTTTCCTGGCTGTGGAAAAGGCCGTGCTTCTGCTCGATGTAGAATCTTACATGATTTTCATAGAAGAAGTCATAGTAAGGAACATCGGCAATATTGTTGTGACGTCCGATTATATTCTCGTTGCCCGGCTCATTGGGAGGCACGGGATAGCCGTCCCATGTAAGAAATGCATCGGGATTCTCGGTCGCCTGACGCACCCAGTACTGATGACAGCTGTTGAACAGAAGCTTTCTGCGCTGCTTTGCCTCGTTGATGTAGGTGATGCCTTCTGCATCGATCGCAATAATGTCGGAAACGGTAAGTGCCAAGAGAATCTTCCTCCTAAGTAGTTTTGCATCTATATTTTACCACATTTTACGCAAACTTCAAGTGGTGCAAAACCTCTTTATATGTTTTTCAAAATATTTATTTTTTTTGCAATTTCTGTGGCAAACAAGAATTTGTTGTGATATAATTTTTAATATGCACGGGTAATTGCGCCCAAAGCAAAAATTACTGAAAAAAGAGGTGAATGATATGGACGCAGGAAGTAGTTGCTCAGGGAAGCCCGGCAGTATAAGCGCGGAACCTGAGCCTCCACGATCACGCCGCTTTTTCTGCGTGCCGTGTCGCTTGCCCGGATATTCCGCCTGATAACGCGGCTTCCTGTCACCGCTTCCTACCTGCAGCAAAACACAACGCAAAGGAGGAAAAGACATGGAAGATACTAAATTGCTTGCGCTGACACAGAAGCTTCTTGACGAAAAGAAGTATGTCACGCTCAGAAAGATTCTTGAAGAAGAAGAGCCTGTCGATATCGGCGAGCTTCTTGAGGAGCTTTCACCCTCTCAGCTGCTCATTATTTTCAGGCTTCTTCCCAAAGAGCCTGCCGCCGAGGTTTTTGTATATCTCGACGTTGAGCTTCAGGAGCAGCTTATCCGCTCCTTCAGCGACTCTGAGCTTAAAGAGGTGCTGGATGAGCTTTACGTGGACGACGCTGTCGATATGATCGAGGAAATGCCCGCAAATGTGGTTAAGAGAATTCTTCGTCACGCCTCTCCCGAAATGCGCGCTTCCATAAATGATCTGCTGAAATACCCTAAGGACAGCGCCGGCAGTATCATGACCACCGAGTATGTTGATCTGAAAAAGGATCTCACCGTCCGCGATGCTATCCGCAGGATACGCAGAACGGGTGTTGACAAGGAGACTATCTATACCTGCTATGTCACCGACAATGACCGTGTGCTTCAGGGTACTGTTTCCGCCAAGGATCTCCTTGTAAACGAGTCGGACACTCTTATTGAGGATATCATGGAGACCAGTGTTATCTCCGTGCGCACCCTCGACGACAAGGAAGAGGTCGCAAATCAGCTCAGCCGATATGACTTTATTGCCATGCCCGTTGTTGACGGCAGCGGCAGGCTCGTCGGTATCGTCACCGTTGATGACGCTATCGATGTTATCACCGAGGAGGCTACCGAGGACATCGAAAGAATGGCGGCTATCTCCCCTTCCGACAAGACATATATTCGAACAGGCGTTTTTGAAACATGGAAAAAGAGAATTCCCTGGCTTCTCATCCTGCTTGTTTCCGCCACCTTTACGGGCATAATAATTTCTGCCAATTCCGCAATGATCACAGGTGCTGTTTTCCTCGTGGCATTTATTCCCGTCCTTATGGACACTGCAGGAAACACAGGCAGTCAGGCGGCAGTATCCATCATACGAAGCCTTTCCCTTGACGAGATCGATTTCAAGGATACTTTCACTGTACTGTGGAAGGAGGTAAGGGTCGGTGCTCTTTGCGGTGCTACTCTTGCAGCTGCAAATTTTGCGAAAATCATGATTTTCGACCGTCTTATATGCGGTGATAAAAATATTACCGTTATAGTTGCTCTGGCGGTTTCCCTTTCCATATTCATATCTGTCGTTTTTGCAAAGATGATAGGCTGTACTCTGCCTATTCTTTCAAAAAAGCTGGGGTTTGACCCTGCCATTATGTCAAGTCCATTTGTTACAACTATAGTTGATACCGTTTCTCTGCTTATCTACTTTATTGTTGCGAGAGTTTTTCTGATGTAAGGCATTATACGATGCAAAAAAGCCGTGAGCACTGCTCACGGCTTTTACTTTTTTACTTATTTTCTTCTGTCCTTACCGAGGATAATGACAGCCATTGCCTTGGGACCGACATTGATGCCGACTGCTGCTCCAAGCTTGAAGATGCCCATGGATTTCATCTTGGTCGCCTTGCCGACTTCCTTCTCAAGAAGCTTTGCCTCTTCCTCGGGTCTGCCGCGAACAACAGCAAACTCATTGAACTTCGGGTCCATGTTCTCCTTAACAGCCTCTACAAGAGCAGGGACCACCTTGCTGTCGCCGCGGAGCTTTTCGAGAGTTTCGGTTTCGCCGTGGATCATGCTCATAATGGGACGGATACCCAGTGCGCCTCCGAGAATTGCAGAGGCTGCGCTGATCCTGCCCGATATTCTCGCAAACTTCAGATCGTATACTACCATATATATCTCTGCTCTGTGGACGACTTCATCCATAAGCTCAAGGATCTCGTCAACACTGCCGCCGTTGTTGCGAAGTCTTGCACCGTAAATTACGGGAAGTGCATAAGCAAGGGTGAAGGTATGAGAATCAACAGGCTCGATTCTGAACTTACCCTCTGCCTCGGGATGCTCTTCAAAGAAAAACTTCTTTGCAATGTTTGCAGTATTGAACATACCGCTGTTCTTGCTGTTGTTTGTTACATGGATAACTGCCTCGCAGCCGTCCTCATAAGCCTTGAGATATGCGTTTGAAGTAGTATCAAGAGGAATATGGGAGGTTGAAGGCATGACCTTTGTGGTGTCAAGCAGATCCCAGAATTCTTCATATGTATAATCAACGCCGTCCTCGAGACTCTTTTCGCCCCATGTCACGGGAATAGGAAACATCTCTATATCAAGCTCTTTTGCGAGCTCCTTGGAAATATCTGAAGAAGTATCGCAAAGTATTCTTATCTTCTGCATATGAGTGCATCGCTCCTTAATAAATTTTAATTTATTATATCACACCGATTTTCATTTAGGAAGTTACAACATTATAATTATTTATTCCTACAAATTTCATGCTTATTTTATGTTAACAGTGCACAAATCACACTGTTTGACAGCAGGAAACCGTCGTCTTTGAGGCGAATTCCCTTTTCGTCAGAAACGAGCAATGATGAAAGCTGAGGAATTTTGGCGTTTTCTCTTATGCCCTGCGGTATAAAAGTGCCAAAGCGCTGCTGCCAGCCTTCCTCCGTAATACCCTCAGAGAGGCGAAGGCGAAGCATTGCATACTCTTCCTCATTGCCGCCTTCGCCGTCATCAATGGGAGCTGCACTCTCTATGAATCCTTCGGTACTGCGAGGATAGTAAAAGCGTCTGCCATTAAAAAAGCTGTGGGCTGATGCGCCGATACCGATGTATTCTTCAGCATTCCAGTATTTCAGATTATGACGGCTTTCTCTGTCTTTCTTTGAAAAATTGGATATTTCATATCGGGCGTAGCCTTTGTCCGCAAGGAGTGAAACGCACTGCTCATAAAGCTCTGCGCTTGTATCGTCATCAGGAATTTCAGGAGTATTTTTCCAGAATGGTGTTCCTTCTTCGATTTTCAGAAGGTATGCGGAAATGTGTTCGGGATTTAGAGAGGAAACGAAATCAACGCTTCGGGCAAGACTGTCTGAAGTCTGGGATGGAATGCCCAGCATAAGGTCAAGAGAGAGATTTTCCATACCTGCACGCCTTGCGTCTCTTACCGCCTTTTCGCAATCCGAGGCAGTATGCCTGCGGCCTAAAAGCTGAAGCTCATTATCATTGCCCGATTGAAGTCCCATGGATATGCGATTGACTCCCGATGCTTTCATGGCAGTGAAAAAGTCATAAAGGTCATCGGCAGGGTTTGCCTCCATGGTTATTTCGGCATTTTGTGAAATTGAAAATGTTTGGTGAAGGCTTTCGAGCACACGCTGAAGATTTTCAGTACCCAGCAACGGAGGGGTACCGCCGCCGAAATAGATAGTGTCGGCAGATATATTTTGTGGCTCATATTCGGAAATTGTACGAATGAGAGCATTGGTATATGCTGTTTTTGTTTCTTCTGATGCTCTGCCCGAATGGAAGTCGCAGTACGGACATTTTGAGGCACAGAAGGGTATGTGAATATAAATTCCAATGGGCTGCATCATTTCACCTCGTTAAAAACAAATGCGTGCCGAGGGCACGCATTTGGAAAAGTATGATTAGTTGAGGGGCTTCTCCCCTCAAACACCCGACAAAAGGACTCTGTCCTTTTGAATCCTGCCGCTTTTGAAAAAGCGAGCAAAACTTTTATTATTCTTCGTCCAGCTTGAGGACTGCCATGAATGCTTCGAAGGGTACGGATACGGAGCCAAGCTGACGCATCTTCTTTTTACCCTCTTTCTGCTTTTCAAGCAGTTTCTTCTTTCTGGTAATGTCACCGCCGTAGCACTTTGCAAGAACGTCCTTGCGCATTGCCTTGACGGTTTCACGGGCAATTATCTTGCCGCCGATTGCCGCCTGAATGGGAACCTCAAACATCTGACGGGGAATATTTTCCTTGAGTCTTGATGCAAGAGTTCTTGCTCTTGGGTATGCCTTATCTGCATGGACAATAAAGCTCAGTGCGTCAACGATATCACCGTTGAGCATAATATCGAGCTTTACGAGATTTGAGCGGACGTAGCCCTTAAGCTCGTAGTCAAAGGAAGCATAGCCCTTTGAGCGGCTCTTTATTGCATCGAAAAAGTCATAGACTATTTCATTAAGAGGCAGCTCATAATGCATATCAACACGATCAGGAGTAATGTATTCCATGCCCTTGAACACACCTCGTCTGTCCTGTGCAAGCTCCATTATGTTGCCGACATACTCAGCGGGAGTGTATATATGTGCATCGGTAATAGGCTCTTCGGAATAGTCAATAAGTGCAGGATCGGGATAGTTTGTGGGGTTATCGATCTCCACACACTCACCGTCGGTCTTGTATATTCTGTAAATAACGCTGGGTGCGGTTGTGATAAGCTCAAGATCAAACTCACGGTCAAGGCGCTCCTGAATTATCTCCATATGGAGAAGTCCAAGGAAGCCGCAGCGGAAGCCAAAACCCAGTGCAATAGAGGTTTCGGGCTCAAAGGTCAGCGCTGCGTCATTGAGCTGGAGCTTTCCGAGAGCATCACGGAGATTTTCGTATTTTGCTCCGTCAGCAGGATAAATACCGCAATATACCATGGGATTAACTTTGCGATAACCCGGCAGGGGCTCGTCGGCAGGATTGTCAACCTTGGTAATGGTATCACCGACGCGCGCATCGCCTACGCTCTTTATGGAAGCTGCAATATAGCCAACTTCGCCTGCAGCAATTTCACCCACAGGGTCAAGGCTCATTGCACGAAGGAAGCCGCACTCAACGACCTGAAACTCTGCGCCTGTATTCATCATGCGGATGGTATCACCGACCTTGACTGTACCGCTCTTGACTCTTACATAAGCGATAACACCTCTGTAGGAATCGTAGTAGCTGTCAAATATCATTGCCTGAAGAGGTGCTTCTCTGTCAACCTCGGGAGGAGGTATGACTTCAACGATCTTTTCAAGAACATCTTCGATATTTATGCCGCACTTTGCGGATATTCTGGGTGCGTCCTCAGCAGGTATGCCGATTACATCCTCAATTTCCTTAATACATCTGTCCGGATCAGCAGAAACAAGGTCGATCTTATTGATAACGGGAAGAATCTCAAGACCTGCATCAACTGCAAGATAGGTGTTTGCAAGGGTCTGAGCCTCAATTCCCTGAGAGGCATCGACTATCAGTATTGCGCCCTCGCAGGCAGCAAGAGAACGGCTGACCTCGTAATTGAAGTCAACATGACCCGGGGTATCGATAAGATTGAAGGTATAGGTCTTTCCGTCCTTAGCGGTATAGTTGAGGGCTACAGCACGAGCCTTTATGGTTATGCCGCGCTCACGCTCAAGATCCATACTGTCAAGGATCTGATTCTCCATTTCTCGTGCGGAAACGGAGCTTGTCTTTTCGAGAATTCGGTCGGCAAGTGTGCTCTTGCCATGGTCAATATGTGCTACGATACAAAAATTACGCAGCAGTTCGGGAGGCGTTGCCAAATTATATCACCTCAGAATTTATCGTTACTTCTGTAATAATGGTCGGGAAGAAGGCGCTTTCTGCGCTTGCCGCCCACTGCACCGTTGGTATTGAATCTGCGTCGTGAGCCGGGATAGAGATTGAGCTTCGGGGAGCGGTTCCTGAAGATGACGGAAAGCACCACGCCAAAGCCGCCAAATATCGCCGCAAAGCCGATTATTCCGAGAAGCATATCGCCTGCACTGGTCTGCTGAGCTTCTTCCATGTACTCAGCAAGACGGTTATCCTCGGGAGTAGAGAACAGATCAAGCTCAAACTCATCTTCAATGGCAGGCTCCTCGGGAATATCCTCTGTGTTCTCGGGTCCCACAGCAGTTGGAGCGGAGGTAGGCTGAGTCAGGGGGGCATCTCCTACCGCAAGGGTATACTGGGCTGTTCTTCCCTCAATATACGCAGTGATGACTACTGAGCCGGTCTTTATGCCTGTTACCTTTACGCTCTGATTGTTTATCTTTTCGATAGAAACAACACTTGTATCATCAACAGTGAACACTGTTGAGTAGTTGCCGCTGATATCGGAAATAGTCAGGTACAGTGTTGTGGTTTTTCCCACAGGAACTCTCTTGCTGTTTGATGCCTTGAAGGTTACCGATCCGCCTGCCACCTGACCCTGCACCACCTGCGCGGAGGTTGGCGTTGTTGTGGTGGTCGTGCCCGAGGTGGAAGAAGTTTTCTTTGTGGAAGAGGTCTTCTTGGTCGAGCCCTTCGTGGTGGTCGTCGTCTTTTTTGTTGTGGTAGTGGGTGCTTTGGTGGTTGTTGTGGT
>JAZSJQ010000038.1:0-10021 GCA_045534445.1 Acutalibacteraceae bacterium
GTGTAGACAGATTCAAGAAGCGCTTCAATCTCGACTAATATTTTGAAGACCGGCAAAGGCGGTGTGCAATGCACCGCCTTATTTGTCGTTTTCGGAGGTAGGGAAGAATGTCGGAATATGTAACCATAAAGCACGATGCCGAGGCGGAGTTTACGGAAAAACGCAGCCGCTTCATCGGCTATATAAAGTACGTTACCACCGAAGAAGAAGCAGTGGAATTCATAAATTCCATCAGATCAAAGCACTGGGACGCACGGCACAATGTCTATGCCTACAATCTCAGAGCAAATAACCAGAGCCGTTATTCCGATGACGGTGAGCCTTCGGGTACCGCAGGGCAGCCTGTGCTGTCCGTTCTTACCAAAAGCGGCATAGTCGATGCGGTAATAGTCGTGACCCGTTATTTCGGCGGTATACTGCTGGGCACAGGCGGTCTTGTACGCGCCTACTCCCATGCTGCCTCCCTTGCCCTTACTGCCGCAGAGCCTCAGATAATGCGTGAGTGTGTAAATTGCACACTTGCCTGCTCCTACGACCAGTACGGAAGGATTTCGTCTCTTATCCCCGAAAACGAAGGTATAATAGATGACTCACAGTTCGGAGCAGAGGTGGATATATCCTTCCATATAGCCCCCGAAAACCTTCCGCAGTTTGAGAAAAAGCTTGCCGATGCAACCTTCGGAAAAGTGTCGGTCATACAGGGAAATTGCGAATTTTATAAAATTTAAAAATTTTTTTCAAAAAAATAAAGGGATTTCGCCTTTTGATGCGTATATAGTACATAGAAGACCTTTTAAGGGGGCGGGATAATGACAATTCGTGAAAGAACAGAGAAAAACGAGCATCTGATATTTTGCGAGTGGGCAACCTTTGCAGACTGCAGCTTCGGCAGAGATATCGACGAGCCGCAGTGTGATATCAGAACCGTATTCCAGCGCGACCGCGACAGAATAATTCACAGCAAGGCATTCCGCAGACTCAAGCATAAGACACAGGTCTATCTGGCACCGTCGGGCGATCATTACAGAACCCGCCTGACTCATACCTTTGAGGTTGCCCAGATAGGCAGAACCATTGCCCGAGCCCTGAGGCTCAATGAGGATCTTGTAGAGGCTATCGCTCTGGGGCACGACCTTGGACATACTCCCTTCGGTCATGCAGGCGAGAGGGCTTTGAATGACGTGTCCTCCTGCGGTTTTACTCATTATGAGCAGTCTGTCCGCGTGGTCGAACGTCTTGCAGGGGACGGAAAGGGTCTTAACCTTACAAAGGAAGTCCGTGACGGCATACTTTGCCATACAAAGGGCAAGGAGGCATTTACTCCCGAGGGAAGGATAGTGCGACTTGCTGATAAGATAGCCTATCTCAACCACGATATTGACGACAGTATTCGCGCAGGAATACTGAAAGAGGAGGATATCCCCTCTGATGTGAGCGCCGTTGTCGGAAACCGCCACTCGGTGCGAATTGACACGATGATAAATTCCGTTATCGAAAACAGCAAAAATGAGGATATAAGAATGTCTGATGATGTGTGGGCAGCATTCATGCATCTTCACGATTTCATGTATGCCTCTGTGTATAAGAATCCCGTAGCCAAGGCAGAGGAGGGCAGAGCGGAAATGCTCGTAAAGACCCTTTTCTCCACCTATATGAATGCCCCTGAACTTATCCCCGATGAATTTGCACCCATAATAGAGGAATCGGGCACGGAAAGGGCAGTCCTTGACTACATAGCAGGCATGACAGACGGTTTTGCAATAAGCGAATTCAACCGCCTGTTCATACCAAAGGGCTGGGATAAGTAAAAATCAATACAAATCTTGAAAGGAGGCAGAGACTATGGCAATACCCGACGATTTCAAACGGGAGCTATCCGAGCGAAGCGACCTTGGCGAGATAGCGAGCCGATACATAACATTAAAGCGTTCGGGCAGAATGCTTCAGGGACTCTGCCCTTTTCATTCTGAAAAGACACCGTCCTTTTACATCTACACCGACAGTAATTCATATTACTGCTTCGGCTGTCAGAAGGGCGGCGACGTCATTTCCTTCATAGAGCAGGTGGAAAACCTCGACTTCATGGAGGCTGTGAAGTTCCTTGCCGACAAGGCGGGAATGACCGTGCCCGAAGAGGGCATGGACACAGGCAGGATAAATATCCGCCGCAGAGTTTTCGAGCAGAACAGAGCCGCCGCGCGGTTTTTCTACGAGCAGCTTTATACCCCCGGCGGCAGAGATGCTCTTAAATATCTCCATGACAGAGGCATGACCGACGAAAGCATAAAACGCTTCGGAGTAGGCTATTCCCCCGATTCATGGGACGCTTTGAGCAAGCACCTTATGAGCCTCGGCTACCGCGGAGACGAGATAATCACAGCCAAGCTTGCCTTTCAGAATCGCTACGGCAAGCCCTGCGACTTTTTCCGCGACAGAATAATGTTCCCCGTAATCGACCTTCAGAAGAACGTCATAGCCTTCGGCGGCAGAGTATATAAACCGGGAGCCACAGGGGGCAAGTATGTAAACACTGCCGAAAGCCCTGTTTACACAAAGGGCGAAAACCTCTACGGCATGAACATTGCTAAGAATTCAAAGGGCGATGAGATAATCCTCTGCGAGGGATTCATGGACGCAATAGCCATGCATCAGGCAGGCATAACCAATGCCGTTGCCTCTCAGGGTACCGCGGTCACGCGCAAGCAGGCGAAGCTTATTGCCAAGTATGCGAAAAAGGTCATAATCGCTCAGGACGGTGACGAAGCGGGACAGAATTCCATCAAGCGTTCCATTCCCGAAATGCAGGCGGAGGGGCTTGAAATAAGGGTCGTAGTCATCAGAGGCGCCAAGGACCCTGACGAATACATAAAGAAGTACGGCGCAGAGAAATTCAAAAAGCTCATAGCCGAAAGCTCCAGCGGTACGCAGTATCTTATCGACAGCATACGCTCAAAGCACGACATGGGAACAGATGCAGGCAGAGTGAATTTCTTAAAGGAAGTCACAAAGCTGCTGTCAACCCTTGATTCCATCGAGCGTGATATATACACCTCAAGAATAGCAACCGAGCTTGGCGTTGAGAAAAGCGCCATATTCTCACAGATAAAGAAAGAAACACGCAAAAAAAACGAAAACGAGAGCAGGGAGGAATTCCGTAAACTCTCAGCTCAGGCAACAGGCCGTGCCGATGAGGTCAATACCGAGCGGCGAGGCAATGTAAAGGCGGCAAGGATAGAGGAAGAGATTATAGCCTGCCTTTTCAAAAATCCCGACTATTATCCGCTCATAAAAGACAAGCTTCCCAAGGAAAAGTTTGTCACGAGCTTCAACAGGACACTGTACTCGGCAATCGTAAAGCAGATAGAAAGCGGCATAGGACCGACATTCACGAGCATGACCGAGCACCTGACTGACACTGAAATGAGCTCACTTGTGCGGATAGTAAATACAACGCAGAACACGAGAATGACAAAGGAGGAATTCTCACATCTTGGGGATGATTTAGTACACGAGGCGGACAAAATGACGCCGGAGAAAGCATCTTCCGCATCAGCTCAGGAACTGAAGGATTATCTGGAGACACTGAGACGGCAGAAGACACAGAAGCAATAGGGTGGGCAAGGAGGTTTTATGAGAGATCTTAAGACTGAGATTCGCGAGCTTATCGAATTCGGAAAGGACTGCGGGACGCTTACCAAGATGGAAATTCTTGATCTTGTTCGCGGCCTGATAGTAAGCGATGAGCAGATGAAAGGTTTTTGCGAAAGGATCGTATCAATGGGCATTGAAATTGTCGATGATACTGAAGGCTATTATGCAAAGCTTGATACGGAGACAGGAGAGCATTATTGGAGTTTTGTTCAATGGGAAGAGCTGGAAAAATATCTGATCATTGACGACAGACTGACATCAAAGGAAAAGAATGTGCTGGCGTACAGGTACGGACTTGGCGGTGGAAAGAAACACAGCCTCGAGGCAACGCAGAAAACCTTTGGCATTACAAGAGAGCGTCTCAAACAGATTGAAAATAAGTTTCTCTCGCGCTGGTGCGAAATGACGAGAATCATCAGACGTATCAGAGACCGCAGAAGATTGTATTATAACGATAAGAAAAACTGAGAGTAGGGAAAGGAAGTAGATACATATGGCAGTACAGCACGATGCAAAAACAGCCATAAAAGAGCTCATTGAGCTTGGTAAGAGCAAGGGAAGTCTTACAAACCAGGAAATCATGGATGCGCTGGGAGAGGTTGATATCGCTCCCGAAATGATGGAGCGTTTCTATGACAAGCTGGAGCAGCAGGGCATTGAGATCATTGAGGACGTTGTCGAGGATATCGCTATCGAGAACGTGAACTTTGATATTTCAACAGGTGAAGACGCTGAGAACACAGGGGACTACGGCTCTGACGGCGTGTTTATCGATGACCCCGTAAAGGCATACCTTAAGGAAATAGGCAGGGTGCCTCTTCTTTCTGCAGAAGAGGAAATTGAACTTGCGATCAGAATAATGGACGGCGATGCTGCCGCAAAGCGCAGACTTTCCGAGGCAAACCTCCGTCTGGTCGTCTCTATTGCAAAGAGATATCTCGGCAGAGGAATGCAGTTCCTCGATCTTATTCAGGAAGGTAACCTCGGTCTTATCAAGGCAGTTGAGAAGTTCGACTATACAAAGGGCTTCAAATTCTCCACCTATGCAACATGGTGGATCAGACAGGCTATCACCCGTTCCATTGCAGATCAGGCGAGAACCATCAGAATCCCCGTTCACATGGTAGAGACCATCAATAAGGTAAAGCGTGCAAAGAGCCAGCTTCTCCATGAGAACGCCCACGAGCCCACTCCCGAGGATATCGCAGAGTATCTGGGAATGCAGGTGGATAAGGTGCGTGAGATACTGAGAGTTGCACAGGAGCCTGTTTCACTTGAAACACCTATCGGTGAGGAGGAGGACAGCCACCTCGGCGATTTCATCGCAGACGACGATGCAACAACTCCCGATGATGCAGTTTCCAACATTATGCTCAAGAAGCAGATGGAGGAAGTGCTCGAAACTCTTACTCCTCGTGAGACCAGAGTCATCAAGCTCCGCTTCGGACTTGAGGACGGCAGATGCCGCACTCTTGAAGAGGTCGGACGTGAGTTCAAGGTAACAAGAGAGAGAATCAGACAGATCGAGGCAAAGGCTATCCGCAAGCTTCGCCACCCCAACAGAAGCAACAAGCTTCGCGGATACTCCTGATTTTAAATAAAGGGGCGTGTTCTTACGCATATCACACTTGAATCGGATTACGCAATAAGAATAGTGGACTGCCTTTCAAAGACAGACAAGCTTTCCGCTGAGGATATAGCGGCAAAGTCGAGGGTCTCTCAGACCTTTGCCCTGAAGATCCTCAGAAAGCTTCGCAACGGCGGACTTGTAGAGTCCATAAAGGGTGCCCAGGGCGGCTATAAGCTTGCAAAAGAGCCGGGGGAGATATCTCTTTACAATGTCATCGAGGCAGTGGAAGGACCATACAATCTTTCAAGATGTCTTTCCGACGGCTATACCTGCGAGCACGCAGAGGAGTGCGGCGGCTGTGCCTGCCGCTTCCAGCCTGTGTTTGACGAGGTGTCTGAGCTTGTAAGGAAGAAGCTCGGGGAGACCACATTCGAGACGAAATAGAGAGGGCGAAATCATCGCTGTATCAAAACATAAAAAATGCCGCTCATTTTCGAGCGGCATTTTTTAACAGAAGAAGTGTCATACCTTAAACTGTTTTGCGTCTTTATAGGTGAAAGCGCTTTTAGGCTTTACGGAAGGAGGAACAAAAATGGAAGATTCAAAGATAATCAGCCTGTACTTTGAGCGCAGTGAAGCTGCGATAACGGAAACGGACAGCAAATACGGAGGCTTCTGCCGATATATTGCCTTTAATATTCTTGGAGTAAAAGAGGACGCGGAGGAGTGTGTCAATGATACATATCTGGCGGCGTGGAACAGTATTCCGCCTCATGTGCCCAATTCTCTGAGAATATTTCTTGGAAGGATAACAAGAAATATGTCCGTCAGCCGCCGTCGGGCGAGCGGTGCAAAAAAACGCCGAGGCGGCGCAGATCTTCTGTTTGACGAGCTGAGTGACTGCATACCCTCAGCAGATACAGTTCAGAGGGAGGCAGATACCGCCGAGCTTACTTCCATAATAGAATCCTGGCTTGATTCTCTCAATGGCGATGACCGTGCTCTGTTTGTGCGGAGATACTGGTTCTGCGAGACAGTAAACACTCTTGCCGCCGCCTGCGGCAGAACTCCCAACAACACTGCGCAGAAGCTGTCAAGGCTGAGAAAAAGCCTCAGGGCTAAACTTGAAAAGGAGGGCATTTCAATATGAAGAGCGAAAAACTGTTTGACAGCATAACGGATATCAGAAACGATATCATCGAAGAGGCGGAAAACCATAAATTTTCCAAACCCTCGCGAAAAGTTCTCCGGATATCTGCCGTTGCCGCAGTTCTTGTTATTGCAATTATCTCGGGAGTTTTACTGATAACCCCAAAAAGCGGCAATACGAATCCTGTACAGCCTGTGGATAACGGAATACGCCCCATGACAAATCTTCATTCAGAATATGCGGTAACAGAAAGCGTATATCCCGTGCTGAGCGACTATCCGAAGGAGGAAGATTACCTCACAGACGGAGAATGTGATTACGACAGATATTATGAGGCATACGAGAAGTGGTGGAATGACTACAGAGCACAGACAGCGAAAGCTCAGGGCTATGAGCATACCCTTGACAGCTTCCTTGAAAAAAGCATGGGAGAGTTTCTGTCAGGCTCAGATACTGAAAATAAAATATATTCACCTGTGAATGTATACATGGCACTCTCCATGCTTGCGGAGGTGACTGACGGCAGCAGCCGAGCACAGATCCTTTCACTGCTGGGTGCAGAGGATATGGAGTCTCTTTATGAAAATGCCTCGGCAGTGTGGAACGGAAGCTACCGCAACGACAGCGCGGCAAAGAGTATACTTGCAAGCTCCCTGTGGCTTTCCGATGACTTTAAATACAATATGGACACAATGAAAAGCATTTCGGAAAAGTATTATGCCTCTGCATACAGCGGAACTATGGGAGACCCGAATTACGATCTTGCACTGCAGAGCTGGCTCAATGAACAGACAGGAGGTCTGCTGAAAGATCAGGCGGCGAATATAGAGTTTGACCCGGAAACCGTGCTGGCGCTTGCTTCGACTGTTTATTTCAAGGCACCGTGGCATGAAAGGTTCAATAAAGGAGATACAAAAGCAGGAACGTTTTACCGTTCTGACGGCGGCGAGATCCTCTGCGATTTCATGAACAGCACAAATTACATGGAATATTATTGGGGGGACAATTTCGGGGCTGTGTGCCTGGGATTGGAAAAAAATTCAAATATGTGGCTTATCCTTCCCGACGAGGGCTATACCCCCTCAGATCTGCTTTCCGATAACGTGCTGACAGATTTCATAACAGCAGACAGAGAAGAAAGGAACAGCAAGCATCTGACTGTAAATCTTTCTCTGCCGAAATTTGATGTTTCTTCTCAGATTGAGCTTTCAAAGGGACTTAAAGCTCTCGGCGTAACCGACATTTTTGATGTGGAGCTGTCTGACTTTTCTCCCATGGTCACATCGGATAACGATGGATACTATGTGCTGGGAAAGGCTCAGCACGATGCAAGGGTCATGATAGATGAAGAGGGCTGTACCGCTGCGGCATACACCGTCCTTATGGTGGATGGCTTAGGGGGGTATATCGAAGGCGATGAGATCGACTTTATCCTTGACCGCCCCTTTATATTTGCCATAACAAGTGATGCGCGGATGCCTCTCTTTGTAGGTGTAGTGAATGATCCTGTGTGATAAATAATGAAACCTCAGCAGTGTCATGCATTGCTGAGGTTTCATTTATAGCCTTAGAGATATGTGCTTTATGCACAAAACTAACATTCAAAAATTGCCGATAACTCCAAACTTGTCCCAAATATGAAAGTCATTATTGACATGCACTTCAAAATGATGTAAAATTCATGGGCTAATCATAATGGGTTTATATGCCCCTTTTCGAATTTGACGTCTTGCGGTCCGGCAAGCCAAAATTTCGGAAATGCAAATAATCTTAGTTATGATAAACAAAAGTTATCCACATTTACCCTAATATTTCCACACGCGATGACGGCAAAAATTTATGCCCGGCTGCCGTTAAGGGCGTAAATTTCCGCACAACGGCGTTTCAACCTTTAGAAGGAGTGATGCTTGGTTTATGGCTAACGTCAAAAAGGTCAAACAGGGACGGACAACCAGAATGAGCTTCTCGAAGATCGAGGAGCCGCTGCAGATGCCCAACCTCATCGAGATCCAGAAGGACTCGTACCAGTGGTTCAGAGAGAAGGGACTCAAGGAAGTCCTTAATGATGTCTCGGGAATCACCGATCACACCGGCAATCTTGTACTTGACTTTACCGATTACAGAATTGAGGATCAGTCAAAGTACACCGTCGAGGAGTGCAAGCTCCGCGATGCAACCTATTCAGGCAAGCTTCATGTCACCGCTCTGCTTCGCGACAGAGTGACCGGCAATGAGCGCGAGAAGGAGATATTCATGGGCGATTTCCCGCTCATGACTGACAGCGGTACCTTTGTTATCAACGGTGCTGAGCGTGTCATCGTTTCCCAGCTCGTTCGTTCTCCCGGTGTTTACTTTGAGATGAACTATGACAAGACAGGTAAGCCCCTTCTTGCAGCAAAGGTCATCCCCAACCGTGGCGCATGGCTCGAATACGAGACCGATGCAAACGACGTATTCTATGTAAGAATCGATAAGAACCGCAAGCTCCCCATCACCACCTTTATAAGAGCCCTTGATCTCGGCTCCAACTCTGAGATCATCGACTACTTCGGCGATGATGAGAGAATCAGAGCTACCATAGCAAAGGATACCACCGAAAACACAGAGGCAGCTGTAATCGAGGTATTCAAGAAGCTCAAGCAGGGTGAGCCCGCAGCACTTGAAAGCGCAAGAGCTCACATCAAGGGTCTGTTCTTCGACCCCAAGCACTATGACATTTCCGCTGTCGGCAGATACAAGTATAATAAGAAGCTTGTTTTGGCAGGCAGAATCACAGGCTGCACTCTTGCTCAGCCCGTAATAAACCCCTTTACCGGCGAGTTCATCGCTGACGCAGGTGAAGTTGTAACAAGAGAAATGGCTGCAGAGATTGATGCAGCAGGCGTATTCTCCGCAGTTGTCACCCTCGAGGGAGGCAAGGAAGTAAAAGTCCTTTCAAACGGCATGGTTGACATCACCCCCTATGTATCCTTCGATGCAGCAGAGGAGTGCAACATCACCGAGAAGGTACGTGCAGTCGTTCTCAAGGAGATCCTTGATTCCTGCGAGAGCGAGGAAGAGCTCAAGGCAGCTCTTAAGAACCGCCGCGACGACCTTATTCCCAAGCACATCATCATTGATGATATCTTCGCATCCATCAACTATATGCTCTGTCTTGCCAACGGTCTTGGTACCACTGATGATATCGACCATCTCGGCAACAGACGTATCCGCTCTGTCGGCGAGCTTCTCCAGAATCAGTTCAGAATCGGCTTTGCACGTCTTGAGAGAACCATCAAGGAAAGAATGGGTCTCAACGCAGCAAACGATGAGAACGAGGAAATGATCAGCCCCGAGGTTCTTATAAACAACTCCAAGCCCGTTGCAAGCGCAATCAAGGAGTTCCTCGGTCAGTCACCTCTTTCCCAGTTCATGGATCAGACCAACCCCCTTGCAGAGCTTACTCATAAGAGAAGACTTTCTGCTCTGGGTCCCGGCGGTCTGACCAGAGACCGTGCAGGCTTCGAAGTCCGAGACGTTCACTACAGCCACTACGGACGTATGTGTCCTATCGAGACTCCTGAAGGACCGAACATCGGACTTATTTCCTACCTTGCTACTTTTGCAAGAATTAACAAGTACGGCTTCGTTGAGGCGCCGTTCAGACGTGT
>JAZSJQ010000082.1:0-3359 GCA_045534445.1 Acutalibacteraceae bacterium
ATATAGTAACCGATTCAGATTACGAGCCATTGATGCGTGAGTGTTCGCTTATCAAACAGCACTCGCCGAAATATAATATTCTTCTGAAGGACGACAAAGGCTACAGCTATGTCAGAGTTTCCAAGGAGGATTATCCCCGCATAAGAATGGTGCGCAGGACAGAAGATGACGGAGCGACCTATATGGGACCCTACACTTCGGGAACCACTGTCAGAGAGGCGGTGGACGAGGCGTGCAGGATATTCCGTCTTCCCACCTGCACAAGGAAATTTCCGAGAGATTTCGGGAAGGGAAGACCATGCCTTAATTACTCCATAAAGCAGTGCATGGGTGTCTGCAAGGGGAACATTACAAAGGAGGAGTACGGTGAAGCCCTGTCTCAGGCACTGGATTTTCTCAGATCTGATGCCGATACCACCGTCAGAGTGCTGACAGAACAGATGGAGGAGTGCGCAGAGAATCTTGAGTTTGAGAAAGCCGCAAAGCTCCGCGACAGAATAGCGGCAATAAGGAAGATACGAGAAAAGCAGAAGGTCGTAATGACAAAAGTGGAGGAGCAGGACGTCATAGCCGCGGCAGTATCGGGCAATACCGCCTGTGTTGAGATAATGCGCTATTACGGCGGCAGGCTTTATGAGAGGGAGCATTTTATATTTGAGGAACCTCCTGCGCCCGAAGCCCTGAGAGGTGAATTTATCGCACGTTACTATACTTCCCGTGACCGCATTGCTCCTAAAATATATATCGACTTAAAGCCTGAGGGAGCAGAGCTTCTGGAGCATTGGCTCACCGAGAAGAAGGGCAAAAAGGTGACTCTGAATGTACCCATGCGCGGTGATCAGGTGGAGCTTGTGGCGATGTGTCGCAGGAACGCGGCTGAGCACCTATCTATTATGCGCGGTAAATTCGGAGATATGACAGCAACTCTCGATGATCTCATGCGTATGCTGGGTCTGAAGAAAGCGCCCGAATATATAGAATCCTACGATATCTCAAATACCGCAGGAGAAGCAAATGTCGCGGGCATGGTGGTTTTTCGGGACGGAAAGCCCCTTAAAAGTGCCTACAGAAAATTCAAGATAAAAGGCTTCGACGGGCAGGACGATTACGGGTCCATGCGCGAGGTCATTACAAGAAGATTGGATGAGTACCTTGCCCACAAGGGTGAAGAGGGCTTCGGCACTCTGCCCGACCTTATCCTTCTCGACGGCGGTGAACAGCACGTTGCGGCAGTAAAGCCCATAATCGATTCCTA
Organism: Acutalibacteraceae bacterium; assembly: GCA_045534445.1. Classification (GTDB taxonomy): domain Bacteria; phylum Bacillota; class Clostridia; order Oscillospirales; family Acutalibacteraceae; genus JAISGQ01. Next base: position 1,256 of record JAZSJQ010000082.1, read on the forward strand.
CGGACTCGATATTCCCGTTTTCGGCATGGTAAAGGACCAGAAGCACCGCACCAGAGCCATTTCAGCGCTGGGAGAGGAAGTTGCCATAGCTAAGAACCGCCAGGTGTTTACTCTTATCGGCACAATTCAGGAGGAGGTACACCGCTTTGCCATAACCTACCACCGCAAGACACGCTCAAAGGGTATCACAGGTTCATCGCTGACTGCCATAGAGGGCATAGGAGAAACCCGAGCAAAGGCACTTTTAAAGCATTTCAAGACAATAACTGCAATAAAAAATGCCTCGGAGGAGGAGCTTGCGGCTGTTCCGGGCATGACAAAAACAGCGGCAAGAGCAGTTTATCTTGCGTATCGGGACAATGATACAAAATAAAACAGGATAAACATAATATAGACACTTTACAACCATAATACTTTGTGATAATATGTTTTATGTAACCAAAGGAGAAATGATATGAGGATCATTACAGGAACAGCACGCGGAAGAAAGCTGAAAACGCTCGAAACCCTCGATGTCAGACCGACTGCAGACAGAGTCAAGGAGGGACTGTTTTCCGCGCTTCAGTTTTCAATAGAAGGAAGAAGAGTGCTTGATATGTTCGCCGGAAGCGGACAGTTGGGGCTTGAGGCTCTCAGCAGAGGAGCCCGAAGCGCACTCTTCATAGACCAGTCTCCGAAGGCGGCTGCAATAGTGCGTGAAAACGTTGCCGCCTGCGGCTTTGAGGATCGTTCAAGAGTGGTTCAGTCCGACTCTGTAAGCTATCTTAAAAACAGTGAAGAGGTATTTGATATAGCTTTCATCGATCCGCGGTACGCGGACGAAAAACTTGACAGCTTCATCAAATCGGCGGTAGAGCATATGTCTGTGACAGGCACTGTGTGCGTAGAGTCTCCCAAGGACAGGGTGCTCCCCGAATCCTTCATGGGTGTTGTGGAGTTTGTCATAGACAGAACCTATGTCTACGGAAAAACCAAGATTACTATGTATCGCAGGCGTGCGATAAAGGAATAAGGTGAATATATGAGAACGGCAATCTGTCCGGGCAGCTTTGACCCGGTTACAATAGGTCATCTTGATATAATCAACAGAGCATCAAAAATATTTGACAGGGTTGTCGTTGCAGTGCTGCACAATCCGCGTAAGAGCGCGGTTTTTACAGATACAGAGCGAGTGGATATGCTTGAAAGCGTGACGGGTCATCTGCCCAATGTGGAGGTCATCTGTCATTACGGACTGCTTGCAGACCTTGCAGAAGAACTCGGCGCAAATGTGATAGTCAAAGGTCTCAGAGCGGTTTCCGACTTCGAGTACGAATTCCAGATGGCGCTTGCCAACAGAAAGCTCAACCCCGAGGTTGAGACAATGTTTCTGACAACAAGTGCTGAGAATATGTTCCTTTCTTCCAGCGTGGTCAAGCAGATCGCCAGCTTCGGAGGGGATATTTCCGGCTTTGTACCTGCTGACCTGTGCGAGAAAATAGCAAAAAGATTAGGCGCAAAGGAGAGTTGAGAGAACGATGAAGAGTGTAGAAGAGCTTATTGAGGAGATCGAAGAGCTGCTCGATAATGCGAAAACAGTGCCCATGAGCGGCGGCAGGGCAATGATCAATGTTGAGGAAATGCGTGAGATAACAGAGGATATGCGTTCGGCGCTTCCTCAGGAGATACGGAAGGCTCAGTCCATAGTCAAGAACCGCAGTGAGATACTCAACGATGCCCGTAAGGAGGCAGAGACCATTATCCGCAAGGCTGAAGAGCGTGCGCGTCAGATGGTGAATCAGGAGGATATAGTCCGTCAGGCAACTCAGCTTGCCGCTGAGAAGGAAGCAAAGGCAAGAGCAAATTCCCGTGAGATCCGCAAGGGCGCAAGAGATTTTGCCGAGGCGTGCTTGAGAAGAACTGAGGATTATATGAGCCAGAGACTGGGCGAATTGCGCAGAGCAAGACAGAACCTTCATGCATCTCAGAAGGCGTCTGAAGAGAACGCCGATTATGCTGAGGATTACACCGATATCGTTGATGCTGATGATTGATTTCGGTGATCCGAACATAGAAATTTTCGTCAAAAACTTGTGAAATTTTAACAATGGGACTAGCACCCGAC
>JAZSJQ010000005.1:0-14718 GCA_045534445.1 Acutalibacteraceae bacterium
CAAAGTCTACTTCCACATTCTATACAATAACGCGTTCCTTTTTTATTAGCAGTACCACAATTATCGCATTCACTGTGTTCGTTACAGCTTTGAGTAGGTGATTTTGAGGGGAAATTAAATTTAGTAATCACAAGAACTGAATCTATTCGGCTCAAGCCTGCTTTTCTGCACAGCGTATTTATGGCATCTTCTTTGGTATAACCTTCTTTTAGTAATTCTTGCGCGATATCTTCCGGAGTTTTAGGTTTTGGGATTAAATCTGCATCACATTCCCAAAGAATAGTTGCGGATGCAACCCACAAAACGCCTCCCATTGCCCTTCGGATTCCATTATGAGTTACGTTTAATACGGTTTTTTTCTCTTTAGCAAGCTCTTGGATTGCTTTGTTAATGTCATCCTCTAATTGCTTGTTAGCTAAACAGAGGACAGATCTGCCTCCTACTGTTTCAACCATTTTTGTTCCCTGTACTTTTTGTCCCATAATTAAAGTCCTCCTTTATTAGAAAAATAATCAAATGTCTTTGATGATACTTGGCATTGTATTTTATCTTTTCCTATGTAGTTTACATTAGAAATAAAACCGCAGTTAACTAAACGGTCACAAACATTGATTCTTTCATCTCCATGAATACCGATGTTAACTGAAATCACATAATTATCAGGTGTATTCCTTGCTGCATCATAAATAATTTTCAATACATGATCAGAATTAACATTCACGGTAAATACCTCCTTAAATAGATTCACTATACCAGTCAATTATAAGTATACTAAGTATTCAGAAAATGTCAAGAATCACTTTACTATAGTACATAAATAATTGACCGTTGGAGGAATGGATATGTTGTGGGGGCTTAGTGAAAACATCAGACAGCTACGCACACAGAGAGGTATCAGCCAGGTCGAGTTTGCGGCTAAAATGGGCGTAACAAAGCAGTGTGCGTCGAACTGGGAGAACGACAATGTTCTGCCCTCTATTGAGATGCTGTGCAAGATTGCAGACTATTTCAAAGTTTCCACCGATTTTCTTCTTGGCAGAAATGCCCACAGTGCTATTGACGCAAGCGGGTTGACCGAAGAGCAGTATGCGCACATTGTCAACATAGTCCGTGACCTTGAGTCTTTAAACCGAAAGACCGAAGAACAGTAAAAAGCCGCCCGATGGGCGGCTTTTATTATATCCATATTCAGTTTATCCTTGTCTGAATCTCGGTGACAAAAGGCTCAGACTCATTTCCTGCTGAAAGGGGATAGAAATAATAATCTGCTCCTGCGAAGGAATAGATCTTACCAATCAGCCGCAGTTCGCAGTCGGATCCCAAATACACGGGGCAATCGAGGGTGATGTTATCCTCTGACAGAGTGAGAGACAGCATATCGTTATAAAGGCTGCCGCCGTCGTCACTGCCGTAGAGGCTTTCAAAGCCTCGCTTAAGAGCAGCCTTCTGGATTGCGAGGAAATCCTCGTATTTATGACCGCTCAGGCTGAGAAGCTCCTCGTTGCTCAGCTCTTTTCCTGTTCTTACATCGATGTTATAGCAGGCATATTCACTGTATTCAAAATCGGAGTGGATAAACAACACAATGGAAAGAGCATCGCCGTTCAGATAAGCGGAATAGCCGCACTGTGGAACGGTCAGACTGCACTGCATATCCATATTTTCCATTTCCTGATCGATACAATCCATCAGCAGTGTTTCCATCTCCTTGTTTATGCGTCGGGCATCGGGAGAATCGATAAGGAGCATGGGCACATGATAGCTGTAATTATAGCCATTACCGAGCTCATCGGCATATGCTCCTTCAGTGCTGAAGGCTTCAGAAAGCACGTCGGAAAGGGAGATCGTTTTCGGTGCATAGGCATCTGCGGCATCGTCATTCGAGGCACAGCCGCAGAAAAGTGACAGAATAAAAACAGCCGCGATAAATATAAAAATCCTATTTTTCAAGACAAACACCTCCGATATTACTTTGATTATAGTGCATAACAAAGAAAGGTGTCAACAGAAATCAGCCGAGAAAAGCGCGGAGAAGTGGAACGATCCAGCGATACATCCAAGGAACGATCTCGCCAAGTTTTCTGAGGGCGTGGTGAAGGACAGCAGGGTTGCTTTCGCCAAGGAATTTATAGACGCTTCCATCGGCGAAGGACTTACCGACCGCAACCATAGCCTTCGCATCATCGCCAAGAGCGAAATAATGCCCCCGTGCAAGAGCACCGACCGAGAACTCACCGATGGCGACAGCGCCGACAGACAGGAGACCAAAGCATATTGCACCGAAGGCGATGATTCCTGCGGAAAACGCGCCTGCGGCAACAATTCCAAGAGATGCCATGCCAAGCGCCAGCGCACCGAGGGACAGCATACCGAAAGAAATCACGCCCATTGAGAGAAATCCTGCGGAGACAATGCCCTTTGCGCGAAAGCCTAATGCAAATATTCCCTTTGCGGTCTTTTTGGGATCGGTGCATATGTGCCAGAGGGGCAGGCCGAAAAGCGTTTTTGCGCTTTTCTTATCAAATATAAAAGAACCGAGACCTATATGAATGGTAAGCCCGTCGGAGTGTGCATCAACAGGGGAGAGGGCAGGCTCGGTTTCTGCTGAATTTTCTTTCAGCAGATAGTCGAGGGTGCAGTTGTAAATATCGCTGAGCCTTATAAGCTTTTCCGTTTCCGGGAAGGCGATATCCGACTCCCATTTGCTGACCGACTGACGGGAAACTCCCAGCATTTCAGCCAACTGTTCCTGAGTGATGTTGTTTTCTTTTCTGAGCTTTGAAAGCTTGTTTCCAAGTGTCATAAGACTACCTCCTTACTGCCTGTAAGTGTACACGAACCTCAAAAATGCGCCAGCATTTTTAAGGTTCAAAATGTAAACCGCAGGTTGCAATGGCTTGATTATGGGAAAATTCAGACTATTTTTCTTTTTTCTCGGGCAGGTTCTTTTTGAGAAGCTTTGAAATAATTATGCCGATTGCGATAATCAGAACAGCAATGCCGACGAACAGCAGATTGAATCCTATATCATCCGAAGTCATTTCATCGCTGAAAACGGTAAAGTCAAACAGAATGGGGAGCAGAAGCGCCACTGAGGAAGCAATGCACAGAATCTTCGGCATAAGAGCCATAAGACGTGAATTGCGGGAAAATCTCATGATGACAGCAATAATAATGCCCACTGCCAGCCAGCCGACGAGCGTGCAGAAAGTTGCACCTGAAATTCCGTAAATTAAAAGATCAAAAGCAAGACAAAGGAAAGATACAGCAAAGAAGGCACAGTAAATAACCTCTGAGACGACTTTGGATATGCCCTTCTTAACCTCGGAGTGCCTGGCCTTTTTGGCTTCCGCTGCGCGAACTGCCGCAATTTTTTCTGCATAGCAGTTCCATGCGGAGGAAAGCTCCTCTTTTTCGGAGTCGGGAGCGTGGGATATGGCTTTTGCAGAGTGCTTCTGAATGTAATCAAAGGTGGCAGAGCCTATGGAAAGATCGGTGAAATTCTTCGTTTCGGAAAGCACCATGCCCCAGTGACCGACATATTCATTGGGGTACTGTGCGGCAAATTCAGAATAGGCATCATATGCCTTTGGATATTCCCGAAGAGACATAAAAGAAGAGGCTTTCTGCAGAAGAGAAAATTTTGCATCTGCCTTTTTCTCAGCAGGGACAGGGACGGAAACCTCAGGGGCATCGCCAACGCAGGCAAAAAGCATATCTCGCAGCTTGCGCTGACGCTCCTCATCTGCAAGAGCGTGCCAAAGAATGCCCTGCTTTGTGGTTATCTCACCGCGCATGGCGGCATCTGCGGAGGAGATGTCGATATCGTCAAGATGAATGAAAAGCATAGGCTTTTTCAGCGATTTGGCGTAGGCAAACTCATCTATGACATCAGGACGTGTAACGCTTGTATCTGAAACAAAAAGGATAAAGATACTGCAATTTTCAAGATGAATATTTATCTCGGCGGCATAGTTTTTGGAAAGCTCAATGCCCTCGTCATACCATAAGCGATAACCTTCGTTGTAAAGGCGCGTGATTATGGGATAGATCCTGTCGCTGTCGGCATGAGCATAGCTGATGAAAGCATAGGGAGCATTCCCGTTATATGCAGGAAAACGGTCGTTTATCATAGTCAGTATCCTTTCACTTCATTATTGCGCAAAAGTCTTGCTCATAATATATTATCATAAGACAGCGGCAAATTCAACACCGCCATATTTTCTATTGCACATTTGGTCGAATTAACGTATAATAACTTCGTTTGATAAATGAGAAAAGGACTGACATAGATGAGTACCGCAGTGAAGACTCCCGACCTCAGGGAGAACAAGATGAAGACCATGCCCATAGGAAAGCTTCTTCTTACCATGGCTGCACCCATGGTAATGTCCATGCTGGTGCAGGCGCTTTACAATATAGTTGACAGCATATATGTATCCCAGATTTCCGAAAACGCAGTGACAGCGCTGTCTCTTGCCTTCCCCATACAGAATCTGCAGATAGGATTTTCCACAGGTATTGCGGTAGGTGTCAATGCCCTTCTGAGCAAGGCGCTTGGCGAAGGCGACCGCAAAAAGGCAAATTCTGCGGCGGGCAACGGCATATTCCTTATGGGTATAATCACCATTGCGTTTATTATTTTCGGCATATTCGGCACAAGACCCTACTTTGCCATGCAGTCGGATGTGGCGGCGACTGTTAACTGCGGAGTCAGCTATACCTCCATCTGCTGTATCTTCACCATCGGAATTTTTGTTGAAATACTTGGCGAGCGCCTTCTTCAGGCATCGGGCAGAACGATCTACACCCTTTTCACTCAGGGAACAGGCGCGATAATCAATATAATTCTCGACCCTGTGCTTATCTTCGGCTGGTGGATATTCCCCGAAATGGGCATCGCAGGAGCGGCTGTGGCAACAGTCATCGGTCAGTGCGTTGCAGCAATAATGGCGGTTATATTCAATCTCAAGTGCAACCCCGACATACAGTTTTCTCTTGATGCAATCAAGCCCCGCTGGAGCAGCATAAAGCCCATTCTTATTGTAGGCGTTCCTTCGTCAATAATGATGGTCATAAGCTCCATAATGAACTTCAGCATGAACCAGATCTTCCTCGGCTTTGAGGACATAGGCGAGACCGCCGCAGGCGTTTTCGGCATCTACTATAAGCTCCAGAGCTTCTTCTTCATGCCCATGTTCGGACTCAACAACGCAACTATCTCAATAGTCGCATTCAACTACGGCGCACGCCGTCCTGACAGAATAAAGAAGGTGCTGAAATTTGCCCTCTGCGCTGCATGGGTAATCACAATAACGGGTCTGCTGGTATTCCAGCTGATACCCGATATTCTGCTGAGCATATTCAATCCCAGCGACAGCTTCCTCGAAATCGGAACCACCGCACTGCGCATAATCAGCTTCCACTTCCCTCTGGCGGCTGTGTGCATAATCCTTATTGGTGCTTTCCAGGCTATGGGCAACGGAATATATGCAACGATCACTTCCCTTTGCCGTCAGATGTTTGTGCTGGTGCCCGTGGCATACCTCCTCAGTTTGACGGGCAGTGTTCACAATGTATGGTGGGCATTTGTTGCGGCTGAGGCAGTCAGCGTAATGTTCACACTTATATTCTTTACAAGACTCTACAGAAAGAAGATAAAGCCGCTTTATATATCAAAAGAACAATAAATAACAAGGGCCGCCGCAGATTTTAATTTCTGCGGCGGCTCTTTGATTATATGTTGTTGCGTAAGAATTATTATTTCCGCTTAATCGTTATTTAATGTGTCATTTCTTTGCAACATTGGATTTCTTCGTCTGTAAACAGGCTTTTATACAGCGGATTGCACACAGAGGCTTCCATCGACAGATCGATGCCGCCGTATGCGACAAGTTTTGAATAACCATCGGGAATCTTCCCGGCTATGGACTTGCTGATCAAAGCTTTTGCAGTACCAACACCACCGAGCTCCCTGATCATCTGCAAATAATAGGTAGCATTATATCCATATTTAATTCTTGCTGTCTCAGCGTTTTCAAGAAGCTCGGCTTCAAAACATCTGGATTTATATTCGTCTGTCAATGTTATTTTACCGCGTCCGTTTATTGCGATTCCTGCCCAATCAAGGATCGCAGCGATAACAAAAACGGGATCATCAACGGTATCTCCATCGTTTTTATTTATATACTTTGCTATGCAGCCTACAACGGTATTTTCTTCACAGCCCGGTTGTCCGAGCTTGGCTAAACGACCGTTTCCTTTTTTTGCGGAGCCATTATCGGAATTTTTAAGAAGTTCCACGATAGCATCGAACACGCCGAAGTTATATCTGGGGGAGGAAATGAGTTCGTTACAGTAAAATCTGTCCTCCTCAATAACAAGGACTTCGTATTCCTTTCCTGTGGTCAACGCAGGTACGGTTGCTTTTCCGCCTGTTTCTTTCAACTTTGACTTGATGATCTCAGAAGCTTTGATACTGTTTTTGTCCACGTTCCAGCCTTTCATTTCGATAACCTCCATTTTGCCTGATTTATTGGTGCGTTTAGTTTTTGTGTTTGATTTGTTGGTTTGTTCGTTTTTGGAGGGAGCGTCTTTTTTTAAATCCAGCACATTCAGAAGTTCATCCAGTGCCTTCTTCGCGGATAAATAATTGATTTTCAAATCATCCTGTAAGCCAGATAGTTTTCCCTCGCATTCGAGGAAGGTCGCAAGGAAAAGGAGCTGATCTCCATTCAATCCTTCAAAATTCTGTTTAAGCTTTTGGACTTTTGAAGCGTTACCAGAGTCTGAAATATAATCGATGTCGAAATGACCTTTCAACTCCAGGTTACAATTCTCGCATTGCAGTACCGGTATAAACAAATCGCCGCTGCAGACAGGGCAGGTTTTGATAATTTTTGACATTGTGACCGCCTCCCATTGTTTGTTGTATTTATTATAGCAGGTATTATTTTTGTGTCAATAGGTGAAAAAATATTTTATAGGGATTTTAAAAATATTTCTCACCTAATAATGAGCGGCGCATATATTCAGTTTAGGATATTTATTTTTTGCAAAAAATTTTCAAAACTATGTTGACAGACGACATATGTCGTGATATGATAGTGTCGTAAGCCGACATATCGATATGCGACACAGCTTTGAAAAGAGCACATTATGAAAGGAACATAAACTATGAAAATCAACAAATCCGCATTATTCAGTCTTATAGCCATCATGTTCTCGCTTGGTCTTATGAATATCGCAAGCCATGCTGACAAAATGCCCGAGACATTAGTCAACATCTTAGGCCTGCTGTCAGGTATCGGTGCAGGTCTGTGCATATTTTTTGCTATACGCTCAGCTTGCATAATGTCAAAGGAAAAGAAAGAAAGGAATGACGAAAAATGAAAAAAAGCGAGCCTATGTCCGAGAGCTATTATTACATTCTTCTCTGCCTTTCAAAGGGCGCAAGCCACGGCTACGGCATCATGCAGATGACGGAAAAGCTGTCGGGGGGAGACGTTAAGATCGGCTCAGGTACAATGTACGGAGCCACCACGAATATGATAAAAAAGGGCTGGATATGTGAAATCATGTCCGACGAACCGGGGACTGAGCGCAAGAGGCTTTACAACCTGACTGACTCAGGGCGCGAGGCACTGAGAAACGAGATCGAGCGCCTTAAAAGAATGCTCGAAAATGCGGAAGGGGTATAAACATGGGAAAATACAAGACAAGAATCAGAATGTACGCTGCATGGAACTATCAGCGTGAGATCGACGACCTGAACAAAATGAGCGAAAAGGGCTGGCAGCTTGTAAAGGGCGGACTTTTTTCCAGCCGTTTCAAGAAGGACGACAGCATAAAATACCGCTATCAGCTTGACTATCAGTCCAAAATCGACGATATGCCCCGTTATGTGGACAGCTTCCGCGAGTTTGGTTGGGAGCATATAAATTCCACCTTCAACGGCTGGCATTATCTGCGCAAGCCCTACGACCCCACGCTGCCCGAAGAGGAGTACGAGATATTCACCGACCGCGAATCCCTCAAGGAGATGAACGGCCGCTGGGTGAAGCTTGCGACAGCAATGACGGTATTTTCTTCCATCGTGCTGGTATTGCAGCTTGTGTCTATGATAATCTTCCCCAAGCTGCCCACTTTGCTTATGATGATATCCTATGCTGTTATGCTGACAGGCTTTATCAGAGGCATGGTGATCATGAAAAATCCCGACAGAAGCCGCAGGAGCGGATTTGACAGAGTATTTATAATTATGTTCGTTGTGATCTTATTCGGCGGACTTATCGGCAGCTTGGTACTGTCAGATATGCGCCCGAACATTAACTGCGATATGACAGCAGCGCACATGGACCCCATTCCCGCAGAAACACAGGATGCGCTTCTCTGGAATACGGTCGAGGTAAAATACTGCGATAATTATTTTATCAATACTGAGATAAAGGCAGATTCCCCTGTGACAATATCCCTTGTGGATGAAAAGGGCGAGGCTGTGTATGCTGTCAGCGGTACTGATATTGCTGAGTCCGACGGCAGTGAAACTGTCCGTCTTGCAAAGGGAGAATATAAAATCTATCTCTCCGATTTTGATGGCGGTGCACTGAAAGTATATTTTGATCTGGATTAAGCTATCAGAAAAGCAGATGCTTCAATGAAGCATCTGCTTTTCTGATATATTTTTTTGTAGGGGCGACCATCGGTCGTCAGTTGCCTTGCCTTTGCGGACGAGCATTCTGCTAAATATGAATTCTATCTTAGTACGTTATGCTCTCACCTATCATTGCCTCGACTCTCGATTTGAGTGCCGAATGCTCTGCGTTTTCGAGCAGTGGGTCTGTTTCGGCTATTTTCAGCGCATCTGCCTGAGCGATTGCGAACATTCTGGTATCCATTGCAAGGTCTGCAAGCTTGGCATCTCCAGAAAGACCGCTCTGCCGCTGACCGAAAAATTCACCGGGACCACGCTGCTTGAGATCCTCCGAAGCTATTACAAAGCCGTCGTTGGTGCTTTTCATTATATTAAAACGTGCCATTGCTTCTTCATTCTTGAAATCGCTGATGAGTATGCAGTGGGATTTGTACTGCCCTCTGCCGACTCTGCCGCGAAGCTGGTGAAGCTGGGAAAGTCCGAATCGCTCGGCGTTTTCTATTACCATAAGCACCGCATTGGGGACATTTACACCGACCTCAACAACGGTGGTTGCAATAAGGAGCTGAGTTTTGCCCGAGGCGAAATCACTCATGACCTCGTCCTTTTCCGCACCCGAGAGCTTGCCGTGGAGAAGTCCCACGGTATAGCCTCTGAAAGCACCGTTTCTCAGTTCCTGTGCATAGGCGACAGCAGACGCCAGTTCGCTTGACTCGTCTTCGCTTTCATCAACAAGGGGGCATACGATATAGGCTTGCCTGCCTTCGTCGAGGTGCTTTTTGACAAAATTATAAGCCCTCTCACGCTTACCGCTGTCTATGTGATAGGTGTCAACCTTCTGTCTGCCTGCAGGCAGTTCGTCAAGAACAGACACATCAAGGTCGCCGTATACAATGAGCGCAAGGGTACGGGGAATGGGGGTGGCGCTCATTACGAGCATATGGGGATTATTGCCCTTTTCGCTGAGAGCCGCGCGCTGCTTGACACCGAATCGGTGCTGTTCATCGGTTATGACCAGAGCGAGATTCCGAAACTCCACCTTATCTGAAATCAGCGCATGAGTGCCGATGACAAGGTCACAGAGCCCCGTTGCAAGCTCATCGTAAATCCTGCGCTTTTCGGATATTTTGAGCGAGCCTGTCAAAAGCCGTACTCTTATGCCTGCAGGCTCAAGAAGCTCGGAAAGGGAGCGGAAATGCTGTTCCGCAAGTATTTCCGTGGGTGCCATGAGAGCGCTCTGCATATTGTTTTTTGCGGTGCAGTAGCAGAGCGCCGCCGCAACTGCGGTCTTGCCCGAGCCTACATCACCCTGTAAAAGCCTGCTCATGGGGCATTCGCCCTCGGTCATATCCCGAATCGCTTCCTTCACAGCCCTTTTCTGTGCATTGGTAGGGGAGAAGGGCAGGAGCGAGAAAAACTCATCGGAAAAGTCCTTTTCAAGGTGCAGAGCGGTCTGCTTTCTGTTCTTGCCCTTTAAGCGGAAGAGTGCAAGCTGTAAAATCAACAGCTCCTCGTACACAAGCCTGTCGCGGCATTTTTTAAGATGGAAGGAGTCGGTCGGGCGGTGAATGCCGCGGACAGCCTCCTCGGCAGAGCAAAGGTCATGTTCCCTGAGAAACGGGTCGGGAATCGGGTCAGGAAAGCTTTCGTCATTCATCATGGAAAGGGCGTTCTGAACCGTCTGGGCGATGGTGCGTGATGGAAGATTGGCAGTCTGACGGTATATGGGCTCCATATGTCCTGCCTTGTCAGCGCGGAGAAACTTGGGAGAGGTCATTTCGGGAGTTCTGAAAGAGAAATTTATTCTGCCTCTGAAAAGATAGGTCTGTCCTTTGTAAAGAAGGGATTTGATATACGGATTGTTGAAGAATGTGAGCTTGAAATAAGTGCCGTTATCATTGCAGGCAGTGGCGGAATATATGGTCATGCCGCGGCGTACAAAACGCTCGGAGACTCCCGAGGTTACAATCGCCTTGATTATGGGCATTTCAAAGGGATCAGCCCCGTCGAGAGTGGAGGAGGCAGACCAGTCCTCATAGGTGCGGGGATAATAGCGCAGAAGGGCGCCGATATTCTCAATGCCCAGCTTTGCGAACTGCTCGGCGCGCTTTTCGCCGACCCCTTTTATTTTTTTGATATCCATATTATCAAGCAGCATATGTGACCCTCTCCCGAAAAGGCGGTTATATAAATTTTCGGTTACATAGTAAGCTATGTAACCGAAAATCTTGATTCATATTAATTACTGATTATTCTACAGAGAGAATGTAGTGGTAAACAGGCTGACCGCCGTTGATGAGGGTGACTTCCTCGAAGCTGCGGCTGATCTTCTTTGCCTTTGCCTCGATGAGGTTGCGAGCCTCTTCGGCCTGAGCATCGGAAATGCCTTCGCCGTAGATAAGGGTGAGGAAGGTGGTATCCTTATCGACCATGCTCTTTACGATCTTGACGAGAGCCTTGGTGGGATCCTTCTCGGTGAGAGCAAGCTTGCCGTTGATAAGACCGAGGATCTCGCCTTCCTTGATCTTGTGACCGTCGAACTCACTGTCACGTGCAGCGAAGGTTACCTGACCGCAGCCGACCTTCTTTGCAGCCTCAAACATATCAACGCTGTTTGCGTCGATATCAGCATCGGGATCGTAAGCCAGCATTGCGGCAAGACCCTGGGGAATGGTTCTGGTGGGAAGAACGACTATGCGGCGATCATCAGAAAGGGGAACAGCCTGCTCAGCAGCCATGATGATGTTCTTGTTGTTGGGAAGAACGAAAACGGTGGAAGCAGGTGTAGCCTGAACAGCAGCGAGAATGTCCTCGGTGGAGGGGTTCATGGTCTGACCGCCGGAAACAACGTTCTGACAGCCGAGATCAGCGAAGAGGGACTTGAGACCGTCGCCTGCGGCAACAGCAACAAAGCCGATCTCACCTTCGACAGGATCAACGCGCTCGAACTTCTTGGCTGTGGAAGCACCGCCCTTAGATTTGTTCTGAGCTCTCATGTTCTCGATCTTGGAGGTTACAAGAGAACCGTACTCAAGACCGTGGGTAATAGCATCGCCGGGAGCCTCGGTATGAACGTGAACCTTTACGATCTCATCATCATCAACAACAACAACGCAGTCGCCGATGGTCTCAAGGTAAGCACGGAGCTCGAGGGGATCCTTATCGTTTTCTTTCTCAACGATAAACTCGGTGCAGTATGTGAAGTTGATCTCTTCATCAAACTGGGAAATAACATTGGAGAAATTGTCAACACTTGCCTCAGCGGAAGCAGAGCCTGCCTCAGCCTCTACCATAATGCCGTCACGGATAACGGCCTGCATACCGCGGAAGATTACGCAGATGCCCTTGCCGCCTGCGTCAACAACGCCTGCGCGCTTGAGAACGGGAAGAAGCTCAGGGGTGGTTTCGAGAGTCTCCTCAGCAGCGAGGCAGACCTCGTCCCATACATAGGTAGCCTTGTTGCTGGCAAGTGCGGCAGCTCTCGCGCGCTCGGAAGCAACTCTTGCAACAGTGAGGATGGTGCCTTCGGTGGGCTTCATGACAGCCTTGTAAGCAGCCTCACCGCCGAGGGTAAGAGCGGAAGCAAGGTCAGTGCCGGTTGCCTCGGTAAGGCCCTTGAGACCCTTAGAGAAGCCTCTGAAGAGAAGGGAAGTGATAACGCCGGAGTTGCCGCGTGCGCCGCGAAGAATAGCGGAAGCAGCCTTATCAGCAACGGTGGTGACATCAACATCATCACCGAGAGTCAGCATTTCCTTGCGAGCCGCACCCATGGTAAGGGACATATTTGTACCTGTGTCACCGTCGGGAACGGGGAAAACGTTAAGTTCGTCAACACGCTGTCTGTTGTTTTCGATAGCGTTTGCGCCGGAGATGATGGCATCTCTCAAGACACTGCCTTTTATCACAATACAACACTCCTAATTTGAATATAGCAAAATTAAAGATTTGAAAATGTGCTCACGAGATATGGAATATTAGATGCGTTCGGTTCATTATACCACATTTCCGGAGGGATTTACAATGCACCTACTTAAAGGAATTGTGCCTTGGAAACGAAGTATTATGTGAAAATTGCACAAGCAGGACGGGCAAAAAGAGCTAACCTGAGACAGCCTCGCCATCTTCGCCCACCGTGACCGCCGTTACCTTCCATTCATTCATGCGGTGGAAGGGGTCGGTTTCGGATATATGCATTTCCGCGCTGACCGAGCGGCTGAAGCACACCATGCCCTGACGGTGGCAGAGGGGAATAAAGGGGATATTGGCATCAAAAGCGGCAAGGTAATCATCAAGGCTTCCGACACCTGCACGCCATGCGTCATGGGCGCTTTCAAGGGTGTCAAACTCAAAGCCCGTGTACATTCCGCTTCCGGGTGTAAAGAGGGGAGAAAAGTCCATGTTATTGAGAAGGGCATACTCACCCACATAAAGCTGATAGCTGCCCGAGGCAACAGCGGTGGCAAAATCCGAGGAGGAGACCTCGTTCACGGTGGAGCTTATGCCAACGTCTGAAAGCTGGGAGGCTATGACATTGGCGGCACTGAGATGCTGAGCGTTGTCGCCCGAAACAAGAATGGAGAAGGAGAGATAGTTGCCGAGACTGTCATAGGTGTAGCCGTTTTCGTCGGTGTTTACATAGCCTGCGTTGGAGAGAAGAAATTTTGCGCTGGAATGATCGTTCACCGTCATGCCCGACTGGAGAGAGGAGACCGCGCTGAAGGCAGTGGTCACAGGTCCCGTTGCGGCAACGGCTCTGCCGCCGAAAGCCTTTGTGGAAAGCTCATCTCGGTTTATGGCATAGCTGATGGCGGTGCGGATATCGATATTGTAAAGTCTCGTATCGTTGGTGTTAACGCCGAGATATATAATATTATTTACATCATATGTAGAATAGTTTGCGTTTATCCTGCCGGGATATCCGTCACGAAGGTCGGTTATAAAATAGGAAATAGTACCTATCTCGATGCTGTGAACGATGCTTTCAACGGTGGGCATTGCGTTGAGGGAAATGCGCTCGATGGTGGTGCCCTCAGGGTCATACCAGCGCTGGTTGCGCTCTAAGAATATGCCTAAGTCTTCGTCGGAAATATATACATATTTACCGCTTCCTATGGGCATTGAGCCGCCTGCATCGCTTTCTATCTTGATAATGGGAATATCAAGAAGCATATAGGCAAAGGGATCCTCCTCACCGATTGTAAAAACAAGGTGATTGCCGTCAACCACAACGCTTTTGAAGTTTTTGAGCTGAGAGGCATATTTTGATTTGGAACGCTTTGCCACATAGAAGGAATACTCAACGTCCCTTGCGGTAAGAGGGGTGCCGTCGGAGAAAACAAGACCGTCACGAACCACAACGGTTATGTCCCTGCCCTCCTGAGAAACGCTTCGGGCAACGACGGGCACAACCTCGTAATTTTCGTCAAGCACCATGAGCTTGTCGAAAATAAGAGAGGACACCGCCGCATTGAGAGAGGAGGTGCAGCGATAGGGATTGAGTGAGTCAGTGCGTGAGTAGGCAAGAGCAAAGTTTGCCTGCACCGTGTTGAAAAGGGATATGTTTGCCGCGCTGGCTGTAGGGATATTGAGGTCGCCGTACAGCTCCTCATGAAGCTCCTGCTTTGCAGGGTCATAGCTGTCGCCGCAGGCGGCGGTAAACAGCACGACCAGAGCAACCAGCAGGGCAGGAATTATTTTAAGTAAATGCTTTTTCATTATATCAGTCCGCCTTTGGCTGACCCTTCATGGTAAGGGAAATACGCTGTTTCTTGACGTCTACCGAAAGCACCCATACGGTGACGACCTCACCGACCTTCAGCTTTTCGCTGGGGTGCTTTATAAAGGAATTACTGATCTGTGAAACGTGGACAAGTCCGTCCTGATGAACGCCGATGTCAACAAATGCGCCGAAGTCGATAACATTTCGGACAGTGCCCTGTAATTCCATGCCGGGAGTCAGGTCTTCGATGGAAAGCACATCGGTGCGGAGCATGGGAGGGGGAAGCTCGTCACGCATATCGCGTCCGGGAGCCAGAAGCTCACGGATAATATCGGCAAGGGTCGGC
>JAZSJQ010000011.1:0-29693 GCA_045534445.1 Acutalibacteraceae bacterium
TTGCTGCCATGAACCTGAAAAAACTGGCAATATGGGGATGGAAACATTCCTCTTTCTGCTCAGTTTTCCACTTCATTTTTTTCTGTATACCAAAACCCCCGATTTTTCATCTCGAAAAATCGGGGTTCTTTGACAGGCTGACAGAAAACCGCTCTGATAAATCAGAGCTGTTTTCTGTTTTAATTTATCCGAGCAGTTCCTTTATAAAGCCGAGAATGTCAAACACCTCGAAATACTGAACTGCTGCTGCGCCTGCGGCAAGAAGGGCGATTACGAGAGGAATTATCCACCATTTGCTCTTTTTGCGCTTCTTGGGCTCTTCAGCCTTTTCGGGTTCTGCCTCTTTATCTGCTTCGGTTTCTTCAGCGGCCTCAGGCTCGGACTCTTCTGCGGTTTCTTCCGCGGTTTCTTCCGCAGTTTCTTCTACGGTTTCTTCTACGGTCTCTTCTGCAGCTTCTTCTGCAGCTTCTTCTGCGGTTTCTTCTGCGGTTTCTTCTGCGGTTTCTTCTGCAGCTTCTTCTGCGGTCTCTTCTGCAGCTTCTTCTGCGGTCTCTTCTGCAGCTTCTTCTGCGGTCTCTTCTGCAGCTTCTTCTGCCTTTGTACCGCCCATTTCAAAGACCCACTCACCGTCACAGAGCATCATATCACCAATACTGAGTCTGAAATTCTCTCCGTCAAGCTCAAAGGCTGCATTGCAATGAGGACACTGAAGCTTCTTTCCCTTGAAGTCTGCTTCCATATCCTCCAGCTCGATCTCCTCGTCGCAGTATTCACACCTGACCGCAGCAAACTCTGCAAACAGACGCATGAGGGAAAGCTTGCCGTCCTTATACTCAAACTTCATTACTGCAACATCACAGCAGTTGTCCCAGTCGCTGAAATAATCGCCGTGAAGAATGACGTCGGGTGCCTTTTTGATAAACTCCATAAGGAATTTCTGGATATACTCTGTGCCGTGTCCGTCCTCAAAAATGGGCTCAGCATCAAGGGTGAACAGGACGTGCTTCTCTGTGTCAAAGCAATCCTTTACCGCCTCAGCCTCCATGGGCTCGGAAAGCTTGGGATTGACCACCTCCGCAAAGGTCTCGGAAAAAATGTCTGTGTATTTTTCCTCATTAAGGAAAACATTCAGACAGCCTGCCGTACAGCTCATAAAATTTACCTCCCTTTTAATATGTCCAAAGTTTATTTCTGCGCCTCAGGCAGTAGCACAGCGCTCTTACAAGCGCAGTTGCCACTCCTGCTAAAGCTATTGGGAATACCGCCGTGCGCACTCCGATATTTGCTATCACATCGAACTGAGTGCGTCCCCAGAGGTAGAGCACCGCCACTACCGCACACATGATGTTTGAGGACGGCATTTTTCTTGCAAAGGCGGAAAGAAATGCCGAAAGGGCAAGCTTTCGCCTCGTCTTTTTATCAATGCGCTTTCTGCGCTCACTCTTTTTCAGAGAAAAGCCGTTCATAGCGCGCTTTATGCATTTAAGCATCTTTTCAATTGTTTCTTCAGACGGCTTTGAAGTCTCTCCGTCAATGATACTGACAGAGATGCTGACAAAAGGCGGATCTGCCGCGCAGTCTGCAATGCCGGATTTTGAGTATTCGGGACGCTCGTTGAAAAAGTCGGTGCCGCGGGTCTCTTCAAAGCTTATGCCGCGTAATATTTTTTCTTTGCGTTCCCTTTTCTTCATCTTTACCTGAGAAGCGCACAGCATGAACGCAAATTTCAGCTCACCTCCATCGAGGGCTTCGGGCTCATGTTCAACTATCGCAGAGATATATTCCGCCTTGCCGTGCCTTATGCGGCGGTAATGGGGATATTCTCCGGTAAAGCCCATTTTTTCGATATGCGGCTGTGCCGCCCTGCGAAATGCATCTGCGGCTTTTCGGAATGCCCTCTCACGGGTCTTTTCGCTTTCCTCGCACTCCCCTGCTCTCTTCATCATTGAATCAAGGCGCAGCAAAAGGGGCATAAGCTCACCTTCGGCGCAGAGAGAATCCATCAGCGCAGGCAGTTTTTTAAGCACCGCAAGCACTCTTTCATCGTCTTCAGCATCCATATATTCAATTGCCTTTTCCAAAAGCCTGCCGAGGGGCTCTGCCTTTTCATTGCGGAAAAGCTCTGCCATCTGCTCAAGGGCATATCGGTTTTCGGCAAGCTCCAAAAGGATATCCTCACTTCTTGCATCGCCTTCCCTGCCCTTGTCCGCAAGGGTCTTGGTTGCCGATATAAGACGGGCCGTACTTAGCGCTGTGCGCTCGCCTGCCGACAGCATTGCCTCACCTGCCAGAGACAGCTTTTCGCACAGCACCTCACTGCTGTAGCGAACGGTCTCAAGCCTTGAAGCACCGCGTATTTCAGCCGACATGGCATAATTCACCTGATGTATTTTCGCCTTCGGTGCATCGCTGGTAAACTCCACCTGCTGCCATGAATTTGTCTTCAGTGCGCGGATAGACTCACCCGCAGGAAAAAACTCGGTATCAAAAAGTATTTCAAAACGATAGCGGTCATTCTCAATGACTTCGCCCTCGATCATGTACACAAAGCCCAGTGCCGGCACACTCTGCTCATCTGAAAGACTGCAGTTCGGAAATTCAAGGCTCAGCCTTCCCCATCTGCGCTCATGCAGGGACAGCTCCAGAGAGCCGTCACCCTTCTGCTGAAGCAGTGCGCGCTGATTATTGTAGCCCATACTCACCGCCATGAGGCATTCGCCCGATGCGGCACTGAGGTTTCTTGCAACGGTCTTGAGACTGCTTATCCATTCTGTCCTTGCCTGGTCGTTATCGCGCCAGAGAGACCTGAGCCATACGAAAAACGGACGCATTTTGCCGACTCTCTCCGCACTGCACTGGTCCTCCGTCAGAGCTTCTATATGAGGCGGAACAAGTGAGCCCACGTCATACCTTCCGCTTTTAAGCTCTGTTATTGCGCTCCTTACATCATCGGCGACTCTGCTTCGCACGGTGTAGGGCTGTACCCTGAGACGGGCTATGAACTCGTCGGGATCAAGCTCGTTGTGTCTCGAAAATACGCTTGACCGCGAGGCAAGAAATGCCTCGATGCCAAGCCTCTGCCTGTTTAGATATTTCATTCGGGGGACTTCTTCTCCTTAAATCATATAAATTCAAATAAAGCCGCGCCCATTATAATTTACGAACGCAGCTTTATATACGGTCACGAAAGCGTCAGCTGTAGTACCTGAAGCACGCAACGACCTTTCCGATAACCTGAATGTCTCTTGAAATAATGGGATCATAAAGGGGGTTTTCAGGCTGCAGCCTTACATAGCCGTCCTTCTCCCTGTAAAAACGCTTGACGGTAGCCTCGTCTTCAATAAGTCCGATGACTATCTCTCCGTTTTCGGCATAGGTGGTCTTCTCGGCAATTATAACATCACCGTCAAGAATTCCTGCCTCGATCATGCTGTCGCCCTGAACACGCAGTGCGAAAAGAGTGTCGGCACCGTGCCTGTCGGCAGGATAAGGAATGGAAGCCACTACCTCCTCATAGGCATAGGCAGGCAGACCTGCGGTTACTCTGCCGAGCAGGGGTACCTGCACCACAGGGGTATCGGTAGTCAAACGTATTGCACGGTTTAATCCGTTGCCTCTTGTTATAAGACCTTCGTCCTCAAGCTTTTTCAGATGGTTATGCACCGACGAGGTGGATTTAAGACCTGTTGCGGTGCAGATCTCTCTTATTGTGGGCGGTATGCCCTCCTGCGAACACTCACGGAGATATTCGAGGATCTTCTGCTGAATATCGGATACTCTTGCCATATGAAGCCTCCCGAATCTGAGATTGTATCAAATCATTGAATCTGGTTAGCTACAGTATAACATATGTTCGATGAAATTGCAAACATTTGTTTGCAATTTCAGGCAAAAAATTTTTAAAGTGCCGTAACATGAGTTTAACATATTCCGCGAAATATGAGGTATATTATAATTGCACGGAAAAAAGGTGCCGAAAAAGGAAGCCGCAGCCTTTTCGTGTACCTCTGTGCAATGTTATACCCTCCTCAATGTACCCCTCTTGAAAAACGCAGACTCCCGGACCGCAGTGTTCGGGAGTCTGTTGTTTTTTGCCGATTTTGATAATAATAACGGGCTGCAAAACGCCGCCCCTACGGACAATAAAATATGTTTCAAATCATATTTTATTGCCTGCTTTCACGGAGCTTTCTGAAAAATGCCTTCAGTTCATCAGAGCATTCTTCTGCCATAAAGCCCTTTTCCACCTCTACCCTGTGGGTAAAGCTCATGGCGGAAAGGTCAGCAACCGAGCCGCAGGCACCGTTTTTAGGGTCGGAGGCACCGTAAACCAGCCTCTTTATCCGCGCATTGATTATCGCTCCCATACACATGGGACATGGCTCCAAAGTCACAAAAAGCTCACATTTATGAAGCCGCCAGCCTACAAGACGCCTGCAGGCGGCATCGATAGCCTCTATCTCCGCGTGGGCAAGAGCGTTCTTCACCGTTTCCCTTCGGTTTCTGCCCACTGCCACTATCTCACCGTCAAGGGACACAACGGCTCCCACGGGCACTTCGCCCTCCTCTGCGGCAGCACGCGCCTGGGAAAGCGCTTCTTCCATAAGTTTTTTATCGTATTCCATCATTTCAGATATCCTATAAGCGTTTCTGTGGGAATATTTTCAAGAACTGCAAAAATAACAAAATAGAGAATCAGCACCAGCATACCGGGAGTGGTTATTGCTACCGAAAGCTTCTCTTTGAGAGTCAGTGAGGACTTATCCTCCTTGATCTTGAAGAATTCGGGATAATGAATAAGTATGCTTACTGCGGCAAAAAGCGCGATTGCCATAAACATTATCGTTGCTATTGCATCTATCGAGACCAGCCTGTCATGGTTTATTGTCATACCAAGCAGTGTCATGACGAGGGAAAGGGCACTTCTGACAAGTCCTATCACGATTACAGGCAGTACCGAACCGCTGAAAACGACTATATAGCCCATAAGCAGTGAGATGATAAAAGCCGCAATACCCTGTGTGTTTGAATATACAAGCGCGCACATAAGGGCGCTGAGGACTATCGCAAAGGTATCGCCGCCCTTACGTCTGAGAACCTGAAGGACGACACCGCGGAACACAAACTCTTCAACAACCGCAGGGATTATGCACAGACAGATTATTGAATAAAGCAGACCTATTCCCTTATTATCCGCAAGCACACTTCGCATATTGCTCAGTCCGCCTGTGACAAAATCTCCGCTCTGAATAACATTTCCGACATATGCAACCGTTACCGAGAATCCAAGCCCGAACAGCACCAGCGATATAAAGCTGCCCGCCTTCATCTTGCGCACCGGTATGGTTTCGCCTATCGGCAGTCTGAAAAGGTACATATATGCAATAAACGGAAGTCCCAGACCCAGCATCAGCACTATTCCCTGAATGGGAAGCATATTTGTGGGTGTTGCAAGAAATACGTTTATCTCGTCGATCTTGTATCGGGCAACAAGCAGAAGATATGCTGTTATGACTCCTGTGATGACAAGCTGAAGCACGATGTATATTATCAGCGCTACCACCATCTTGCCCGTTTCCTCACGGATATTGCGGCGAAGGAGCTTTCGTGCCTTGTCACGGAGCTGACGCTCCTGCTGACTCGCCATGTATTCTTCCTTGGTCTGCTCCTTAGGCTTTTGTTCTTCCTCCTGAGCGAAAGGCTCGTGAAGAACAAATTCCTCCTCGTCGTCCTCCTGCTCCATCTGGTCTGCGTATGCAGCGTAAGGATTATAGCTTTCCGTACTCTGCGTATGAGTCTGGAGCGGAGCGGTATGCTCTTCGACATTGCCGCTTATATAGTCAATGCCGCTTTCCTCTTCCTGCCCCGTCGAGAACACATAGCCCTCGGGAGCTTTTTCTGAGACATTATAGCCCTCATCGGCAAGGAGAGCATCAAGCTCGTAATCCTCGAGCCACGGTGACTGCTCATGTATCTCATACCGACGGTGCATCATCTGGTCATATGTAAACTGCTGCTCAGGCTCATAGCTTTCAAATTTTCTTGCCATTGACCCTCATTCCTCTCTGAATGCATTACTGTCATATTCCTTGCGCCTGTTTTGCCTTCAGGCTGCTGCACGTTATCAGCATAACATAAATTATCGCTTTTGTAAATACTGCGGTTATTTGAATAAATGTTTCTATATATATTGACCCTGCTGTCATTTAGTGATAGAATGATTACGTATCTTCAGGTACACAAGGAGGACGAGTATATGAATTTTAAAAAGTGGATAAGCGCAAAGCGGTTTACGCTTATATTCTGCATAGCCTTTGTTATTGCGGCTGTGTCGTCAATATTCATCTTTGCACCTGCACGGGCTGAGGGTGAGACCACCCCTCCCGGCGATTTCTCATGGCAGATAAACCCATGGTCAGGAGGCGAAGAGTCCGTTGACAACTTTGTCAGCCAGAATCCCTTTGAGTATTACAATTACACCTCCGACAATGAGGCTGTTGCAAAAATCGACGTTACAAACAGTGATATCGTTCTTATTTCCGACATTGACGGAAAAACAGACAGAAGCACCCTCTCTGCAGGTGCTGCGAATATCACCGCAGTTTCAAAGAACGATCCTTCCGATGTGCGCACCCTTAAAATAGAGGTGGAGTATCCCGACGCAACTGCTGAGCTTACCATGACAGTTGACTCTGCGGTTGCCGCAAACGGTCGTTTCTCCATGCTGAATCTTTCAGATATCTACTCAACCGATCCTTCTGTTGCCGATGTTGACGCTGATGGCAATATCACCGCAAAAGCTCCCGGCGTATGCGGAATTTACGGCATCGATGCAGAAACAGGCGCAATTCTCCCCCTCGCAGAAGTAACTGTTTCCTATTCAAAGGGAAAATACATCGTTCTGCCTCTCAATCAGACAGCAGAGCTTTCTAAATATACCGACCTTTCCCTTTTCTCTGAGATCTCTTCAAGCGATATCCTCGTTGCCGATGTATCCACCGACGGCACCGTTAAGCCTACCGTCAGCGGCGAGGCTGTGATCACAGGCGCGCTCAAAGAAAGCGGCGAAAAGATAAATCTCATGACCGTCACCGTTCCTCCCAGAATTGTCAAGATGCACATAGGCTATGAGGTGGATTTAAGTGATGAGGTTGACCTTACCCTTTATTCCGATGTCACCTCCTCCGATCCCTCAGTTGTATCTCTTGAGGGCGGTGTTCTGACCGCTCTTGCTGATAACAAGTCCGTCGATTTCAGCGGCGTCGCACTGACTGATATCGACTTTAACCGTTACTACGGCCGTTCCGACGGCAATGGTAAATATTACGAATATGTACGCATTACGGGTACTCTCGACGGAAAGGAAGTCCTTATTGCAAATGTTGCTTCCATCGATTCGGGCGAAAACCCTGAATACGGTGTGGGCGGCTCTGCCTGCGGCTTTGTATACATGCCCGAAAGCGGCAGTACCTTCTCCCTCGCCGATGGCATCAACAAGTATTCTTATAATTCCGACACCACAGAGATCAATGACGATTACGACTATAACTGGACAGAGGCAAAGGATGCTCTTGCAAAGGGCGTTACCGACATCGCCTCTTCAAATCCCCATGCGGTCAAGGTCAATGCCGACGGCACTCTGACCGCAGGCACAAGCGGCACTTCTGTTATTACAGGAATGTTCAACGGCGAGCGAATCACCCTCGGATTGGTTGATGTCTTCCCTGGTGACTTCCCTCAGACATTGTTTGTTTTCCTTACCGAGGGGCAGACCTATGATCTCATCGATCTTGGTTCTGCCACCGCAGAGCAGCTTTCAGGCGCGGCTCTCACTCCTTCCAATGTAATTTCCGTCGATTCCAAGGGCATTGTCACTGCTCTTGCACCCGGCAAGGCGACCATTACCTGCAAGGACGGCAAGGTTATCACCGTAAGGGTCTCTGAGAATAACAACGCCATCTATATTCCCGCTGGTGAAACTCAGTCCGTTGCCTCCCTTTTCAGCGATTTTGACTACAAGGGCAACTCATGGAATACCCTCGCTGTTGTCGGCAATAATGTGACCGCCGAGGGCAAGGAAATAACAGGCGTTCAGGCAGGGGCCGACAAGATAATCCCCCTTTATAAGGAAGTCGGCGAAAGGGTATACACCTACGACGAAGAGACAGGAAAGGAACTCGGCTACTCCGTCACCACAACTCTCTACGATTCCAACGGTGAAATATACCGCTATGAGCGAATCAACTACGATTCTGACCCCAATGACAATGATTATTTTGACTCAGTGGAAAGCGGCTATTACGGTCCGTGGCTTTACGACCCCGACCTTCTTTACGCAGATGTATACTGCTATGACGCTTCCAACTGCCCGGAGGAAATGACCATTTCTCTCAGCGATACCGCTGAGCTGATGCCCGAAAACACAAGCAAGCTCACTATTTATCCTATTGACAGCACCATCGTTTCTGCCGACGGCGGCAGCATAACAGGCGAAATCCTCGGCGAGACCGTTGTTGTCATAAACTACACTCAGCCCAAGGAAGAGGAGTACAAGCCCATTATCGGTTATAATGACGTCACCTCCTACTCATCGGATGTATACGGCAGAGTGTACGATGACGGAGATATTGATATGATATACCGCGAGCCCATCTATGGTGAGCCTGAGTACAGCATCGTCCCCGATGAGATCACAAGATTCAGCCTTGTGACCGTTGTTTCCGAATCAGACATCGAGTCCGATACCGATATTGAGTCCGACTCCGACATCGAATCGGACACTGACATTGTTTCCGCAACGGATATTGAGATATCCAAGAAAACCCTCTCCCTCAAGGTCGGCGAGACCACTCAGCTTGAAGCATGGCTCATGCCTGAGGACACCACCGAGGAAATAAACGAGGTCTGGTCAAGCTCCGATACAAGCGTTGCAACCGTTGATGAATTCGGCAACATCACCGCCATTGCAGACGGCAAGGCAACCATCACCGTAACCCACGGCAAGTTCTCCGACAGCTGTCTTGTTACTGTCGGCACGGGAATCAGTAAGGACGAGTTCATTTCCGCCACCGACCTGACAATTTCCAAGACCGCTGCAAATATCCCCATCGGCGGCACTCTTCAGCTTTCCGCCGCACTTGTTCCCAAGGACACTCACGAAAAGCTCGACGCCACATGGTCAAGCTCCGATACAAAGATCGCAACTGTCGATAAAAACGGCAAGGTAACAGGCGTTGCGGCAGGTACTGCGGCAATTACCGTAAAGCACGGTGATTTCGAGAAGACCTGTTATGTCACCGTTACCCCTCCCATTGCAGCCACAGGACTCATGCTTTCCCGCGGAACACTTACCATTGCCGCAGGCAAGTCTGAAACTGTCGATGCATGGCTGACTCCTTCCAACACCACTGAGACCCTTGATGCAACATGGACAAGTTCCAACCCCGGTGTTGCAAAGGTCGATAAGAACGGAAAGATCACAGGCGTTTCCGCAGGCACCGCAACCATAACCGCAAAGCACGGTGATTTCACCAAAACCTGCGTTGTTACTGTCGTAGGCGGTTCCTCTGCTTCCTCGGGCGGTTCAGGCTCCGGCGGCACCAATGACGGAAAGGGTCCCTCCTCTCCCCAGACGGGAGACACCTCCAGACTTCCTGCAATAATCGTATTTATTGCTTCGCTCATTGCAATGGCAGTCTGCATTCCCTTTATGATAAAGAAAGAGACCCGAAAAGCAGTTAAGAGATAAGCAAAAAAGCTCCCCGCAAGGGGAGCTTTTTTATATGTTTTTAATTTGCGAAAACAGGACAGCAGAGCATTTATCTTACGATCTCAACGGTGTAACCGCGGTCTCTGAGAAGCTCAACCACTGCGTCATCTCCGACAATGTGTGCCGCGCCTACGCAGATGAACACTTCCTTGCCCGACTTCAGAGCCTCTTCAGCATAGTCTGCCATTCCTATATTGCGGTCTGTGAGCATTGCCTTGTTGTACTCCTCATAAAGAGCCTCTTCCTCGGCAGTCATTTCCTCGTCGCTTTCCTCATTGAGGTAGGCTGCAAACTTCTCCTCATTGCCCTCTGCCCAGAGATCCATCATTTCGTCAAGCTCTGCCTTCATTGCATCAAGGTCGCCGTAGGACTCGATAGAGCTTTCAAGGAGATAAAGCTGAAGCTCTTCGGAGAAATCTGCCATCATTCCGTACTGGAACTCAACAGACTCAACCTCAAGGACTTCCTTGCCTTCTTCCTTTGCCTTGTCAAGAAGGAAACGGTCGATGCCGCCTTCGATATCCACCTCAAGCTGCAGGTATGCGCAGTTGTCTACAAAATTCCACCAGAGGGATATAATGTAATAGTCAAGGGCAAAGTTGTAAAGATCGTTTTCCTCGAGAATATCAACTGCACTGACGTATACTTCCTCGGGGATATGGTCGGATATGTCTGTGCCGTCCATATACATCATGGGGAGAAGCACATCCATCTGTGCGTTCATGTCGCTTTCAAAGGCGACAATGTCAGCCTCAACTGCCAGTGCATCACTGCCTTCAAAGGCGTTCATAACATAGTCGGGCAGGGGATAGAAATCATCTCTGCCGATGTGTATGGAACCAAACAGCCATGCGGTATTTCCGCTTTCATCGGTCACCTTGTAGAGAAGGGGGGTGGAACCCTCAGGCTTCTTCTCTTCCTTTGTGCAGCCTGCTGCGAATACCAGCATCAGCACTGCAAGTACCAGCGCGATAATTCTTTTTGCTTTCATAATATACTCTTCCTTTCTTACGCGGTCCGTGCCGCAGATTACGAAACTGATTATATACTCAGAAAAGCACAAAGTCAATAAAGCGTAATTTCTGAGAGCCAAACAGAAAAGCCGCCCTCTGATGGGCGGCTTTATGATTTTAATCCTCGTCGTCCATTCCCGACAGCAGATCATCAAGACGATTCTTCTCGCTCTCGGCAGACTTTTCTTTCTTCTTTCTTCTGATCACTCGGACAGATGCCTTCTCCGTTGCCTTTTCGTTTTTTTCGGGGGCGGTCTGTTCCTCTGTTTCTTCAGCAGTTTCCTCTGAAACATCTTCCTCGGAGGATACTTCCTCGGAGGATACTTCCTCGGAGGATACTTCCTCGGTGGTTTCGGGCTTTTCGGTCTTTTCAAGCTCAGACATATCTATAACCGCGGAAACGGGTTCCTGAGCGGGAGCCTTATCAGACTCCTCGAAAGTCTCAGTCTCTTTTATTTCTTCAGCTTCTTCCTCGGTTTCCTGCTCGGGCACCTCTGCCTCTTCATTTGCAAAATGCTCTTCCGCCTCTGCATCCTTCGCCGCAAGAGCTGCCAGCACACTCTTCTCCTCTGCCTTCTGCTCTGCCTCGATCTGGAGCTGTTCTTCCTTCTCCTCGATCATGGCATAAAGCTTCTCGGTTATATCGTCAAGGCTCTGTACTTCAAACTTCGAGGTAAGTCCGCGAAGCTGAGTTTTTACGGTGTTTCTTGAAACTCCCAGCTTGTCGGGCATCATGTCAGCACTGTAGCCGTCAAGAACTGCCAGGCTCAGCATTGTCTTCTCTCGGTCAGAAAGTGCTTTTTCCTCGCTGACACGGGAAATAAGCTGTCTGATTCTGTGCCGCTTTTCAAGCTGCTCCTGAGAATATCCGCTGTAGCGCATGGAACGGGAAATAAAGAATGCTCCGATGGGAATAAGAACCAGCAGTACCGCAACGATAATGCGGTAGATATCTCCCGTTACAAGCTCTCTTATCACTCTTCCCAGCCACTCGGACAGAATAATAACGCCGTAGCCGAAAAGAGCGTAGAAAAGAGGATGAGGTCTGTCAAGAGAGAAGGTAACAACGATAAGATACATACAGAATTTGAAGCAGGAATAAGCGGCAAAGCACAGTATGGTTATGATTATTGCCTCTGCCTGTGTGGGACTTCTCAAACCCAGCAGGAACGCACCGCACACCGCAAGGGCAGATGCCGTGGCAAAGAGAGATGCCAGCGCATGGGGCTTTACAACAAACACAGCCAGCACTGCGGTCAGTGCAAAAGCTATATACGCAATTTCGTTATAATATTTGTTGCTGAATGCAAGATCGAGAGTAATCGCTTCACTGCACAGCTTTTCAAGAGTGCAGAAGCAGAACATGAATGCACAGCCAAGTGCCAATACCCAGAAATAAACGGCAGGTATCTTGCGGAAAATATCAGCAGGCTTTGCCTCAGCCCTTGAAACAAGGGGCTTTGCCTCCTTGGAGAAGCCTGCTGTATGAACTGTTACCGCCGCGATCACGCCGATGAGTACTGCGGTGATTATTTCTCCTGCGGAACTGCGATTTCCGCCCAAAAGCTCAGTTATGAGATTGCCGACTACGCGAATAATGCCGCCTATTGCAAGGCCTGCGCCAACTGAGAATATTCTCTGGCTGACCTTGACTCTCAAAAGGCTCGATATCATTGCAACCGCGCCGATTCCTGCGGAAATGCCTGCGATTGCGGCAAAAAGGGTCATTGTTCTCGCCTCGGCAAGGCACAGCGCAATGCCGCTTTCCGCCATGAACAATCCCGGTATCCACCGCAGATATTTATCCGCAAGCATACCCTCAAAATCAAAGAAAATCATAATGCCCAGTATAACAACTGTTGTTATGACTCCCGACAGAAGGAAGGTCTTATTTACCGATTCAAGCAGATCGCCGCTTCCTGCGTTGGTCTGACAAATGAACATTACCGTCAGATACCAACCGAAGAATCCGCCTGTTCGTATAGCGCCTTCAAAGGCGCTTAATTTAAGCTTTTTTATCAAAGGTCGTCACCCTTTCTTTTCGTAAGAAAGCTCTGTCCGGGGTTGTCCCCGACAGCCGCAAGGGTATTTTAACACATATATTACAAAACTGCAATCTTTTTGTGCTCCGGTGGTGTTTTGGGGCTTGTTCAGGAAAAACGGGACGATGCGGGCAAAAGTCTTCGCAAGGCAAAGGCTGAGGGATTGTTTGGGATTTGTTTGAAAATCCGTAACGGCAGAGCACAGAGACCCTCCCCTACGGTGGTGTTCGATTTTATCGCAGGGGAGTGCAATTCACGTCCGCGTCGGGCAGGGAATGCCTTTCTTCATCAAACTTTTCTGCACTATTGCGCGACGGCTTTCTTTGATGTATAATCAGCAGGCAAAAGATATTATTGAAAAGGATATGAAGATATGATAAAGCACATAGTCATGTTTAAAATGCTCGATAACGCCATCGGACGCACCAAGGAAGAGAACATCGCAGATGCCTGTGAGCGTCTTTCCCATTTCAAGGACGAGATCCCCACTCTCGCTGCTTTCCAGTACGGCACAAACTGCCCCCAGGCTCCTTCGGACAATTACGACCTTGTTCTCGTCTGCGATTTTGAGGATATAAATGCCCTGAACGAATACAAGGTACACCCCACCCACAAGGCTTACGGAAAATATATCCATTCCGTTATGGAAACCCGTGTGTGCATAGATTACGAATACTGATTTCTCTTTTATCAACATTCGTTCACATTATCCGCCTTGACTTGCAGTGGTTTGGATATATAATTTTAATGTATGTAATTCTGAGCAAAGGACTGATCGCCAATGCCGCACAGCGATGCGCAATATCGGAACTATCAACAGAATGACGGTTTTGACGATTTCGATGATTTTGACGATTTCGATGATATGACTCCTGCCGCGTCCCCTTCGGGCGACGGCTTTGATGATTTTGACGATTTCGACACCCCTGCCCCCTCTGCACCGAGGCGCGCTGCGCCTCCTCCCTATCACCCTGAGCCACCGCGCCCTCAGCCCCCGGCGGAGCATGATCCCGATTTTGATCCGGGACCCGCAAAACCTCCCAGGGAGCCAAAGGTGCGCAGATTTTTCGTTTCTCTGCTGACGGTTCTGTTTGTCATTGCAGGAATCGGACTTTCGGCTCACTACAGAAACGGCTTTGTGCCTAAGGATATTCTTTCATGGAATATCGGCGGCGCCACTGTAGGCGATATTCTCAAGATCGGCAAGGCAGAGGAGCTCATCGATCACGGCACTTCAGACAAGACAGAAGATACTCCCGTTGTATCCATTGCCGACGAAGATCTTCCCGATTCCGTCAGATATGCCGATTTCGACATTTACGAGGGCAATTCCTACTGTGCGATAATGGGCTACAACGGCACGGAGACTGAAATAGTTCTGCCTGCCTCCTATAACGGCAAGCCCTGCACCAGAATTGAGGCAAATGCCTTTGCAAGCAAGCCCATAGTATCCATTGAAATACCCAACACCTATACATATATCGGTCAGACCGCCCTTTCGGGCTGTTCCATTACCGACCTCTATCTCCCCGACAGCGTCACCGAGATAGGCTGGGGTATGTGTTCAGGAAACAAGGAGCTTCGCACTGTTCGCCTCTCCCGCTCTCTTGAGATCATTTCCGAGTGGTCTTTTGCAAACTGCGTTTCCATCAAGGAGCTTGAGATCCCAGGTAATGTAAAAACCGTCGGTCAATGGGCTTTCACCGACTGCACGGGCATCGAAAAGCTCACCCTCTGTGAGGGTATCGAGCTTCTCGACAACTGCGCCTTCTACGGCTGTACATCCCTTCCTGTTGTTATCATTCCTTCCACCATTACAAAGCTTGGAGAAATGTGCTTCAGAAGCTGTACTTCGCTTATGATAGTCGGCGTACCCGAAACTCTCCAGAGCATCGGCAAGAATGCTTTCATGAACTGCTCCAAGGTTCTCACCTTTTTCGGTGAAGCAGGAAGCAAATGGGAATCTTACGCCAAGAAAAACGATTTTGGCTTTGACCTTATTGCAAACCTTGACCTCTCTGAAGGCAGCGACGAGGAAGTGTCCTCCTCCGATGCGCCTTCGGCTGAAACTCCCCCTGCGGAAGATACTTCCTCAGCAGATGCTTCCGCAACGGATATTTCACCCACCGACGCTCAGTAAAACAAATTTTCAAACGGAGGTATTGTGATGAAAAGACTTGCTGCATCGGCTCTGGCTCTTTGCATTCTTTTCTGCTGCACCGCAGGACTGCAGGTCTCTGCCCTTGCCTCCGTCTTTGAACATTCCGACACCTACCGCGCAAGCGAATATTACAACCGCCTTGTTTCTGTAAGTCTTACGGGGAATTACGGCGATGATATTGCCTCTATTGCCCTTTCACAGGTAGGCTACCATGAGGGAAAATCCCTCGGTGATATCTCAGGCGCCTCATCGGGCAAGGGAAATTACACCGAATACGGTGTGAATTTCGGACTTCCCGACGATGCATGGTGTATGGTCTTCGTATGGTGGTGTGCCCGTCAGGCAGGTGTAAATGAAAGCATTGTCCGCAAGACGGAATGGGCAAAGGCTTCGCTCCAGCCCTTTAACAGCCTTCCCCTTTCACAGTGCCGCAATATATCTGCAGGTGATATTGCTTTTATCGACATGAGCCACGGCGACGGAATTGAGGATCATGCGGGTATTGTTGTCGGCGTTTCTGAAAATGAGATCATAACCGTTGAAGGCAACAGCTCAAACGGTGTCAGAAAACAGACCTATTCGCGCTCTACGGGCAAACGCTCCGACGGAGCAGGGACTCTGCTGTTTATCGGCTCGCCCGATTATTACGGCTCAAACACACCTTACTGCACCTACGAGACAGTATTTGTTTCTTCTCCCGGTGCGGAAACAAGGGAAACCCTCGGCGGAAAGAAAACAGGCTCTCTGAGTGAGGGTGAATATATGCTCCTCACCTCCGATCCTTCGGGCGCATGGCTTCAGATAGCCGCTCCCAACGGCATCGATTCCCTGTTTATCCCTGCCTCGGGAGCTTCTCTTACCGTTAAGAATTTACCGCCTATCACGGGCTTTGATGCGTGGAGCACCTTTGAACCCGCGGTCTCTCAGTCAACCACTCAGCCTTCTGTCATCGCGCCTCAGCAGACAGACCCTACGGTCACCACTTCTTCGACCGCTGTCACAACCGTGACCACCACGGTTTCCACAACAGCCTCCACGGTTCCCACTATGGAAAACGTGGGTGAACATACCGACAACGGCTACACATCTTCATTCGGCAGTGATTGGGTGCGTTATGCGGCTTACGCTCTGCTTGGCGTGCTTGCCATAGCCTTTGTAGTCATTCTCGCAAGCCTCATGGGGCGAAAAGGCTCAGACGATGAGGATAATTATTATAACTATCGGTAATATCCGTGTTTGATATTACCGCATTCGGAGGAATTGCAATGAATAAGAAAACAGGTCTTTTTGCGCTTGCCGCATCTGCAGTGCTTTTTGCAGGCATAGCCCTTTCATTTCTTTACAAGGGACTTACCGGAAAGCTTTTCATCACTCCTCTGACCTCTCTGCATTCTGCCGCTCTCATTATCATTGCGATAATTTTCAGCGCTGTTATCATACTGCGCTTTATTTCCCCTCTCTTTTTCAGAAACAACGCCGATACTGAGAGTGAGTGCGAAGCTCCTTCTCTTTTCAGCAGATATTCCGATTTCGGTGCATGGCTTTTCTTTGCCCTCTGCCTTTCCTCTCTTGTTGCCGCACCCCTTGCGGATACAGTAAAGTATATCGGCTATGCATTTATTTTTGCCGCTCTTTCCGCGCTGTGTGCCGTACTTTCCATTATTCCCTGCACAGAAAAGCTCTCTCTTTTCTCCGAACGCTTAACGATTGCCGCTCTTGCGCTCTCAATAATCCCCGGGTTCGGTGCAGGCTTCGGAATTTTCTGCACCACTTCCTCTGCCGTCGCACTCAGAGAAGAAAAATCATCAAGCAAGCAGTGTCTCGTGGGTATTGCATCAGGTATCGGAGCCGCTCTTGTCTCCGCAATTATCGCCTTATGCCTTTCATATCTCCTTTTATTAAAATAATTTTAAGTAAAACATTACAATCACTTGACAAATCGATGAAAGCGTGCTAAAATTCATATCGCTTTGTTGCGCGGATGTAGTTTAGTGGTAGAACTCCAGCCTTCCAAGCTGGTCGTGTGGGTTCGATTCCCATCATCCGCTCCAAATATGCGCCAATAGCTCAGTTGGATAGAGCAACTGCCTTCTAAGCAGTAGGCCCGGGGTTCGAGTCCCTGTTGGCGCGCCATATGGTGGGATTAGCTCAGTTGGTTAGAGTGCCAGGTTGTGGCCCTGGAGGTCGTCGGTTCGACTCCGACATCTCACCCCATTTTAAAAATAAGCGCGGTAGGCATTACTGCCGCGCTATTTTATAAATCTTGGGATACTGGGGTGTAGCCAAGCGGTAAGGCACCAGACTTTGACTCTGGCATTCGCTGGTTCGAGTCCAGCCATCCCAGCCAGATATGATCCACTAGCTCAGCCGGCAGAGCACTTGACTTTTAATCAAGGTGTCCGGGGTTCGATTCCCCGGTGGATCACCAAAAATCGGCAGGTTTCGTCAGAAGCCTGCCGATTTTTACTTATTACTTATTACTTCTTCACTCTTACTTGATTCAAAAAGCCGATTTTTTGGGGGTAAGAAGTAAGAGGTAATCAAACTCCATTATCTTCTCGCCAAACCTTGCTTTTTTCATCACATATGCTATAATTCTTTCAGCTTCCAAATATACAAAAAGGAGTCCTGAAAATGATAATCATCTACGGTACAAAGGTTTTCACAAAAAACATGGGCTACTACGGCGATAAGGTACAGTGCGAATCCTGCGGCAAGGAGTATCCCTATTCCTTTGTAAAGATCTCCAGATGGTTCCACATCTGCTATGTGCCCCTGTTCCCCGTCAAGAAGACATATTATAAAATGTGCCCCGTTTGTAGTGCAGGCGTTGAGATGAAGAGCAAGGCTGCAAAGGCTGAGATGAAGAGCCTGCAGAAAACCGATTGCCAGCTTCAGATATATGCTAAGCACGTTCTTGCAAACAAGCCCCAGAAGCTTTTGGCAACTGATACAAGCTATGAGCTGTGGGCAAAGGATCTTGCAACCGGCGAGGATTTCTGCGTCACCACAGGCATAACCAAGGGAAAGATCAAGGAGATCAAAAAAGCAAGAGGACTCAAGGCAATTCCCATTGTAGAGGTTTGACAGTAATATATCCATGCCGTGCAGAAAATCTGCACGGCATTTTCTTTGCATTCTCTTTTCATTGCCTTTCAAATCTGCTATACTGTATTCAGATTGATTTGCGGAGGGATAAAATGATAACCCTTGACCGATTTGAAGAGCTTGCGGAGAAGGCTATTGCCGATGTACCCGAGGAGTTTTTTGAGCACTTAAACGGCGGCATCGTCATAGTTGACCGCGTAAAATACCACGAGAACAGCGTCCCCGAACAGCCTCTTTATGTAATGGGCGAATACACCTATAACCGCATGATGGGCAGACATATTCTGCTCTATTACGGCTCCTTTATGAAAATATACGGCGATATCGATGAGACCGCAGCCGTTCCCGTTATCCGCGCCACAATTCTTCACGAATTTACCCATCACCTTGAATCCCTTTCGGGAGAAAAGGATCTTGAAATAAAGGACGAAATAAAGCTTTCAGACTACAAAAGAAGATATCATAGGAAGGGATAATCATGCGTAAATACGAAAACCCCTTGACGACCTCCGAGAACCGTCTGCCCCAGAGGAGCTTCTACATTCCCGAGGGCGTTTCGGAATATAAGCTTTTAAACGGCGAGTGGGATTTTTCCTATTTTCCCTGCGATATCGATGTGCCCGAAAAAATCGAAAAATGGGATAAAATACCTGTCCCCTCCTGCTGGCAGCTTCAGGGCTATGAAAACCCCAACTATACCAATATTAATTACCCCTATCCCTGCGACCCTCCCTATGTCCCTGATGACAACCCCTGCGGAGTTTACCGCCGCGAGTTTGAGATAGAAAAATGGGGCAAGGTGTACTTTGTTTTTGAGGGCGTTTCCTCCTGCGCATACCTATATATAAACGATAAATATGTGGGCTTCACTCAGGGCAGCAGGCTTCAGGCAGAATTTGACATTACCGATTTTGTTGTGTCGGGAAAAAACACCGTTCAGGTAAAAGTGCTCAAATGGTGCTGCGGCAGCTATCTTGAAGATCAGGACGCTTTCCGCTACAACGGTATTTTCAGGGATTGCTATATCCTTCAAAGACCCGAGGGGCATATTGAGGATATCGAAATGCTCCCCAATGACAAGTCCATCGACATAAAGCTTTCAGGTGAGGCTCTTGTCAGCATTTACGAGGGTGAGAAGCTGCTGTGCAGTGAGAATATTTCCGACTCCTTCTCCTATGCACCCGAAAATCCCATTCTCTGGAATGCGGAAAAGCCTTTTCTCTACACTGTTGTGCTGGAGAGACACTGTGAAATCATCACTCTTAGGACAGGACTTCGCAAAATAGAAATTTCCAATAAGTACGAGCTTCTTATAAACGGTGTGTCAGTAAAGCTTCGGGGCGTCAACCACCACGACACGAGCAAAGAACGCGGCTGGTGCCAGAGCGACATGGAGCTTTATGCAGACCTTATGCTCATGAAGGAGCTTAATATCAACTGCGTGCGCACCTCCCACTATCCTCCCTCCCCTAAATTCATCGGAATGTGCGACGAGCTGGGCTTCTATGTGGTGCTTGAGACCGATATCGAAACCCACGGCTTCCTGCGCAGACTTCCCTGTGTGGAATACTGCTACGATGTTGAATCCAACGAGTGGCCTGCAACCATGGCAGACTGGAAAAACGAGCACATAGAGCGCATGGCTCGTATGGTGGAGCTTCACAAGAACAGCCCCTGCGTAATAATGTGGTCAACGGGCAACGAAAGCGGTTATGGCTGCAATCATGCAGAAATGATAAAATGGACAAAGGACAGAGACCCCTCACGCCTTGTCCACTGCGAATGTGCATCCTACACAGGATATCTCCGTGAGGCTGATGTGTATTCCAGAATGTACCCCTCCTTTGAGGAGCTAGAGCGCTTTGCTGTCACCGACAACATAAACTTGCCTGTTTTCCTCTGTGAGTACGCTCACGCAATGGGCAACGGTCCCGGTGATGTTTACGACTACAACGAGATGTTTGATAAATATCCCAAGCTCATCGGCGGCTGTATATGGGAGTGGGCTGACCATGTTGTCACCGTTGACGGAGTTCAGAAATACGGCGGCGATTTTGAGGGCGAAATCACAAACGACGGAAACTTCTGCTGTGACGGCATGGTGTTCGCCGACCGCTCGCTGAAGGCAGGCTCTCTTGAGGTCAAAGCCGCATACCAGCCCATAAAAACAACATACAATAATGGTATACTCACTGTAATAAACCGCCTTGATTTTACAAATCTTAATGAATTTGAGTTCTGCTGTTTTATCGAAATCGACGGTGAAATAAAGGATTCAAGGCTTCTTTACCTGTCCGTCGAGCCTCACGAGAAAACAGAGATAACAATTGACTATTCTCCCGTCCTCTGCCGTATGGGCGCACACCTCAATACGGTTCTTCGCAAAGATGGCATTATCTGTGCCGAGACTCAGCACGACCTGCCCTGTGAGATAATTGATAACAAGACAGAAGCAAAGGCTGAACTTACCGAGGACGAGCTTAATATCTATGCCAAGGGCGATGGCTTCAGCTATACTTTTTCAAAGCACTACGGCACCTTTACGAGCATTATAATTGACGGAAAGGAACAGCTTGCAGGCAAAATGCAGCTTTCTGCCTTCCGCGCACCCACCGATAACGACCGCAACATTGTGTCCCGCTGGGCTAATATCAATATCTGGCAGGGCGAGAATCTTGACTGTGCCTTTACAAAGGTCTATGACTGCAATGTAATTGACGGTGTTATAACTGTACACGGCTCACTTGCAGGCGTTTCCCGTGTGCCTATGATGAAGCATGAGCTGAGGGTCAGCATTTTTAAGGACGGGCGGATAGACGTTTTTCTCTCCTGCGATATCCGTAAGGACGCCTTCTGGCTGCCGAGGCTCGGCTTTGAATTTGAACTGCCCCTATCGTCAAGCGCCTTCACCTATTACGGTGCAGGCCCCATGGAAAGCTACTGCGATATGTGCCACTGGGCTCCCGTGGGACTTTATGACAGCACCGCCGAGGAGGAATATGTCCCCTATGTAATGCCTCAGGAGCACGGAAATCACTGCAAGACCAGAATGGTGCAAATCGGCTCTCTTGAATTTACCTCAAAGAGGGATTTTGAGTTCAATGTGTCAAAATACAGTACCGCCGCTCTGTATAAGGCAAAGCACACCAACGAGCTTTCTGCCGACGGAAAGGTGCA
Organism: Acutalibacteraceae bacterium; assembly: GCA_045534445.1. Taxonomy (GTDB): domain Bacteria; phylum Bacillota; class Clostridia; order Oscillospirales; family Acutalibacteraceae; genus JAISGQ01. The sequence goes on from JAZSJQ010000011.1 coordinate 21,271, forward strand.
TCTGCGCATTGACTATAAGGTCTCGGGTGTTGGCTCTGCCGCCTGCGGTCCTGCACTCAACGAAAAATATCGCCTGGGCGAAAAGCAAATTAAATTTGAGTTTACTGTAAAGCCGATTGGATAAAACAAGACAGCCTCCGAAAATCGGAGGCTGTCTTTGTTTTATCTTTTAATCTTCTCGTTACGCTCGTAGGGTATGGGCTGCTGTGCGGTCTTATGCAGATATCCTATCTTATCTGCAATTCTGTCATACAGGTTATCCTCTGTATACGCGAGCCTGTTTACATCCGCTTCATCTTCGGGTATCTCGCCTCTGTTGAAGCTTTCGCTGTATTCTCCGCACTCTTTTATATAACTCATGATAATTGCTGTTTCCTCTTTTTCGGAATCGGAGAATATCTCCATCTCGCAAAGGGTCGAGCCGATAAAATCGCAAAAGTAAGCAAAATCATCGTCCCAGTTTATATTTCCGTTGCTCTGTGCCTCCCATCTGAGCTTTTCGATCTCTCTCAGCAGTTCCCCCTGCAAGCACTCAGCCTGTCCACTTTTCGGCACATAATTTTTCCATATATATTTGCATTCGCAGAAATATTTCTGCGAATAGTCCTCGGTTTTGAGGTTTTTGATATCCTGCTGTACCATTATAATTTCTCCTTCCTTACGATATAAGCTCATGAAAGCTTTTGAAGTCTTTGCATTTTTCCAAAAGCCCCTGACGGCGCAGAGAGACATACACTGCCGCCGACTCTGCCTGACAGCTTGTGCTTTTATCGGGCGCAAATTCTATATCGGTAAAACCGTCATAACTGAGCAGCGGCTCGGCAAGCTCCGGATTTTCCATAAGCGCATTTATGTAGAGCCATGTATAAAAGGCGGTTTTCGGCTCTGCCGGTATGTCCTCTCCTTCAAAATAAAAGCCGCATATCTTGCCGCTGTTCTGAAGTCTTTCGTCCTTTTTTGCCTCTTTTGGGGTTACGTTATAAAGGTCAGTATAAGGTCCCCCATTTGAAAAAACCTTTCCGCCGTGATACACACATTCAAGAGGCAGGCTCAATCCCAAAGAGGGCACATGTTTTTTCAGATTGAATGCGCTGAGGCACACGCCCTCCTCCTGCAGGGATTTGGTTGAGATTTCAAGAACTTTCTTATCGGGAAAGTCCTTAATGAAAGCTTCATGGATAGCCACTATATTCTTCTGCTTCTGAGATACGGAAAGCCCTGCGCTCCACTCAAACCCTGTTGATACCGCGTGTACATAGGGCGGTTTTCCGATGGGTACAAAAACGGGTCTCATTGCCATAATTCATTCCTCCTTGTTTAAAACACATCCACTCATTTCTTACTGCCTTTTGCTCCTCCTTAAAAGCGAAAGGGGTACTATAATACCATAACAAGGCGCTTTGTCAAGAGGCTTTTGCAGTACCGCTCTGATTTTTCTGCAAATTTTTCAATTTCCTCTTGACTTTATCGCTACAAAGTACTAAAATGCAATCAAACCGAATATCAAATGCGTCTGAGCAGGAATAAGTACGTTTGGAAAGAACCTTCAGAGAGCTGCCGTGTGGTGCGAGGCAGTGGGGATGTCCGAGCCGAATTCCTCCTGTGAGCAGTGCACCGAACAAGAGCTTTCTCTCAAGTAGGCTGCAACGGGTGTTCCCGTCACAGAACAGGGGTGTTTATTGACACTCTGAAAGGCTGTGACCGTGAGGTCACGGTAAACTGAGGTGGTACCACGGGATCTTTCTCGTCCTCTGTATTCTTTTGAATACGGAGGATTTATTTTTTGCCTCCGTAAATACACAAAAGGGAGGTAAAAAGGCAAAATACATTATCCCGTAAAAAGACGAATTTCGATATTATAAAATCACTCTTAGAAAGGACGATTTCAGTTGGAACAGAATTACTATCAGAGAGAAATAGAGACCATGCCGGTTGAAGAAATGAAGAAGCTTCAGTCCGAAAAGCTGGTCAAGCAGGTAAAGCACGTTTATGAGAATGTAGAATACTACCGCAACCTTATGGACGAAAAGGGTGTAAAGCCCGAGGATATCAAGGGGATTGAAGACCTTCACAAGCTGCCCTTCCTCTCAAAGGCTGATCTTCGTGATGCATATCCCTACGGACTTCTCGCAAAGCCCCTTGAGGATTGTGTCCGCATTCAGTCCACCTCCGGTACAACAGGACGCAGAGTCGTTGCATTCTACACCCAGAACGACGTTAACCTCTGGGAGGACTGCTGCGCTCGTGCTATCGTTGCCGCAGGCGGCACAAAGAAGGACGTCTGTCAGGTCGCATACGGCTACGGTCTCTTCACAGGCGGCCCCGGACTCAACGGCGGCTCTCATAAGGTCGGCTGTCTGACCCTCCCCATGTCTTCAGGCAATACTGAGCGTCAGATACAGTTCATGAACGATCTGGGCGCTACCATTATCTGCTGTACTCCCTCCTACGCCGCATACATCGGCGAGACCCTCAAGGAGCAGGGCTACGGTCCCGATGATATTCCCCTGAAGGCGGGCATCTTCGGCGCAGAGCCCTGGACCGAGGAAATGCGTCAGAATATTGAAGCCACCCTCGGCATCAAGGCATATGATATCTACGGTCTGACTGAGACCTCCGGCCCGGGCGTTTCCTTCGAGTGCTGTGAGCAGACAGGTATGCACATCAACGAGGACCACTTCCTTGCCGAAATAATCGACCCCGACACAGGCGAAGTTCTTCCCGAGGGCGAAAAGGGCGAGCTTGTATTTACTTCTCTTGATAAAGAAGCATTCCCCCTCCTCCGCTACCGCACCCGTGATATCTGCGTTCTTTCCAGAAAGAAGTGCTCCTGCGGACGTACACTTATAAAGATGGCAAAGCCCATGGGCAGAACCGACGATATGCTCATTATCCGAGGCGTCAATGTATTCCCCAGCCAGATAGAGACCGTTCTTCTCAAGGAAGGCTACGAGCCTAACTATCAGATCGTCGTTGACAGAGCAAACAACACTGATACCTTCGATGTAAATGTTGAAATGTCCCCCGAGAAGTTCACCGACAAGGTCAGCGAGATCCTCGCTATGGAAAGCGCTCTTGCAAACGCCATGAAGATCATGCTGGGCATCAACCCCAAGGTACATCTTGTTGCTCCCAAGAGCATCGCACGAAGCGAAGGCAAGGCTGTAAGAGTAATCGACAAGCGCAAGCTGGTTTAATATCGGAAAGGAGTTTTTGAAATGGCAATAAAACAGTTAACGATTTTTGTTGAAAATAAGCAGGGCGCACTGGTTTCCATTACCAATACCCTCGCAGCAAACAATGTCAATATAAGAGCACTTTCGATCGCTGAGACTCAGGATTTCGGTATCCTCCGTCTTATCGTAAATGACAACGACACCGCACTCCGCACTCTTTCCGATGAGGGTTACCTCATCAAGGTCACCGATGTTGTGGGCGTAAAGATCGGCGATGCTCCCGGTAAGCTTACCGCCGCTCTTGAGGTTCTTGACAAGGCAGGCATTAACATGGAATATCTCTATGCTTTCATGGCTCGTACCGAGAAGCACGCATATGTAGTTCTTAGGGTTGAGGACAACGCAGCTGCTGAGGCAGCTCTTGAGGGTGCAGGTTTCCACCTTATCACCGACCCCGATATCTGCAAGCTCTGATTTTTTCCTTCTATATATATTAACGGGCACCTTTCGGTGCCCGTTTTTGTTTTGGCTGGGTTGTGCGGAATCGAGATAACGGGACGATGTGGGCATCGTCCCCTACGATGGTTTTGGGTTTGTTTGGAAATCGTAGCAATGGGACGTCATAAATGCCGTCCCCTACGGTGTTTTTTAATTTATTGATTAATCGAGATAACGGGCGATTCATGAATCGCCCCTACGGTTGGTGTTTTCAAGTTAAATGGTAAAAAATCGGGAGGGCGCAGAGGCCCTCCCCTACAGTGGCTTTTTACTGCATCACACCAATAAAAACCTGTCTTTTGCTCACACGCTTTAAATCGTTAAAAAATCATCAGAAAACCTCTTGACAAATCGGGATTATTGTATTAATATATCTAACAATCAATCACAAACACTGTGATGCGGAATAGTACGTGGGTACTTTCGCCTTGAGAGAGATGCCGGGTGGTGCGAGGCATCGGGGAAGGCTTGCAGAACTCGCCGCGGAGTGGCTGCCGTGAACTTTATCAGTAGGGGCAGACGGGTACTCCCGTAACAGAGTCAAGATGTGTTTGCATCTAAGGGCATCCTAATAGGATGAAGAAGAGTGGTACCGCGGAAAAGTTAACGTCGTTTAACGTTTTCGTCTCTTTGAACTTACAAGGAGATGGAGACGTTTTTTTGTTTGTTCACACTATTTTTTATATATTGAAAGGGGTCTTCACAATGAAGAAAATCATCACCACTGACATCACACTCAAAAAACTCCCCCAGGATCGTGAAGCTGCTCTTCTTTTCCGTGAAAAAACAGCTATTGCCGCCTGCGCAGATTCTCTCGGCGCTGATGCCGTTGAGCTTGCTCCCATAAAGAGCCTGCGTGAGGATACTATTATATATAAGACCATCGCAAAGAATATTCAGAATGCCGCTGTTGCAATTCCTGTCGGCTTTACCGCCGAGGATGTGCAGGACGCATGGGAATGCGTAAAGGACGCTGCAAAGCCCCGTCTGCAGATCGAGCTTCCTGCTTCCACCGTTCAGATGGAATATTCCTATCACATGAAGTCTGACAAGATGGCTGCAAAGATCGCAGAACTTGTAAAAAGCGCAAAGGCACTCTGCGAGGACGTTGAGTATTCTGCCCTTGATGCAACAAGAGCTGACGAAAGCTTCCTCATCGCTGCCGCAAAGGAAGCAGAGGCTGCAGGTGCAACCGTAATTACCATCTGCGATGATGCAGGTGTTTCTCTCCCCGAGGAGATCGCAGAGCTCACCGCAAAGATAAAGGCTGCAGTCAGCATTCCCGTATATGTTCAGGTTTCCGATCGTATCAGCATGGCTGTTGCTTCTGCCATAGCCGCCGTTAAAAGCGGCGCTGACGGCATCAAGTGCGCAATGGCAGGCAAGAACATCCTTCTGACAGGCGAAATTGCAGATGCCATGAGCACCTGCTCTGCTCAGATCGGCGCAGAAACAAACCTCAACAACACCAGAATCCATGCAAGCATCGATGATATGCTCAAGAGCATAAATCATGAGGCATACGAAACAGAAAGCACTGTCAGCGAAAAGAAGAAGATCCTTCTCGATTCCGACAGCACCATTGCTCAGGTCGCTCAGGCAGCTTCCCTGCTCGGCTATGACCTTTCCGATTCCGACTGTGGAAACGTACACAAGGCTCTTATGCAGATATGCGAGAAGAAGGACGCTGTAGGCGCCAAGGAGCTTGAGGCTCTTATCGCAAGCTCCGCTATGCAGGCCCCTTCCACCTACCATCTTGAAAGCTACACCACTTCAAGCAGCAACGTAACAGGCTCCATGTCTCAGGTCACCCTCAAGTGCGACGGTGAGATAATCTGCGGTGTAAGTGTAGGCGACGGTCCTGTTGATTCTGCATTCCGTGCAATCGAGCAGTGCATCGGCTATCACTACGAGCTTGACGACTTCCAGGTTCAGTCCGTCACCGAAGGCAAGGAAGCCCTCGGCTCTGCTCTTGTAAGACTTCGCAACAACGGCAAGCTCTATTCCGGCAACGGCACATCCACCGACATCGTTGCCGCCAGCATCAGAGCATATATCAACGCACTGAATAAGATCGTTTCTGAGGAGGAATAAGATGAAAATCGTCTTTTCAACCAAAAATGTAACCCGTGCCTCCTTCCTCGACACCTGCCGTTATGCCTATGATTACGGCTTCGACGGATTTGAAATATACGATGCCTTAAAGGAGCGCGCTTCTCATCACGACAGTATTCTGCGCCGTGACCGTGCCGCAGATTCAAAGAGGAAACTCATAAACCGCAATCTTACCGTGCCTGCACTGAGCTATCCCGTATCTCTCAGCGACAGTGAGGCATCGAGCGAAACACTCGTAAAATACGTTGACATGGCTGCTGCCGCAGGCGTTGCAAATGTGATCGTTCGCATTGAGGAAGAAATGTCCTTTGATGCCATGAACGAAAAGCTTTCAAGCGCCATAAAGCGTGCAGAGCGCTCTGATGTGGGTATTCTGCTGGAAACCGTAGGCCATCTTGCAAACACCGAAAACATCATTGATATAATCAATCATTTCTCCTCTGCCGCCATCGGCGTTTCATGGAATGTGCGAGGCACATATTTCGGTGCAGGAGAAACCTCTGAAACCACCATCAAGACCCTCGGCGCATACATCAAGTATGTCCGTCTGGGAGATATGAAGGACGGAAAGACCGTTCTCATCGGTGAGGGTGAGCTGGACGTCGAAAAGCTCATCGGAGCCCTCTCTTCCCTCAACTTTGACGGCTTTATCTGCGCCGCATGGAACGAGGAGATAAACGATGCCGACATCGTTCTGACCCACTTTGCAAATTATATTTCCTCTCTCAAAAGAGAAAAGAAAAACTACGACCGTGCTTACTATAACAGAGCAAAGACAGGTACTTTTGTCTGGAAGAAGTACGATGTAATTGACTACACCTTCTCCGAGGTGCTGGATACCATGGTCGAAAATTACCCCGACCAGTACGCATTCAAATATCCCACCCTCGACTACACAAGAACCTACAAGCAGTTCCGCCGTGACGTTGATGAGTGCGCTGCAGCACTTATCTCTCTCGGTGTCAAGGCAGGCGATCACGTTGCTGTATGGGCAACCAATGTTCCTGCATGGTATATCACCTTCTGGGCAACCACCAAGATCGGTGCTGTTCTTGTTACTGTCAACACCGCTTACAAGATCCACGAGATCGAATATCTCTTAAAGCAGTCTGACACTCACACCCTTGTCATGATCGAGGACTGCAAGGATATAAATTATAAGGAAATTATCAGTGAGCTCTGCCCCGAGCTTGAGACCCTCACCCCCGGCGAGCCTCTTTACTCAAAAAATCTGCCCTTCCTGAGAAATGTCGTTACAGTCGGCTTCTCAATGCAGGGCTGTCTGACATGGGAGCAGATGCTGTCCCGTTCCTCTCTCGTACCCCGTGAGGAAGTACGCAGAAGAGCTTCCCTCGTAAAGCCTGACGACGTCTGCAACATGCAGTACACCTCAGGTACCACAGGCTTCCCCAAGGGTGTTATGCTGACCCACCGCAATATCGTAAACAACGGTAAGACAATCGGTGACAGAATGGATCTTTCCACCGCTGACCGCATGATGATTCAGGTTCCCATGTTCCACTGCTTCGGCATGGTGCTTTCCATGACCTCCATGATGACCCACGGCGGCACACTCTGTCCTATCCCCTATTTCTCACCCAAATCCTCTCTCGCCTGCGTAAACGATGAGCACATAACCTGCTTCAACGGTGTTCCCACCATGTTTATCGCAATGTTCAACCACCCCGACTTTGCAAAGACCGATTTCTCCTATATGAGAACGGGCATCATGGCAGGCGCAAACTGTCCTGCTGACCTTATGCGCAGAGCCGCTGACGAGATGAACATGAAGGAGATAATCTCTGTTTACGGTCAGACCGAGGCTTCTCCCGGCTGTACCATTGGCGAGTTCAATGAGGGTCTCGGCTGGATAATTTGGTCTGTCGGCAGTCCCTTCCCCGGCGTCGAGTGTAAGGTCATCGACCCCGAAACAGGCGAAGAGCTCCCCGACGGCGAAAGCGGTGAGTTTGTAGCACGTGGTTTCAACATCATGAAGGGCTACTACAAGATGCCCGAGGCTACCGCTCAGGCTATTGACGCTGACGGCTGGCTCCATTCAGGCGACATCTGCTGCCGCACTCCCGACGGCTATTACAAGGTAACAGGACGACTCAAGGATATGATAATCCGAGGCGGTGAAAACCTCTATCCCCGTGAGATCGAGGAGTTTTATCTCACCAATCCCAAGGTTCGTGACGTTCAGGTCGTCGGCGTTCCCGACGAGCGCTACGGTGAGGAATGCTGTGCATGGATTATCCTCCACAAGGGCGAAACCGCAGACGAAAACGAAATGCGTGAATACGGCAACGCTTCCATCGCACGTCACAAGGTTCCCAGATACTTCCTGTTTGTCAAGGAGTTCCCCATGAACGCCGCAGGCAAGATTCTGAAGTATAAGATGCGTGATGAGTCCGCAGAGCGTTTAGGTCTGAAAAAATAAGTAATGTAAAATAAGTGATATTATGGAAAAGAGTAAGGACTTACGTCCTGCCTCTCAGCTTGTCAAAAAACTCACTGTGAAAGCAGTGAGTTTTTTGCATAACATGAATAAAAATGGTATAATAGGAACAAGAGGTGAAACGAAAATGTGGGAAAAAGATGGACGAAGAGATGTAGTACTAATAGACATAGACA
>JAZSJQ010000103.1:0-2577 GCA_045534445.1 Acutalibacteraceae bacterium
GTATAGACGTGATACCCCTTTTCCTGCAGCTCATCCCTGAACATTCTGTGAAGCTGTCCCTTGGTGTCTGACACCACCATGCTTCCTGTAATATTCTGCAAGTTCGGAATGACATATCCGCCTGTCTTGCCCGAGCCTGACGAGCCTATTATCATATCATTGTTGTTAAGCCCGGTCTTTCTTGTGTCGTTTGAAACAGTTATCCCATTGGCGAGAGTTCGCACGTTTTTCACAGCTTACACCTCCCTCAGGATCTCAGTGGCAAGACCGAAAGCTACTGCTTCCTCGGCACTGTAATATGTGTCGTTTGCGGTGAGCTTGTAGATCGTTCTGATGCTTTTACCTGTCTTATTGGCGATTATCCTTGCAAGGGATTCTCTTGCCTCGTTCAGCTTATCCAGCTCATGCTGAATCTCATGCGTCTTCCTGCCGCCTATATCGTTGTGACCGTAGGACGGATCGTGTATCATGAGCCTTGTATGCGGCAGCATCTGACGCTTATCTCCCGCAAGGAAGAGTATCGCTCCCATGCTTGCAGCAGTTCCTATGCACACTGTTCTTACAGGCGCTTTCATCGCAGATATATAGTCATACACTGCAAGTCCGCTTATGACCTCACCGCCGGGACTGTTTATGTACAGTGTTATCTCGCTTTCATTGTCCTCATGCTCAAGGTGCATGAGCTGCTTTATAAGCTCCGCTGAGGTCTGCACATCAACAGGCTCTGTCAGAAAAACTGTCCTCGAATTAAACAGCTCATCATCCAGCCTTATACACTCAATTCCTCTTGCAGATTCCTTTAATACATTTGGCATATCATTCTTCCTCCGTTAACTCGGTTTTTCTTGCGTACTTTTCTTTGAGCTTATCTATATTGAAGTATTTTGGAAAAGCGTATCTGAAATGCCTTATGATAAAGCAATACAGATCCTCGTAGCTCTTTTTTATGCTCTCTTCAAACTCCTCTATAGGCTGATTGGGCATCCAGCATTTGCGCTGAAAGACGTCGAACTGCTGAAGAAGCTGCTCTATTGTCGTCTTTTTGTTCATGGTAAATCCAATGTGACTCCTCACACTTTTCTTAAAGTCTCTGAAGGATCTCTTCGTAGATACTTCATGGCGATTTGACCGTGTTGAAAGAAAGTACAAATACCCTTTAATGGTTACTGCCTTAAAAAGCCGCAGGTTGCTGTCTTTCGTCTGAGCGGATAACAGCATATATCTGACATGAGAGAGCAGAGTAAGCCTCATATTCAGACCCCATTTAGGATCATCTACTTCTTTATAGACCTTACAGACAGGGAACGAGTAGATTATTCCGAGTACTTCTCCATAGGTAAGCTCGGAACATTTTTCAACATCCCATTCATTGTCTTCGAAATACAGCCGCATAAGCTTCATAACGTTATCCGCACTGCCGCGCGGAAACTCCGACAGCTTCGTTTCCGCAAGCTTTGTGATTATTTCCCTGACAGCGTGATATTCATTTATACACCCTGCCCGGGATGCTCTTGTAATATTTTCAAGAGTTGTTTTCAAAAGATCACTTCTTTCTGAAATTTATTCAGGTCATTTTTGACCCTATTTAACACACCGACGGCACGCAAGTGCCGAAAAAAACCGTGCAGAAATTTATCTGCACGGTCGTTTAATTTTACAGTCAGAAAGCAGGGCAGTGTTGGATCAGAATTTCATTTTTCTTACGGCATCTGCAATGATCTCGTTACGCATCTTTTTAGGATTATTGCATTTAAGATCATCAAACAGAGACTTGTAGGGTTCTTCTGTTGCGTTTACATTTACATAGGCAAGCGACGGACCTTTGAACATACCATTTTTACGTTTGATACACATATTTAAAACGTGCATTGGATTATTGAGACGAAGCACATCGACCTGTTCAAACGAAACAGCATAGCATTCATGAGAATCCTTGGTGCGCTTAACTAATTCATCAAGCACGACCATCATATCCTCCATGAATTCACTTTCAAGCTGCAATCCGAACGAAACAGGTTCGCCGTCATTGTTTTTTGCTTTCACCTGTACCCACATAGAATCGGGACGCAGAAGTGTCATGAGCATGATCTCAGACTCGATCACATGGATGTCATCACGTCTGAAAAGTGTGCGGAGAATATACTCACAGCACTTGATATCCGACAGCAATCTTTCAAAATGCGGACTTGTAAGTAAGAGCGGTTTAGCAATAAATTTACGATAATTTTCATTTTCTGTCATGAGCTTTTCCTTTCTTTGATAAGCTCCTGCTTTTCCGACTGTAATTTCTTTACCGACGTTGCGCAAGCAGCGTCAAAAAAAGGGCAATTATTAATTTATCTAGTTAACATTACTAAATCCTCAGCGAAATCTTTGTAAAATATACACGAGATTATTTTTGGTTAAAAATGACGACGTTTTTTTCATTAGAGCAAGCTACAACAAAGTCAATCTACAAGATGCGAAAAGTCACAAATGACATCTCAAAAATCAAGATGCAAAATCCCCAAAAATGCAATACATATTCATGCTATTTATTGATTTGCAATATGAAAGCAAAAAAGAAAATAAAAAATT
>JAZSJQ010000084.1:0-6428 GCA_045534445.1 Acutalibacteraceae bacterium
GAATGCGATGACATCACGAAGCGAGCCTGCGCCTGTCATGAGCATGCAGAGTCTGTCGATACCGAGACCCAGTCCGCCGTGAGGAGGTGCACCGTACTTGAAGGCCTCGATAAGGAAGCCAAACTTACGCTGAACGCTCTCGTCGTCCATTCCCAACGCCTCAAACATCTTGCCCTGAAGCTCAGGGTCAGTAATACGGATAGAACCGCTGCACAGCTCAATTCCGTTGAGCACAAGGTCGTAGGCCTTTGCTCGCACCTTGCCGGGATCGGAGAAGAGGTAGGGAATGCATTCGTCAAGGGGAGAGGTGAAGGGATGATGCATTGCGTCCCAGCCGTCTGTTTCGTCGTTGTACTCAAAGAAGGGAAACTCAACTATCCAGAGGAAGTTGTCCTGCTCCCAGGGAATAATATCCAGCTTCTTTGCTACCTCAAGACGCAGTGCGCCGAGGGTGGGAAGAACTACTCTGTCCTTGTCAGCCACGAAGAAAGCAACGTCGCCCTTTTCCATGCCGAGTCTGCCGATAATCTCATCGAGCTTGCCCTCGGGGAGGAACTTTGCAAAGGAGCAGTTGGGAGCTTCATCAGCCCAGCGGATATATGCAAGACCCTTTGCGCCGATGCCCTTTACATATTCGACGGTGCGGTCGATCTCTTTTCTTGTGTATGTGTCAGATGCCTTCTTTGCAACGATTGCACGGACAGAGCCGCCGTTTTCAATAGCACTCTTGAATACTACAAAGTCAACGTCGGAAACGAGGTCGGTAAGATTCTCTATCTCCATGCCGAAACGGGTATCGGGCTTATCAGAACCGAAACGATCCATTGCTTCTGCATAGGTAAGTCTGGGGAAGGGAGTCTTGATGTTCTTGCCCAGAACCTTCTTGTAAACGTGCTTGATGTAGCCTTCACCGATTTTGAGGACGTCCTCGACCTCGACAAAGCTCATTTCCATGTCAAGCTGTGTAAATTCGGGCTGTCTGTCTGCTCTCAGGTCTTCGTCACGGAAGCAGCGTGCAAGCTGGAAATATCTGTCCATACCTGCAACCATAAGAAGCTGCTTGTACATCTGGGGGGACTGGGGCAGTGCATAGAAGCTGCCCTTATGCACACGGCTGGGAACGATATAGTCTCTCGCACCCTCAGGGGTGGACTTTATCATCATTGGAGTTTCAAACTCGAGGAAGCCGTTTTTGGACATATAGGAACGGGTCTCCTGCATCAGATGATGGCGGAGAATGATCTTGTCTCTCAGCTCGGGTCTGCGCAGGTCAAGATATCTGTTCTTAAGTCTTATATCCTCTGCGGTCTTGCAGCCGTCAACGATCTCAAAGGGAGGTGTCTGAGCCTTGTTGAGAATGCGAAGCTCGGTTACAAATATCTCGATGTCGCCTGTGGGAATTTCGGGATTCTTGCTGGAACGCTCACGGACATTTCCCACTGCAGCAAGAACATACTCACTGCGGCAGGAAGAAGCCTTCTCAAAGACCTCTCTGTCGGTGTTTTCATCGAAAACAAGCTGTACAACGCCTGTTCTGTCACGCAGGTCAATGAAGATAAGTGAGCCCTTGTCACGCTGCTTCTGTACCCAGCCGTAGCAGGTAACAACCTTGTCTATATCTGCACTGCGGTATTCGCCGCAGTATTTTGTTCTTTTGAGTCCCTGAATTGTTTCTGCCATTTATATTATCTCCTTTTTTACAATTATTGTATTTTGTCCCACAGGGACAAAATACGGGGAGCATGAGTAGTTGAGGGGCTCCGCCCCTCAAACTCTCCGCATAAGGGCTTTGCCCTTATGAATCCCAAAAACCTTTTAAAAAAGGTTTTATCTAAAACTTTATCATAATCCCGCTCCAAACGGGTAGGTATCAATATCGCGCGTCATACCGCACAGCTCCTTGTTTTTTACTTATATTAAAGGATAGTATCTAAAAGGGGAAATGTCAATAAAAAAACCGCAGTAATACTGCGGTTTTTAAATTTTGCTTTGCATCAATAACCGGCTTTTGCCACGCTTCTCCAGTCAAGGTCACCGCGCTCAAGTCCGTGAATCAGTACTTCACCCGTTGCAATATTGGTAGCAACAGGAATATTGTGCATATCACAGAGGCGGATCATATCCATATCATTGGGCTCATGGGGCTTTGCGGTAAGGGGATCGCGGAAGAAAAGGAGCAGATCTATCTCATCACAGCCGATTCTTGCTGCGATCTGCTGTCCGCCGCCTGCAGAGCCTGTAAGGAATTTCTGTATTTCAAGACCGGTTGCCTCCTGAACAAGCTTGCCTGTAGTGCCTGTTGCGCAGAGACGATGACGGCTGAGAATTCCGCAATAAGCAATGCAGAACTGTACCATAAGTTCCTTCTTTGCGTCGTGGGCTATAATGGCTATGTTCATATATTTACCTCCCAAAATAGAAGTCGGTTTAATTTTAAAGCTTTGGAATCTCTTCTTTTCTGCCCTCAATTCTTCGGGCTGTTCTCACTGCGGCATCATATGCCGCGCCGCTTTCAGGCAGCGACCCGAACAGAGCCGAATACGCTTTGTCCTTAGGGATAACTCCCAGCAGACGAGCCTTGGCAGTATCTATGCAACAGTCGAGGTGCGGAACACTCAGCTCATCTCCGTCAACCATTGTCAGTACAAGTCTTGTTTCAACCTTTGCTCTCTGCATTCTGCGGCGGATATCATAGGTGCATCTCAGCTCGCGCTCAGTGGGCTTACTGCACAGAATCACCATGTCAGCACAGGAAAAAAGCCTGTCTGCACCTCGGCTCTCGGCTCTCGGCATATCGATTATCATGTAATCATATTTTTCAAGCTTTGAGAGTATCGGCTCCAGAGCCTCCAGAGGAGCTTCATCAGCATTTTTTGCCGCCGGAAGAAACACTGCATTTTCAAAGGGTCTGCACACTGCATCGGATAAATCACATCGGTTCTGAAGAACATCGCCGATATTGAACACCGAGCTTTCCATCGTGCCGAGCATCGAATGAAGGGCACCTGCACCGCTTTTGGCGTCAACAAGCGCCGTGGTTTTTCCCATTGAAGCAAGCGCCCGTGTCAGTAACGCGGCAAAGGCTGAACAGCCCTGCCCTCCGCAGCCTGCGGTAACGCATATTACAACACTCATGGCGCCACCTCGCTATGAACAGATTCTTCACTACAATATAGCATATCACACTTCTCAACAAATGTCAAAGCTAATTTTCCGAAATTTGCACTAAATTATACAATATTCAGCTTATATGAGCTTTATAGAACTCTGCTTTTTCAATAAGAACTCTTTCCGATTGCTCCGGACGGTCATTGTCAAGATGGAAGCAATGCCAGAGATCTTCGGTTTCGGGAAAATGAAGCAAAACATTTTCAACTCCATTCTCATCAAGCAGATCATGCATTTTCAGAGTATGGCTGCAAAGCCCGTCTCTTGCAACGCACATGAGATATGAGGGCGGAAAATCCTTTGTAATATGGTCAAACACCAGTACATCAGCATAGTTTTTACTCTTTTTCGGGTTGCTCTTTCCTAAAAACGCTCCCAGAACCTGCTTGTACGACCAGCCTTCACCGCCTTTTTTGCTCAGCATTTCCTCAAAATCGAATGAGCCGCAGCACAGACCGAGGGCACGTATTTCAAAGGGTGCTTTGAAGCTGTACTTTGCGGAAAGATCGGGATTTGTAAGAATGCAGGCAACAAGAGCGGAAAGCTGTGCGCCTGCGGAATCGCCCTCAAGGAAAATGTTTTCCGTGTCGATATTGTATTTTTCCGCGTTTTCGGAGACCCAGCGGAACACAGCGAAAATATCTTCAAGCTGTGCAGGGTGAGGATTTTTCGGTGCAAGGCGGTAATTGGGATTTACAACGACAAAGCCCTGAGTCGCAAGGCGTGAGCCGTGGAATGCATACTCATTGGTCTTGTCACCGTAGACCCAGCCGCCGCCGTGAATGTTGATTATTGTGGGCATTTTGCCCTCGCCCTCAGGAATGTAGAGGTCTAAAAGATGGTATTTGTCGCCGTCACCGAAATAGTCTATGTCGGATATTTTGTTTATGCCCTCATGTACAGGTCTGCTTCCAAATTTCTCGGTGTTCATTTTGCGTACTTTGTTCCAGTAAAGCTTAACAAGAAAATTCATAGTTGTACCTCCACATATCTTAGTATGTCAGCGGGATTCTCCGCAATGAATTCGGCGCCTGCTTCATTCAGCTCTTTCCTGTCGCCAAAGCCCCAGAGTACGCCTATACCGCAGACTCCCGTATTCTTTGCGCCCTCCATGTCGTATTTTCTGTCGCCTATCATATATATCTTATCTTCTTTTGAGGCGCCCAGCTTTTCCTTTGCACGCTCGATAAGCACTGCTTTGCCCGGGTCTGCTTCGTCTTTCAGGGGCGCGCTGATGCAGGTGAAGTATTTATCCAGACCGTGGTATTCAATGACCTTCGGTGCGTACATGGCAGGCTTTGAGGTCACCAGCGCACAGATAACGCCATTTTCGGTGAGCTTCTGAAGGGTCTCACGGATACCGTCATAAACGGTGCATTCCATGTAGCCCTTAACGGAATATTCCGCTCGGTAGGCTTTTATCGCCTCCACGGTGTCCTCTTCGGAAAGTCCGAAGCCAACGGAAAAGCTGTAGGAAAGGGGCGGACCGATAATAAAGCGCAGCTTTTCGTCCTCAGGCTCGGAAAGCCCGAATTTTGAAAGAGCAATCCTGAAGCAGCGCATTATCCCCGGTGCGGAGTCGGTAAGCGTTCCGTCAAGGTCAAAGAAGCAGTATTTACGGCTCAAAGTATCAACCCCTTTTTGTGTTGTGGGTAGTATAGCACTAAAAAATCAGTTTTGCAATAAGGTGTTATATTAAAGAGTATGAAGTCAACAGATAAGATCGCCTATTATTAAACGTTATGAAAAAACGGGAGGGCACAGAGACCCTCCCCTACGGTGGGTTGATTCATTATCTGTAGGGCTGGGGTAATTGCACAAAAATTTTATACAATATGAAAAGACAGTGCGAAAATAATGCGCACTGTCTTTATTGAATCAATCAATATATCTGTTAATTTTTCTTCTCATTTTAAGGGAGTGTACCGATTGTGAAATAACATATGCAGGAACAAAAGCAAATCCAAGCGACATTAAAAACTCCGCTCCACTCCACAGATGCTGTGATTTTGAATATATCATTTCATTAAACGACCAGCTGCACACGAGATATATTATAGCTAATACAACGCCTGCAAAAACGCTGATACCTTCAAAAGCTATCACCTTGCCTTTACAGACACGCCCCATCATAAGCTTGAGATATTTTATCAGACTTGCTGCTTCAAGCACTTTCCAAAGTATCACGGCAAGGGGAAACAGTACTGTAAGTAAAATTACAACCAGTAACCATGGTACATCAATAAGATTTCCCCATCTTACACTGGGGATCATCGCCGCGCACAGGCATACCGCAACACCTGCTGTGCCGAGTGCCTCCAGCACATTCGCACATATTCCCATTATCAAACCTATTTTGTTTCCATTAAAGCGGCAGGTTATATGCGATGCCAGATCGGTATATATGCCAAGAATCAGTATTGTAATTGATATAAATGCAATTATTCCTGCCGCATTATGCCCTTCTCGACTCTCAAAATATGCCGATGAAAGAAGATAATATATCCACCCTGCAAACAGTACTGCCGGAATCATCAGAATTGTGGTAACAGAAGCGGATTTGCTTTTCATTTCAGCCTTTATGACTTCTAAGATATTTTTCATAATTCCAACCTCTTTTCTTCTCTGATGGTTTCATTTTACTCCAATAATATAAATAAATCAGTTCTGTTGTGTGAACATTTTATTTGCTGAATGTCAACTATAATAAGCGTCCGCACAATACAGGTATCCCGATACACCGTTTGAGGTTTGATTTATCCGATCCTCTTGTAGGGACAGCCCTCTGCGGCTGTCCGTTTTGAGTATATCGGAATGATTCGGTTATAACGGGAGGGCACAGAGACCCTCCCCTACGGTTTATGAGATATAAATCATTAATTAATTCAAAAACGTAACGATGGGACAGTTCATTTCCGTATGGCGGTATGTCGCAAGCGCCATACCCTATGGTTGTATATCCTTTCAACACACGCAAAAATCCCCCGAGGGCGAGAACCTCGGGGGATTTCATCAAAGCGGGTAAATATTAGGTTATGCCAAAGATTATGCTAAACTGAATATTAGTGCGCTAAGATTATATTTGCTTTTACAAAGCTTAACAATTAAGCAAGCTCTGCGAAGTACTTGATGGTACGAACCATCTGGCTGGTGTAGGAGTTCTCGTTGTCGTACCAGGAAACAACCTGTACCTGATAGGTCTCCTCGTCGATCTTAGCAACCATGGTCTGAGTTGCATCGAAGAGAGAACCGTAGGTGGA
>JAZSJQ010000003.1:0-24585 GCA_045534445.1 Acutalibacteraceae bacterium
TACACTATGAGCAATGAATTAAAAAGACTGCCCGATGCAGAAATGGACATTATGAATTTCATCTGGGAAAGTAATGATGCTGTAAGCTCTCTGCAGATTCAGGAGGGACTTCGCGGCATTCGTGAATGGAGCCTTGCGACTATCCTTAATCTCCTCGCCAGACTTACTGAAAAGGGCTTTGTTACAACCGAGAAAGTCGGAAAGTACAAGATGTACTCTGCGGTTGTTTCTCAGGACGATTACCTTCGTCAGGAGAGCAAGACTATAATCGACCGTGTTTTCGGAGGCTCGGTATCAAAGCTTGTTTCTGCTCTTTACAGCGGAAAGAATCTTTCTCAGGAAGACATGGCAGACCTGAAAGCATTTATTGACGAAAAGGTTTCCGAAACAGAAAACTAAAATTCGGAAAGGAAATAATTATGGCAGGTTTGCTGTTTTCAATCATAATATCCGTGTCACTTGTGACGGTAATGGTCTTTGCGGCAAGGAAACAAATAGTCAGGCGATACGGCTTTAGAGTGCTGTACATACTCAGCTTTATACTTGCCCTGCGGCTGATAATCCCTTACAGCGTGCAGATACCCAATGTGCCAAGGCTGAATATAGTTATTCCTCGGTGGGTGTTTGTTGTGTGGGGAATAGGTGCAGTGTTGTCGATTCTTTATCACACCGCAAACTATTTTTACTCACGCAGAAGAATCATGCGTTACGGAAAACGGTGCAGTGATGAAGATATTCTTTCTCTGCTAAAGGAAGAAAAGCGAAAGCTGTATATTGACAGTGACATTCCGCTGGTAATATCGAAAGAGGTTGGCAGTCCCATGCTTGTCGGAATGCTCAGCCCTGTTATCGTATTGCCTTCTGCTCCTTACACAGACAAGGAATACCCCATGATATTCCGCCATGAGCTGCTGCATTACCGAAACAAGGACTCCATAAAAAAGCTGTTCTTTATGCTTGTGGTATCGGTTTGCTGGTTTAATCCATTTGCATATCTTCTAATGCGAGAATCAAGCAATAGCCTTGAGTGCATATGCGATGAAGGTGTACTAAAAAACACCGACACACAGTACAAACAGGACTACTGCATGATGCTGCTTAAAACGGGCAACAGCAGAAGATTCATTCCCATAACGTCAAGCCTGAATACAAAGGAGATGTTAAAAATGAGGATAAATTCAATTTTTGAGAAGAAAAACAAACGCTCAGGCGGTATGCTTATCGTCTCAGTCGTACTCTGCCTTTCGATTCTTTCAAGTATTCTTTGCTCCTGCGGTGTTGAAACTCCGCAGGACGTACTTGACGAGATGGAAAGAGTTGAAAACAGTGTAAACAACGAAAATGAAGCAGGTGCATTCAGCACAGATTACGAGCTGCACCCTGTCGCTGAAGTCATCGCAAATGCGCCGGCAACAATAGAAAAGTGGAATACAAAAGATGGTATATTCAAGTTTGATAACTGTCAGATAAACTTGCCCGATGCGAAGGAGTTTATCGAATACACCTACACTTACGATGTTGGCATAGAAACACCACAGCAGAAGCAGGAATTGTTTGACTATCTGGAAGAAAAGTATTTCGGTAAGGATTATTTTACGGAGGAAGAAATGCTGTACCTTCCTGCTGACCAGAGTGATGCGGTAATTTACGGCGGTGAGCGCAGAGAATTGACTTACGAACAGTTTATCAATTCCACCGAAGAAATAAGTTCCATAGGTGCGTTCACTGTGGGCGATGAACGCTTAGGCTCAATGGAGATAATAAACGGCAGTATCAGGATACGTTCTCCCTATAACGAAAAGCTGAGCCATATGTTAAGTGAAAACGAGGACAGCTATGAGCTTCTAAGAGCAAGGACAACCGTAAACTGCGCCGATACAGAAGGTATGAATCAGACTGTATCACTTACCGATGGCAGTGAAATAAAGCTCGCTGATGCTGTAAAGCTTGCGGAAGAAGCAATGAATGCCTCTGAGCACGTTATTGATGACAAGATATATTACAAGGGCGACCATGTTGTTATATCGCCTCAGGGCAATGGCACGTATATTATCAATATCATACTTCGTGCATACTGCGACGGAGTGCCCTTTGTCGAACTTTGGACACCGGACGAGTTCTATGTGCTCGACAGAAGCGAGATCAAGGCAAAATACACGGCACTGTACGAGATCTGCGACTTTGAAATAGCAAGAGCAGGTCAGTTTGATTCTATTCTCACTTCGCTGACCTACTATAAGCTTACCCCGACAGGAAACAGCATAACTGAGATTATCTCTGTGGAACAGGTGCTGGAAATTCTCAAGGATACATTTTCAAACAGAACTGACTATAAAATAACTGAATTTACTCTCGGAAACGAATTTATTTCAAATACAGAATGCGAATACAGCTGGGAGAGAAAAACAGAGGATTTCAAAAACATTCCGATTTACAGGATAACCCTTGAAAAGACAGGACAGGTTCTTCATGTCTGGATAGACGCTCGCACGGGAGACATGAACTACTGGCTTGACTATAATCCCTGAGGAGAATGGCGATGAAAACAATAAACACGTTATTTTCAGAATTAAAGCGCACCATTCTCAGCCCGTATTTTCTCGCCTGCGTAATACTTTTGGCGGTGCTGTGCTTTACCTCGTCCGGTTATATGGATTACTCAACCAATAAGCAGTATTCCATTTTTGAAATGATGTTCATGCTTTCGTCAAAGTCTGCTCAAAGTGTAGACTTTGCACGGGAAACAGTTATTGGAAATGGCTTTGGCGCATGGACTGCACAGTTTCTTGTTATTCTTGTTTCATTCCCCTTTGTAAAGATAATGTGCGATGAAAAGCTTTACGGACAGAAGAGATATTACATAAGCCGCACGGGTGTTTTGAGATATTCAGCTTCAAAACTGCTGTCTGCGGTCATATCTGCCGCTCTCATTTGTCTGTTTGGTTATCTTCTGTTCTCGGCAGTATGCATGGCTGTGTTCCCGTCAATTGATACTTTCTCAAAAAGCGAGCAGGAATTGTTTGCGCTGATGAGTGCGTCGTATGCAAATAATCTCATTAGAATTATTCTTGTTGGTGCAAGCTTTGTGACACTGCCGTTCATTATCGCTGCTTTTACACGGAATCTCTATTTTTCAGTTTGTATTCCGTTCCTCGTGCAGTATATGCAGAGAACTGCAGAAAACAAGATTGTTTCTGATGTGATAGCCTCAGGTAAGTTCGACAATAATACAAGTATGTTTCTGACGATTTTTTCTCATAACAGTGCAGGATATATTGCAACAGTAAAAGGAAATACAGCACTTTACATCGTCCTGATTCATGTTGCTGTTATGGCCGCTGCATTTGCTGTGTTCTATATTGCTCAGAAAAGGAGGGTGGACAATGGCACATAAGTTATCCCTGCGTATGGTATGGTCGGTTGCACGCACTGAGTGGATAAAATGGGTATGCTCATCACGCATGATACTTATCCCTGTGCTTGCGGTGTTCACCTATACCTTTGCAATCGAACCCCTTATGGAACGCTCGCAGATTATGGGACAGCCGCTGAATCTCGTAGAGCCCCTTATTGCGGTGGGTAATTCGGGTATGCTGACGCTTATCCTTCCGCTGGTTTTTCTTACTCTTATGAGCGATTTTCCAAAGCTTGACGGCTCAGCCATATTCATGCTGTCACGCACAGGCAGAACAAACTGGATGCTGGGTCAGCTCCTTTTCGGAATCATGAGTGTTCTTTCGTTTCTCGGCTCGGTCTATGTTATTTGCACAGCATTTATTATGAACAGAACCTTCGTTGCCAATGGCTGGAGTATGGTAATAAAACGCTTTGATGCACTTTACCCCGATATGGCAGGCGGTTTTGCTTCTGAGCTTGTACCGGGTAATCTGCACAATCAGATGACTCCCTTTGCTGCTCTCGGTCACACGCTGGCGCTTATGTCTTTCTATCTGCTGACTCTTCTGCTTGTACTCCTCCTGTTTCAGCAGAAAAAGAAAAAAGCCGCAGGCTTTATCACTGCGGCAGGTATTATAGGCTTTGGTGTTGTTCTCACTGCGCTGAAAGGCGATGCCATGTGGATAACCCCCATGGCAAACGCTATCGTATGGCTGCACTATGACGAAATACTCAGAGAGGCAAATCTGCCGACTTACATTTCCTATATTTATTTCTCGGTGCTGATAATTGCTTTATTTACAGCAAATATCATAGCCTCACGCAGCCTTGACGTAAATGCCATTGAAGAAACGGAGGTATAAATTATGGCTGATATGATTTGCATAGATAATCTTTCTTTGACCATCAAAGGTCACGAAATACTCAAAAATATTACTCACAGCTTTGAAGAGGGCAAAATCCACGGGCTTATCGGCAGGAACGGCTCGGGAAAATCCATGCTGATGAAGTGCATCTGCGGATTTGTAAAGCCTACCGAAGGCGGAACAACTGTAAATGGTAAGCAAGTCGGAAAGGACTGTGATTTTCCCGACAGCATGGGAATTATTATCGAAACACCGGGCTTTATTCCGTATTATTCAGGCTTGCGCAATCTCAAATTGCTTGCAGGTCTCAACAGGAAAATTGACACCGACAGAATAAAAGAGACTATGCAGCAGGTAGGGCTCAATCCAAATCTTCGCCTGCAGGTGCGTAAGTATTCCCTCGGTATGCGCCAGCGATTAGGACTTGCTCAGGCGATTATGGAAGACCCGTCACTGCTTATCCTCGACGAGCCCATGAACGGACTCGATAAAGACGGCGTCGCCGATATGCGCCGCTATCTTCTTGATTTGAAGGCGAGAGGGAAGACCATCCTTATCGCTTCCCACAATACTGAAGACATTGAACTGCTGTGTGACACTGTATGCGAAATGGACAAAGGCGTTATGACCGTGATAAAATGAAATCGCAATAAAGATATCCTGCTGTAAACATGAGTGCTCATAAACAGATATAAAATTTATCATCCAACGCTTGCAAAACAGAATGCATTGGAATATAATCTGCGAGAAAAAGATATCAATGCATCTCGCGGCAATATATTCGCTGTTGACACTTGCAATTAAAAGATGATGATTGATATCGGATTAGAAGTGGAATAATGCTGCAATGGCGGCGGTTTTCACTTATATATGATATCACAATATTTACCGGCAAATACAATTTAGCGTCAGCCTTGAAAAGGTAGTTATCTCAGTTCTGAAGCAGAATTGAGATGGGGTCCTTTTGACGGATGTAAAAGTGCGTTACCGTCTATTGTGATTAATACCCCTGATTCCGAAGCATTAATGAATAGTGTTCGTGAATCAGAATTATCTGAAGAGGAAAATGTTAGATGAACAATCATGGATCGGTAAAATTATTGGACAGAAACGCGCTTGGTTTTATAAAAAATAATGCTGTTATGTGCATTGCACTTGTGGTTGCGATAGTGACAAGTATTGTTATTCCTGTCGATAAGGAATATGCAGGATACTTCGACTTCAAGACCCTTACCTGACTGTTTTGTGTTCTGGCGGTCGTGTGTGCCCTGAAGAACATTAATTTCTTCTATATGCTGGCGCGGAAAGTGGTTCAGATGTTCAAAAATGCAAGGTTGAGCGTACTGGCATTGGTTTACATAACGTTTATCGGTTCGATGCTTATTGCCAATGATATGGCATTGCTTACTTTTCTTCCCCTTGGTTTCATTGTGCTTAATTCCACAGGAAAAGAAAAGTATATGGCTTTTACGTTCATCATGCAGAATATCGCGGCAAATCTCGGAGGAATGCTGACACCGTTTGGTAATCCGCAAAATCTTTATCTTTACTCAAAATTTGAAATTCCGAATATCGAGTTCATGGCAATAATGGCACCGCCATTCATACTGTCGGTAGTTCTTATAACCTTGTGCTGCATAATATTTGTAAAACCTGAGCCTCTCAGCCTTTCAGATGAAAAGATAGTGCTTGACCCTAAGAGGACAATTCTTTATCTTGCACTGTTTGCGCTTGCAATAATCATTGTATTCAGAGGAGTTCCTTACTGGATCGGTCTTATAATAATTCCGACCGTTCTGTTTTTTGTTGACAGAAAAGCATTGAAAATGGTGGATTACGGTCTGCTGTTTACCTTTGTTTTCTTCTTTATATTTGCAGGAAATATGGCAAGGATCGAAGCGGTCAGAGATCTTTTCTCCATGCTGATGGAAAAGAGCACACTGCTGTTCAGTATAGTATCCTGCCAGTGTATAAGTAATGTGCCGTCTGCGATATTGCTGTCACAGTTCACGGATAACTATGGAGACCTGCTTGTCGGAGTAAATATCGGCGGCGTTGGAACACTGATTTCATCTCTTGCAAGCCTTATAACCTTCCGCGAGTATGTAAAGCACAACCCGGGAAAAACCGGTTATTATGTTGGTCTCTTCTCACTGTTTAACTTTGGTTTCCTTATTGTACTTACACTGTTCATGCTTGGAATTAAGCTGTTCTGAAATAAAAACCACTAGTAAACTAGTGGTTTTCTCAGACCCTAGAAGGGTCATTACATGCTGACCCCTCTAAGGGGTACTGAGGGTTTGTCATCGCATCACATTTACAGGCAGCCACTAAAAGTGGCTGCTTTCTTTTGCCTTATTTACTCTTGCTACCCGTAAACGGGTCCATGTATTCTTTGAAGCTTACCTGGTCACTCGCCAAATCTTCTTCTAACTGGTTTCTTATGTAGTCTCCTATTATTTTTGCATTCTTTCCTACCGTATCTACATAATACCCTCTGCACCAAAGATTTCTTCTGCCATACTTGTATTTCAAATTTGCATGTCTATCGAAAATCATAAGTGCACTTTTACTCTTGAGCGTTCCTACAAATTGTGCTACACTCATATACGGTGGTATACTTACCAACATATGAATATGATCTGGACATGCTTCCGCTTCTATTATCTCTACTTTTAATTCCTTACACAGTTTTCTAAATATCTCACCTATATCTTTTCGTATCTCTTTATATACTACCTTTCTTCGATATTTCGGTGCAAATACGACATGATATTCACAGCGATACGTTGAATGTGCTGTATGTTTTATTTCATTTTTCATTTGTTTAAAACCTCCTTGATACTTTTGTGATGCGGTCGCCAAACCTTCACCATTGTATCATCGAGGTTTTATTTTTACCAAGGTGTTTTTATTTACCCCTGGCAGAACCAGGGGTTTATTCAAGCCTAAAGGCGTCCAAATATTTCAGCCCCCAACGAGAATGTTGGGGGCTGAATTTATGTTATGAATGCTGAGTGTCGAGAGTGTCCTTTATCATAAAGCAGGTGCTGACAATCAGAATAAGTAACGCCAGGTAAAACTGAAGCCCCGGCTTTTCGCCGAGAAAGAGCATACTGAAACCGGCACCCAGAAACGGAGCGATGGAATAAAAGGCACTTGTTTTTGCGGCACCAAGGTGCTTCTGTGCTTTGATGTAGAAAAAGATGCTTAAACCGTATGCAACAAAACCCAATAACAGAATGCAGAACAGCCACTTTAATGAAGGGAGGGTTTCTCCGAGGAAAAGGGCTATAATTAGGCTTCCGAGACCTGAAAAAGTTCCTTTGATAACTACTATCTCAGTTGAGCTTTTGCTGCTCAGCTTCCTTGTGCAGTTGTTCTCAAAGCCCCAGCACAGGCAGGCTGCCAGAACAAACAATGAGCCGCGATTGAAAATAAAGGCACCTGCTCCCTCGAAGCTCAGTACGGCACTGGCGATAGTGACAAGAACGATTGCGATCCACAGCTTTGCGGAAATGACCTCCTTGAAAACGATCAGTGCAATAAGTGAAGTTGCAACGATTTCAAAGTTATTAAGCAGGGACACATTTCCTGATGTTGTCATAGTGATTCCGAACATCAGAAATATGGGAGCTGCAATATCAAGAAGTACCATTGCTATCACATAGGGCAGCTCGTTTTTGGTCAGCGATTCACTTTTATCCGACCTGCCGGTGCATTTCTTCACAATACCGATTATAAGCACTCCAAGTCCTGCACCGAGATAGAGAAAAGCCGCCATGACCGTCGGTGCCGCGTGGTCAAGAAGTAATTTGGATAACGGCACATTAATAGCATAAAGAGCAGCCGCCAGAACGGCGAAAAATGAAGCTG
Organism: Acutalibacteraceae bacterium; assembly: GCA_045534445.1. GTDB lineage: Bacteria > Bacillota > Clostridia > Oscillospirales > Acutalibacteraceae > JAISGQ01. The sequence continues at coordinate 8,139 of JAZSJQ010000003.1, forward strand.
TGTAATTATTATTCATCAAAAACTCTCCTCAGTATAAGAACTATTTTACTGATTTGATAAAAATTGATTTTTATTCTTAATTAAATACCGATAACAAAAACAGTGAATATCTGTGTTCATTTTGCATTCTCCTTTGCGGTGTTGATGGACGCAATTAAGATGCGGCGGATTGTTCCACATTGGTTGTAAAGGTCAATGGCGATTTCTTTATTCAAAATTGAAGATTTCACAAACAGCTCTAACCAATATTCCGTTTCGTAGCACTCTTTTAAGGAGATTTGGAGTTTTGAGATAAAGTCAGGTTTTCCGTGGGCGTAGTTTGCTTCGTGAATGTTTGCACCAATAGATGTAGCAGAACGCTCCAGCTGATTCACAAGTGAATAATGCCCTTTGATCGTTTCGCAAAGCTTGATTATCTTAATGGCAAAATCCATAGATAATTCAATAAGCTTATTTTCTTTCATAAACCTCACCTCTGAAAATATTTTAGCATATATAATGAAATATTGCTACGCAATATGAAATTATCCTGCGGATTATGAAATATTTTGCCTTAGCGGCAAAATGTGAAATAAAATAAATCCCTCATACGCCGCGGCGTATTTCATAGCGTAAGCTATTTCATATGTGACAGCATATTTCACAAATCCCAGAAGGGATTTATTTCATTGAGAAAAGGTTCCTTTGTCGGAAGACAAAGGAACCTTTTCTCGTGGCCCGCCCGAAGGGATTCGAACCCCCGATCTTCAGAATCGGAATCTGCTGCGTTATCCAGCTGCGCCACGGGCGGATATCTGATTTGCCTGAACATTATATCATTATTCAAATGGAATTTCAATCAAATTATTTCGACTTTGATTTATTACCAACAGTAAACTTGAATTTGATAATGTTGTAAATTGTCACAAAACAGTGTGCAATCTGTTGTTAAAAATCACGTGAAAATGTTTACAAATTGGCGGAATGGCAGAAAATCATAACAACGTATTGTATAATTCGGATAAATGAGTATAATCAAGGCATGAAAAACAAAACAGGAGGACTTTTCATGAAGAAGACTATCGCAAGAAAAGTATACAATACCGATACTGCAACTGAGATCAAGAGAAACACCTACGGATTTTTCGGTGATCCTACCGGATATGAGGAAATTCTTTACAAGACTCCCAGAGGTGCATATTTCGTTTATGGCGTAGGCGGCGCTGAGAGCAAGTACGCTGAGTCTGACATTTTTGCACTTACCGAAGAAGAGGCTGCAAATTTCTGATAAGATATAAAAGCCAAACCCCGATTGCGTTTTGCAATCGGGGTTTTTCTTATACAAACAATTCGCCGCTGTCATCAAGCACTTCTGTGCGCTTAATAAACACATGGGAGACCTCGTGACCGAGCTTTTCGTAAAATGCATTGAGAATAATAGAGGGATTTATATTGTTTATGCAGCCTGCAGGCAGAAGAAGCATAAGCTTTGTGCGGTTTTCGCACGCAATTGCATTCCACTCGATTATCTGAGGCTTAACATCAAATGTAGTCAGCTTTTTTGCCTTGGTCTTCTTTTTGACGGGTATCTCGTCCATGGAGAAAAACTCATTGAGAGCGTTATAGAGAGCAGATGGTGACATACTTTCATCTTCAAGGGTGATCTCCCAGCGTGAGGATACGATCGCGGTAGGCTTTTTGGCAGGCTCTGCGGCTTTGTATACGGTTATACCTTCGGGGAGAGCTTCGTTCAGGCGTCTGACGGCTTCATCAAGGGGCATATCCTCTGTAAAGCGAATGTCCATTATCTCATAATAGCCTGCGGCACCGAGAGAGAGGGGAAGAGCAAAGGTCATGTAAACATGAGGGTTAAAGCCCTCGGTGTACCATATGGGAAGTCCTGCGCGTCTGATACAGCGTGTCATGCATCTTGTAAGGTCAAGGTGTGACATATATCTCGAAGGACCGTCCTTATGGAAAAACATTCTAACAGGTAAGAGCATCGCATTTACCTCCGTTCAGCTTGTTTGCTCCGCAGCCTGCGCACTTCTGACGGCAGTGGGGAGTGGTTTCGGCACAAAGAGATTTTTCGTGCTCTCTTCTGAGGAATGCCTTGCTGACACCGTAATCAAGGTGATCCCAGGGGAGAATTTCATCGTAGGAGCGTCTGCGGTTTGCATAGAATGCAGGGTCTATTCCGCAATCCTCAAAAGCCTGCATCCATTTTTCGATGCTGAAGAAATCGGTCCAGCCGTCAAATTTACAGCCAAGCTCAAAAGCTCTCAGAAGCACCTTGCCGAGCCTTCTGTCGCCGCGTGCGAAAACAGCCTCAAGGAAGCTGGTGTCGGAATCGTGGTAGTTGAGAGTGATCTTCTTTGAGGAAACACAGGAAAGCAGATGCTTCTGCTTGTCTCTGATTACGTCAATGGTATCCTGAGGCTCCCATTGGAAGGGGGTAAAGGGCTTGGGTACAAATGTGGAAGCACTGGCAGTTACCTGAACACCCTTGCCCTTGGGCTTGTTGGGACAGCGATAGAAGGTGTCAACGGCAAGCTGTGCCATCTTGACAATGCCTTCAACATCTTCGAATGTCTCAGTGGGCAGACCTATCATAAAGTAGAGCTTTACGCTTGTCCAGCCGCCTTCAAATGCGGTGCGGCAGGTGTTTACAAGCTCTTCTTCCGTTACATTCTTGTTTATGACGTCACGGAGTCTCTGTGTACCTGCCTCGGGGGCAAAGGTAAGACCACCGCGGCGTACCTTCTTGAGCTTTTCTGTAAGCTCCTCGGAAAAACCGTCAACACGCAGAGAGGGGAGAGAAATACTTACCTTGTCCTTTTCTGACCAGTCGAGCATCTCATCAAGAAGTTCGGGAAGCTTTGTGTAATCGCTTGATGAGAGGGAAGAAAGAGAGATCTCGTCGTAGCCTGTATTTCTGCAGAGGTCGCGAGCCTGCTTGTTTATAACTTCGGGACTCTTTTCGCGGATAGGTCTGTAAAGGAAACCTGCCTGACAGAATCGGCAGCCTCTTATACAGCCTCTGAATATCTCTTCAACAGCTCTGTCGTGGACGATATCGACGAAAGGCACAACAAAGTTGTCGGGATAATACATGGAATTTACGTCAGAGACAACACGCTTCTTAACGGTTGCGGGAGCATCGCCCTGAGGAGTGACGCTTTTTATGGTGCCGTCCTCGTTGTACTCCACATCATAGAGTGAGGGGACATACAGACCGTCAACTTTGCTTGCTGCTTCAAGGAACTGTCTGCGTGTAAAGCCTTTTGCCTTGCAATCCCTGTATAGGTCAAACATATCGATCGAGACCTCTTCACCGTCACCGAGGGAGAAAATGTCCACAAAATCAGCCAGAGGCTCACCGTTGCAGGCACAGGGACCGCCGCATACAACAATTGGGTCATCTTCGCCTCTGTCCTTTGCAAGGAGAGGAATCTGACCTAAATCGAGCATATTGAGTATATTTGAATAGCTTAGCTCGTACTGGAGAGTGAAGCCCACAAAATCAAAATCTTTTATGGCATCACCGCTCTCAAGTCCGTAAAGGGGAATATTCCTTGCGCGCATTTCCTTTTCCATGTCCTCCCAGGGAGCAAAAACACGCTCACACCAGACATCGGGAATGCTGTTGTAAAGTCCGTAGAGTATTTTGATTCCAAGGTGAGACATACCTATCTCGTATGAATCAGGGAAGCAGAATGCGAAGCGGATATTAACGTCTTCGCGCTTTTTAACAATACTGCCGGGTTCGCCGCCGACATAACGTCCGGGCTTCTGAACCTTGAGCAGGAAATCTTCTATATCTTTGCGAATCATCAGATAACCTCCAATCTTTTTAATGATAACGCAAAAATACGATTATTTCAATGTTCTTTGACAAATTGTTGTGAAAATAAGCATGGAAAGTATAAGAAGTGAGAAGTTATAGCGTGACGTAATAAGGATATATGTGCCGATGCAGACGACGGGAAGCAGTATTGCAAGAGTAACAATGAGCATGATAATGTCGGTGCTTTTCTCAGTGAGATGCTTTTCAAGAATGGTCCTCAGTACTATTCCGCCGTCAAAGGGCTCGCAGGGCAGAAGGCTGAGCAGGCACAGAACAAGGCTTGATACCGCAAGACTTTCAGAAAAAAAGACGGAAAAGAAAACCAGCAGCAGATTTGCCGCAGCCCCCGACAGGGCGGTTATTATGCAAATGCTGCGTCTTGAATCAAGATTTGGCACATACATTTTAAGTCCTGCTGAATTAACGGTCAGTTCTTTTACGGAAAGCCCGGAAAGATATATTGCTGTAAGATGTCCTGCCTCATGAACTGCGGCGGCAAGAAGCCCTGAGAGCGTTGTGCCGTTTCGGTCGCACAGGGAACAGATGCACAGCACGGCAAAAAAGTAGAAGCTTATATTGATCTTACAGCCGCATATGTGAAAGCTCATTGGAAATAACCGCCGAAATACTGCTCGGGGTCGGTGCGCTCACCGTCGATGCGCACTTCAATATGCAGGTGAGGACCCGTTGAATTTCCTGTACTGCCAACAAGAGCGATTATATCACCCTGTGAAACCCTGTCACCTTTGTCTTTAAGCAGTTTTGAACAATGAGCATACAGTGTCTGAAAGCCGTCTGAGTGGTCGATTATTATGTAATAGCCGTAGCTGTCGGAATAAGCCGATGCGGTTACAATACCGCCGAGAACAGCGTAGATAGAAGAGCCTTCGCCGCAGGCAAGGTCAAGCCCTCCGTGAAGCTTATATGCTCCTGAAACGGGATTTGTCCGGTAGCCGTAGGGTGAGGATATATATGCATTATCAAGAGGAGAAATAAAGCTCAGAGGAGCCGAAACCGACACCTCCGTTACGCTTTCGGGAAAATCGCAGGCGGCAGACTCGGTTGCTGAAACCACAGCGATCATCACGGCATTTTCATGTACCTCCGGCAGAAGAAACACCATGCCAACAGAGAGGATTACAGCGCATGAATATACCGCCAATCTGAGCCATTTAAGACTTATGCGTGACTTTTTTCTGACAGGCTGAACATCAATATAATAAACCATACTTCACCTCACACAAGGGTTCTGAGATAACGGGACAGCTCCGCTGATGTGATAAGCCCATCCTCAAGCCTTGCAAGAAAAGGGGTTATCAGTGAAAGCTCCGTTCGGTTTTCAAGCTCATAGAGTGCGCTGAGAGTTTTCAGTGCGCCATAGATTCTTGTGGGATAGGAGTAAACCTCGGGTGCCTGAGGCAGTGTGGAGCGCACATGAAGAGCCTGACGCTGATTGGGTGCAGGGGAAAAGAGCAGGGCGTTTTTGGAAGCAATAGATCTTCCTTTTTCGTCACCTGATGCGATCACCATCTGGCATGGTGCGAAAATATCCTTGGAAGTACCGCATACAACTGCGGCACCGAATCTGTCCATAATGCTCTGAGCGTACTCTTCACTGCACTCATCGCACAGTATCCGAACTTCCCTTGCACGTTCCATAACAGCTTCGGATAACGTGCCGTCTTTGGGGTAAATACCGACGGTCAGCGCTGAGGGCTTTATGTCAGCCATTGAAAGCACATTAAGAGCAGTGTTGTCCATAAGTATTGACGGCAGATGCTTAGGGAAAAAGGGCTTTATACTGCAGCTTGTCGGGCATTTTATCCCCTTTGGCAGAAGCCAGTCCTTTGCCTCGGTAATTGTTTCAAGCCCTTTCCAGTTTATGCCCCTCGGGTGCTCGCGGTGAGATACGCTTACCATCTGGATATCACCTGCAAAAACAAGCTTTGCGGAAATCTTTCTGGGAGCGATATAGTCAAGCTTTTTTAAAAGCGATATTCTCTCATCGGGAATCATTTCAAGCATAGCAATCATTTTTTTCACCTCCCTGCAAATATATGCACGCATATTGGAAATAATATCTGCGAGGTGATAATTGTGGATGCAGAAAAGAAAAAGCGTGTTACAGTGGTGGTCAGAAAGAAGCCGGGCTCGATGAAGAGCGTTGTGCCGCAGATGGTAAGTGCCATGCGCAACGAAAGCTCCCATGTAATTCCAAGTGATGTCACAGGCAGCTATACGGGTAACCCCATAGATGATGAAGTGCCTGTACAGGATGTGGATGATCTGTAAATAATGAAAACAGCCCGATAACTCACTGCAAAACAGTGGTTTCGGGCTGTTTGGTTTTGTTGGTGATTATCGTGCGGTTAGGCGACGGCATATTTTATATACAGCACAGATGATTATACTGACTGAGATTATACTAAAGCCGATAAGGCAAAGTGTTTCGCCTGTCTGCATATTTCTGTTATATTCGGCGAGCAGCTCAGGTGTTGGATCCTGATAAGGAATCCCCGCTTTGATCACAGAGTAATATAAACCAATAAGCATGACAATAGAACCTGCAGCCATAACAGTAATAAATATGATTCGTTTACTCATAGGACTATTTCTTCATACAATTAAGAATAACTGCCTTGATGGTGTGCATTCTGTTTTCTGCTTCGTCAAAGACGATGGAAGCAGGGGACTCAAAGACTTCGTTTGTAACTTCCATTTCTTCGATGCCGTACTTGGCGAATATCTCGCGTGCAACGGTGGTGTTCTGATCGTGGAAGGAGGGCAGGCAGTGCATGAATACAGCACCCTCGTTTGCCATAGCCATCTTTGCGGAATCAACCCTATAGGGAGTGAGAAGCTTGATTCTCTCTTCCCAGACGCTGTCAGGCTCACCCATGGAGACCCAGATGTCGGTATAAAGTACATCTGCGCCCTTTGTTGCAGCTTCGATATCCTCAGTAAGAGTGATGGTGCAGCCGTTTTCGGCGGCAATCGCCTTTGCCTGCTCTACAAGCTCGGGAGCGGGGAACAGCTCCTTGGGAGCACAGGCGGTGAAGTTGAGACCCATCTTGGCACAGCCAATCATGAGAGAGTTGCCCATGTTAAAGCGTGCGTCGCCGTAGTAGGTCATGTTGATGCCCTTGAGATGACCGAAATGCTCCTCAATAGTGAGCAGGTCAGCAAGGATCTGAGTGGGGTGGAACTGGTCGGTAAGACCGTTGAAAACGGGAACGCCAGAGTACTTTGCAAGATCTTCGACTATAGACTGGTCATAGCCCCTGTACTCGATGCAGTCGTACATTCTGCCGAGAACGCGTGCGGTATCGGCAAGGCTTTCCTTTTTGCCCATCTGGGAAGCACCGGGGTCAAGAAAGGTAACGCCCATTCCGAGATCCATGCCTGCGACCTCAAATGCACAGCGTGTACGGGTGCTGGTCTTTTCAAAAAGCAGAACCATGTTCTTGCCCTCAAGATGCTTGTGGGGAATGCCTGCCTTCTTCTGCTTCTTGAGCTCAGCGGCAGTATCGAGAAATGCCCTGATCTCCTCAGAGGAAAAATCAAGAAGCTTTAAAAAGCTGTTTTTGTATTCTGTATGCATAATATTACAACTCCGATCTGTTGTTTATTTATTTTATGTGTGGTATTATATATTATAAGTTTATATTTATCAAGGCTATTTGCATAAAATATTGAAATTGTGCAATAATATACATAAAACGGGTATAAATATTCATTGCGGGTATGTAGAAGTTCCGAAAATTAAAGGCAGGATTCTTTCAGGAATCCTGCCTTTATGCTTATCAATCTATCTGATCATCTTCGTAAGGGTCGTAATCATCATCAAATATAAAATGTCATCGAATTACGGAAATGCATGGGATATTGCAGTCATAGGTATATTGTGATATAATTAATGTATCAGATTATGGGAAGGAGTATTAGCAGTGCTTGAATATTACACTGAGCTTGAGGCGCAGACAACAACGGAAGAGCTTGAGCAAAGAATGAATGACTACCTTTTAACTGACGGGTATACACTTAAAAAAAGTAAAAGAAACCGAAGATATACTCGATGTTGTTCCCAAAAAACAGAGTTTTTTGAATACCGAAATTCTTTTGAGCCTGACATTGAAATAGGTAACGGTAATAATAAAATTAAATTGTTTTATAAGTATCATTTATCTGTGAAGATTTTTCTGTATATCTGGCTGTCCGTGTGTGCTGTGTTCCAGGGTCTTGTGCTGACAGAGGAGCTTCAATCCGCAAACGGCTTAAGTGTTGTCGTGTTTATCCCGACATTTATGTTTTTGTTTGGTGTGATTCTTTCCTCGCTTATTCTTTTTATTACTGCAAAAATCAGATTAGGGGAACTAAAAAGAGCTATCGGATACAGTGGCAAAACAAAAATGAGAATCAAATTATTAAAGCAGAGCTGAAATTCAGCTCTGCTTTAATTACATCAATCTATCTGATCATCTTCGTAAGGGTCGTAATCATCGTAGTCGTCAAATATATAATCGGACTTCTTTGCGCTGACAGGCTCTGCCGGGCGCTGACGTCTGTAGCCGCCCTCGGGCGGTATTCTGTTGCGGTATGCGGTGTAATCTTCGGGGTTGTTGTTGTCGCCGTAATAGCCGATATTGTATCTGGCGGCACGGTCTGCACCGTTGCGCTTTGCGCTGTATGCGGCAACCTTGCGGTTTTCTGCAAGCTTTTTGTTATAATAGAACCAGCCGCCTGCGGCAAGTATCAGAAGAAGACCGATGATTACAAGCACCACTCCGCCTGCGCCCATGCCCTTTTTCTCGACAGCCTCAAGGGATGCGAGGGGAACAGTTGCGATAAGCTCGTTGTCAAAATATACATTGGCAACACCAAGCTGAGTGTATGCGGCAACAGGAGCTTTTACAATTTCATTATCAAGTACGGGCTCGATTACAAGGTCGGCTCTTGTCGTGCCGTTGGGTAGAAGCTCGGAAACACTTTCGGTAAGATACAGCTCAACGGAATCGGCTTTGCCGTTCTCGATAGGCTGAGAAGCGAGGATGTCGCTTGAAGTAAGTACCGTCTGAATGCTCCAGTTATCGTAAGCCCATTTATAAAGCCTTTCGGACTCTCTGAAGCTCATTTTATCGTAAGAACCGTCGGACTGGAGCTTCATGTCGCCTCCGAGGAGAACGCAGAGAAGCTGAATACCGTCCTTTTCAGCGTAGCTTGTCAGACAGTGTCCCGATGCATCGGAGGTTCCTGTCTTGCCGCCGAGGGTGTAGGGGTAATAATATTCGGTATAAATGGAAGTGATCTTTTCGGGATTCCACAGCATCCAGTCGGTGTTGTAGAGCATTCTGGCGTTATTCTTGTTGGTGGATTCAAGGGAATACTTGATAGTGCCGAATATCTCGCAGAATTCGGGGTGCTTGATAGCCTCTGCGGTGATCTTGTAGAGGTCACGGGCTGTTGAATAGTGATTGTCGGCAGGATAGCCGTGGGTATTTACAAAATTAGTATCGGTGCAGGAAAGCTCCTTTGCACGCTGATTCATGAGAGCGACAAAATTTTCAACCGAACCGCTTGTGTGAACTGCAAGCACATCACAGGCAACACAGTCGGAGGAAAGAAGAACACAGTAGAGAAGATTCCTGACGGTGAGAACCTCGCCGTCCACAAGCTTGGGCTTGATGGTGCTTGCATCCCACATGACACCGTTCAGTATCTCTTCGGTGGTGGTTACTCTGTCGTCCATGCTGATATCGCCACGGTTGACAGCTTCGATTACAAGCAGTGCTGTCATGACCTTTGTGGTTGATGCAGGATTCATGACGGCATCGGCATTGTACTCATAGAGAACACGTCCCGTATCGGTATCAACAACAATGGCGCTCTTTGCTTCAACGGCAGGGTCGGTCAGTGTGACCGCATCTGCGTTTACGGCAAAAACGGAAAACAGGGTGAAAAAAACCATGAAAAGAGTTATGACACGAATTGCAAGAGCTTTGTTTTTTACGATTGGCATATATATTACAACCTTTATTGGGAAATTGTTAAGATTATACTATATATGCCGTTATACTGTCAATCGATTATTAAAAACTACATGATTCTTTCGGATAAATTGCTAACCGTTTCAAAAGGAAGATTTCTGCACTTTATCACATGATTGCTTCCGACGGCTCTTATCGCAACAGTGCAGAGATGCCTGTGTTTTTGGATAAGGGTGGAGGTTATTCTGAATTCCGCAATATGCCCCATGAGGATATTCTGTTCCAAAAGGGAAAATTTACGAACGGATGATATCAGTATACTCTGCCCCGATAACTTTATTCTGCCTTTACCCGATCCGATAATGCCGATGATGCATTTCCAGAGAGAAAGCCCTGAGAAAAACAGAAGAACATAAGAAAATACCGACAGCTCCATGCCTTCCGAAATAAAGCTTTTTACAAAAAGAAGCATCATAAGAAGTGTGATACAGCCGTATGGAAGCCACCAGATAAGCCGTGCGTTATCGGGTACTCTGACGGAAATATCACAGCTCTTTGAAATAGAGCAAAGGTCAGAAAATACATTTGCCTTATCACTGCAAGGCCATGCGCTGAGTGCGCAGATGTCCTTTTTTCTGTCCTGACCTGTGACGCTCAAATTTATGGTACACTGCCCGAAAAGCGATGTCAGAGCAGTTCTTCTTGAAATGAGGGAGGAGACACTGCCTCTGCGAAGGCAGGTAAGACGGGTTGAAATAAGCCCTCGGACTATGATTATATATTCGTCTGAAACGCTTGTTATCTGCCGTGCATCAGAGAAGCATATATTCAGAAAATGTATGACCCAACCAAGCAATACAATGCCCGACAGAATCGACACGGCAGGGTGCAGATAGGGGATAAGCAAGGCGGCAGTGCGGGAAACATTATTGAGTCTGTCGCTGAAAAGCTCTGCGGCAGTAATTCCGAGGGAGGAAATAAACACCGAAAGGATCAGGAGCCCTGCGGCAAAATTTGCCTGTGATGCGGCAGACAGAATAAAGGGCAGAGTGCGCGGTATAAGAGTCTGCCTGGCTTTTTTCAAAGGCATCAGTGAAACGGTGAGGGTATCAGCCTCATCACGGGAGAGAAAAAGTGTTATTTCAGGCTTTTTCCTGCCGTTCGAAGAACGGATCTCAAGTCTGACCGCTTTGAAAAGTGAAAGCATGGGAGTTTTTATAACAGAGACGGAGCGTATATTGCATATCGGCAAAGCCGCTGACTTTTTGCTGATAAAGCCGCTTGAAAGGGTTATGAATTTACCGTCATGAGCCCAGCGAAGGTAATGGCGGCTGATGACGGCAGGGATAAGCACAATTGACAGTGCAATAAACTGAAGCAGAAGAGATGACAGAAGCTGAACCGATAAGCTTCCCTTTTCGGACAGAAGGGGAAGCAGAGCAAGCAGAAACAGAATGAATTTACTGCGGATCTTCAGCAGTATATACACATAATGGACCTTGTTTCCCGCAGGGGGGCTTTTACGGCTTGCAGTGCTTTCGGATATATATGTTTCGGTACATATACCTGTCATACCTCAAACCCCCTGCTGAAATTCTCTTTAAGATGAATTGCATCATCATATTCAAGTCCCGTAAGCCTTATATTGCCTGCGGTTGTGTGGAAAACAAGGGTTGAAAGCCCTAAGATGCGCTCAGCTAAAGGCCTGCGCATGGATATGAACTGAAGCTGAGAGCGTGGTATGACTGTGATTCTTTTGTATATAACGCCCTTTTCTATTTTCAGTATGCCTCGACTTCGGGTGTAGGTGCGGTTATCCCACAGTGCAGGAAGATACAGTAGCTGATACACAAAAACCGACATGACCGAAACGGAAAGAGGTATCAGCACGGCGATGTCGGCAGTGAAAACGGCAGTGATGCCGATACCCAGTATAAATAAGAGTATAGCAGCCGAATATATTCGCCACAGAAGGAGCAGGCGTTTTGAGCAGTGCTGAGGAATCGGACAGTACATTCTTGTCACCTCATATGTTGTTTTGCTAAGGAGCATTGGCAAAAATAAAGCAGATTATACTGAATACGAATTGCATAACGGGCAGATTTTTTCAAAAAAATGCATAGACAAGGGATATAAACGAGAAGTATAATCAGTACAGTAAGCAAGTTTTAATCGGAGGTATTGTAAATGAGCATCAGAATCGGAATATACGGATACGGAAATATAGGCCGTGCTATAGAATGTGCTGTAAAGCAGAATGAGGATATGGAGGTTGCGGCTGTATTTACAAGACGTGACCCTGCAACAGTCAGGATACTGACCGAAGGCGCAAAGGTCTGCAGGGCAGAGGACGCTCCTTCCATGAAGGACGAGATCGATGTAATGATAATGTGCGGCGGCAGTGCAACCGATCTGCCCGTTCAGACACCCGCAATGGCTGAGATCTTTAATGTTGTTGACAGCTTTGACACCCATGCAAGGATCCCCGAGCATTTTGCGAATGTTGATGAGAGTGCAAAGAAGGGCGGAAATTCCGCTATTATCTCTGTCGGCTGGGATCCCGGTCTCTTTTCTCTCAACCGCCTTTATGCAGGTGCCATCCTTGCAAACGGCAGTGACTATACCTTCTGGGGCAAAGGTGTAAGCCAGGGGCATTCCGATGCCATAAGAAGGGTAGAGGGTGTTCTTGACGCAAGACAGTACACCATTCCCGTGCCCGAGGCAGTGGAAGAGGTTCGCCGCGGCACTCAGCCTGCCCTTACCACCCGTCAGAAGCACACAAGAGAGTGCTTCGTTGTTGCAGAAGAGGGAGCAGATCTCGCCCGCATCGAGAACGAAATAAAGACCATGCCCAACTACTTTGCTGATTATGATACAACAGTAAACTTTATAAGCATGGAGGAGCTTCGTGCAAATCACAACGGTATTCCTCACGGCGGTATGGTTATAAGAAGCGGCAAGACAGGTTGGGACAATGAAAATAACGCTGTTATCGAATACAGCCTCAAGCTCGATTCCAACCCTGAATTCACCGCCTGCGCTCTTGTTGCATATGCAAGAGCTATTTACAGAATGAGCACTGAGGGAAAGAAGGGCTGTATGACAGTCTTTGACATTCCTCCTGCATACCTCTCTCCGAAGAGCGGTGAAGAGCTGAGAAAGAATCTGCTCTGATATATTCTGCGGCACCAAACATATATAAAGAAAATATTGACTTTTTAATATGGTGCTGATATAATACTTTTGTTGCGTTCGGGACACTCCCGTTACCGCATATATCTTCTTACCCCGGAATAAGGGGTCATATGTCCAGAAGGAGGTGCAAAAAATGGCAAAAGCAAAGTACGAGTCCATTCTCGTCGTATCCTGCAAGCTCGACGAAGAAGGCATCGAGGCAGTTGTCAAGAAGTTCCAGGATCTTATCGAAGCAAACGGTGAGATGAACGAGGTGACTGTCTGGGGCAAGCGTGAACTCGCTTACGAGATTCAGAAGCAGAGAACCGGTTACTATGTAATCTTCAACTTCACTTCTGAGCCCGAATTCCCCGCAGAGCTTGATCGTGTTTACAAGATCACCGACGGTGTTCTTCGTTCTATGATCGTTAACATCGAGGAATAAGGAGGCAGCAATAATATGCTTAATACAGTTATTCTTATGGGCAGGCTCACAGCCGAACCCGAAGTAAGAACTACAGCCTCCGGCGTTTCGGTTGCTCGTTTTTCTCTTGCTGTTGACAGAGATTATCAGGCAAGCGGTGCAGAAAGAGTTACCGATTTTATTGATATAGTTGCATGGCGTCAGAGAGCTGAGTTTGTCGGAAAGTATTTCCACAAGGGTCAGCAGGTAGCTATCAAGGGCTCCATCCAGACCGGCAGCTATACCGACAAGGACGGAAACAAGCGCAGAACCTGGGAAGTAGTTGCAGACAATGTCTACTTTGCAGAGGGTAAGCGTGATTCCTCCTCTTCCGAGAATGCAGGCTACGGCAACAGCAATTACAGCAATCCTGTAAATGAGCAGCCGGCTTCTTTCTCCAACGGCGCATCTGAGGATTTTACTCCGATAATTGACGATGATCTGCCGTTCTAAATCTTAAATATTATCTAACATAATTATATGAAAGGAGTTCTGTGAAATGGCTGACAGACCCGAGAGACCTGACCGCCGCGGCGGCCGCAAAGGTCGTAAAAAGTTCTGTGCTTTCTGCATGGACGGTATCACCAACATCGATTACAAGGACGTTGCAAAGCTCCGCAAGTACATGTCCGAGAGAGCTAAGATCGTTCCCAGAAGAGTAACCGGTACCTGCGCACATCATCAGAGACAGCTTACCACTGCTATCAAGCGCGCAAGACACGTTGCACTTCTTCCTTACACCAACGACTAATGCTTTTAAAGCCTCCGCTTTCGCGGAGGCTTTTACTTTTTAAAAATAAATCTGAAAAAATATAAATAATCAGTTGACATTTCGGAAAAACATGATATAATATCAAACGTTGACAAGAGATGCGGAATTAGCTCAGCTGGTAGCGCGCCTCCTAGCCGAGATAGGGTTAGCGAGTTCGAGCCTCGTATTCCGCTCCAAGGCACTCATAGAGTGCCTTTTATTTTTTGTCCTGAATTTTCATTTTTTGCACTTGCCTAAAGTGAAAGTTTAGTGTATAATAAAATTGAGGGAATTTGTGCCCGTTTTTGGGTTTATAAAAAGTTCCCTTGCGCCTGTCAATATAATTACGTGTTTGACTGCCGCCCGAGTGTTGTCGCTGTGCGGTTTGTAATGATGAAATAACAGAGCAGGCAGGCGGTGTAAGCTCTGAAAGGAGAAGTTAATTATGCCCGCAGATTTGCATTGTCACACTAAGATTTCCGACGGTTCGACCGGTCTTGACGAACTGGTGGCGATAGCAAAAAGAAGCACCCTTTCCGCAATCGCGGTAACTGATCATGATACCTTTGCAGGCGCAAGCAGAGCAAGGGTTATCGGTGAGCGTCAGGGAGTCACTGTTATTCCCGGCGTTGAAATGTCCTGCTTTGACAAGGTCAGAGGCAGAAAGGTACATATCCTCGGCTATATGAGCAGCCGACCCGACAAGCTTGTCGGTATATGCAAGCGCACCAGCGATGCCCGCAAAAAGGCGATGCAGCAGATGCTTGCAAGAGTTATGAGGAAATATCCCATAAACGTTGAAATGGTTACAAAATGCGCTACAGGCAGTACCAATATATTCAAGCAGCATATCATGAATGCTCTGATGAACTGCGGATATTCAATAACTACATACGGAGAGCTTTTTGATGAGCTGTTCGCACCCGGAACAGGTTCCTGTCTTGTTGAGGTTGAGTATCCCGATGTCTATGAGGTTCTCGATCTTCTTATCAGTGCAGGCGCTGTTACAGTGCTTGCTCATCCTTTCAAGTATGACAGCATTGAGATCATGCCCGAACTCTGTGAACACGGTCTCCACGGTGTTGAAGCATGGTGTCCCGGTGCTTCCGTTGAGCAGAGCGCGTATCTTGAGCGTTTTGCTGCCGATAACGGTCTTATTGCAACAGGCGGCTCAGATTTCCACGGTATGTATTCAAGAGAAGCTCGTACCATCGGAACCTATACTACGCCCGATGATATGCTCGACAGACTTGTATCTCTGGGCGAAAAGCTCAATAAGAATCTGTGACCGAAAGGAATAATTCATTATGGCACATACATATATAACAAGAGGAACCTGCTCCCGTCAGATCGACTTTGACGTTATCGACGGTAAGGTCAGGAACGTAAAGTACACAAGCGGCTGCAACGGCAACCTGAAGGGCATAGGCGCACTGGTAGACGGTATGGACGTTGATGAAGCGATCAGCCGTCTCAAGGGCATAAAATGCGGCATGAAGAATACCTCATGTCCCGATCAGCTTGCCACAGCACTTGAGCAGTACAAGAAGGGAATCATATGACAAACAAAGCACTGTTTGCAGTAATTAATTGCTCGAACAGTGCTTTTTTCTATTGCTTTACGGCTGTATTTGGTGTTATAATAACCTTTGTTGATAAAACAAAGGGGGCACCTGTCATGTCACGCATAGGCTTTGACAATGATAAATATATAAGGCTTCAGTCTGAGCATATCAGAAACAGACTGGCTGTTTTCGGCGGCAAGCTTTATCTTGAATTCGGCGGTAAGCTGTTTGATGACTTTCATGCCGCAAGGGTACTGCCCGGTTTTGCGCCTGACAGTAAGGTGAATATGCTTCTTGCACTCAAGGACGAGGCGGAGATCGTAATTACCATCAACGCAAGTGTCATTGAGAGCAACAAGAAAAGGGGAGACCTGAATATTACCTATGATATGGAGGTCATCCGTCTTATCGATGCTTTCAGAGGCATAGGTCTTTATGTAGGCAGTGTTGTTGTCACTCAGTACAACGGACAGCCTGCTGCAGATGCTTTCATAAAGCGCCTTACTATGCTTGGAATAAAGAACTACAAGCATTATCCCATTGAGGGTTATCCCAATGATGTTCATAAGATCGTCAGCGATGAAGGCTACGGCAAGAATGATTATATAGAAACCACAAAAGAGCTTGTGGTGGTAACCGCTCCGGGTCCGGGTAGCGGAAAGATGGCAACTTGTCTTTCTCAGC
>JAZSJQ010000016.1:0-6847 GCA_045534445.1 Acutalibacteraceae bacterium
TATACTACCGCATCGGTGGGGAATCCCTCGGGCACAGTGCGGCGGAAATTTATCGCTTCATTGGGAGCAATTTTTTCGGCGTCAAACAGATGTACGCCATTGGTTGTCCACCTCTCAACGTCGGGGTAAAGCTCAACTATATAAAAATCGGTCATTTCTGCTTCGCACCAGAAAATGTAATTCTCATACTCATCACTGCCGAAGGAGTAAATAAGGCCAAATTTTGACATAAGCTCATCGGTTGCAATATCGGTGTGAAGCTTTCCACTGACAACCGGTTGCTGCGGCAGTGATAAATCCTCCTCGGGCTTGCTTTCTGCTGTTGTTGTGCAGCCGACGATGGACAGCAGCATGATAATACAGAGAATAAGCGAAGTAATAGATTTGCGGATTGTTCTCATATTGATTTCTCCTTGACAACAGACTAAAAGATACGATGCTTATTCAACAGTTATCCATCGCTCATCGGTGGGACATTTTATATATTTTTTCTGACTGAGATATTCATCGATAACATCTGTTTCACCTGTGGCAATTACACGGGTAGGTTTATATTTTGTTATGGCACGCTGTCCCAGACCGAGAAATTCCTTGATGCTGTTGAAGTGGTATGACTGTATACCAACATTAAACAGCGCCTTATCATCAATGAAGTCACCGTTAAATGTGATTTTCTTTACTTTTTTCTCCGACAAGGAGACAACAATGCGTATACCGCTTGAGAATTGGTACAGCTCGGTGTCACTGTCGAAACTTTCGGGACGGAAAATGTGGCGTATCATACGCTTGAGCTGAGCACCGTCGATCTGAATACGGTAAACCTCGTGATTGTACGGATAAACCTCAAGCAACTCACCGTAATCTACGACAGGTCCCATTTTATCCTTGCGCACACTGCCGGAGCCTACCAGCATAAGGTCAACACCCAGACCGTCACGCAGAACGTCTGCAAACAGCCTGCCAAGCTCGGTTTCGCGGTCGCGGCAGGGGTGAGTCAGCGGACGCTCAAATCTTGTGATGAATCTGCTGAATTTTCTGTCCGTTACCTCCTGATATCTGTCAATTACCTTTTCGATTTCAGCATCTCTCGGACAGTTCTCTTCATTGATCGGAATCAGTTCCCAGGTAAAGCTGTCTACGGTATTTCGCTCGGTGTCGATCATAATATCGAAGCGTCCGATCTGGTCGGTGCCTGTAACAGCCTGAACAATCGGAACACCGTTGACCACTTCGGGCTGTTCAAGCAGAGTATGGCTGTGGCCGCCAATTATGACGTCCACACCCCAGCTGGGATCAAGAGCCTCTGCCAGCACTCGGTCCTCAACTATTCCTACGTGGGTGAGAAGAACGGTGAAATCAATATCCTCCGTACGATAGCAGCTGCATATTCTGCCGACTTCCTGTGCCGCATCGTGCACATCAACAAGTGTTCCGATAAGCTCCTCCTGCTTTGTCTGCGCAAGAACCTCCTCTGTAAGAACACCGATAAAAAGCACCCTCATTCCGTCAATTTCAAGAATTGTGTGACTCTGGAACAGACGGATCTGGTTGGTTGTAATATAGATATTCGCGTTTATGATGGGGAAACGGGCGCATTTTTCAAGAAACAGCAGATGACCGAGACCGTAATCAACCTCATGGTTGCCCAGTGTAACAACATCGGGACCCAGCATGTTTATAATCTCGATGGTTGAAAGGCCTTTATATTCACTGTCAATAAGAGAACCGCGGAACATATCACCCGATATGGTATAAAGAACATTTTTCTCCTCATGGCGAACCTTCTGTATGTAGCCCGAAAGCATAGAAACACCGCCACGAAGACCGTCATCAAGCTTTTCGGCCATAAAGTCGCCGTGCATATCGTTGGAATGCAATAAGGTGATTTTTTTAAGATTTACCGAAGCTGATGTTTTTTCCATTCTATATCCCTCCTAACATACACATATCTTAAATTGCATTTTCCTGTGATTACAAATCGAAAACAGCACCCGAAGCAGTAAAACTCCGAAACCACTCCGGGTGCTGTCAATGACTTAAATCTGCGTTTTCTGCATGAGACATTAAGCTTATTTAAGAATCTTATACTTGCCGATTACAGGAAGCTCCTTCGCCTTGCCATTGGCTGCATTAATTATACCGATGACTGCCGCCACAAGGAACACAAGATTAACAATACTGAGCAGCGTTCCTATGATAGAGCCAAGCCGCCAACTGATAGCATACATAACACTGTTAAGTATGGTAGTCACGATGCTCCACGCTACGCAGGTGATAAGCAGAAGCAAACCCTGATTGCTGTGGTAGCGGGCAAATTTTGAACCCTTTGCGGCAAAAATAGGAATGAGTACCAGAGGTCCAAAGTAGGCAAGAATAGCCATTGCCTTGTTTTGGGTTACGTCATTTGCATCAAACTCCGCAGTGGTGTCTGCAGTATTATTGAGTGATGCGAATTTTGCTGAGAAGTTGTTCTGTGCAGCCTCGTTCTGCTGAGGTTGAGTCTGCTGTACACCGATGTTTTCAGCAGTAGCTCCGCATTGCGGACAGAATTTTACATTATCCTCAATTTGAGCACCACAATTCTTACATAATGCCATAATAATTTCCTCCTGATTTCATTATATTTTTATGGACAAGAATTTTAATCTGTCCATACTGTACAAGTATGATTGCATTTATGTTCCATACATATTGTTACAAAAAGTCTGATAAGCCTCATCAAAGGTTGCACCTGCATAGGTGTACTGCTTCCATTCGCCGTTTCCGAGCTTTATACGAATTTTCCCGTCACGCTCAAGTCCCGAATAGTCAATGCTAAGCTCCTGTTCCTCATTTGTCCATGTTACAAGAGCTGTAAACGCATCTTCACCTGAGGCGGTAAGGTTGTTGATTCTGCCGTAATCGGTGCAGAATCCCGTTTCGTACATACCATAGGCAAAGCAGGCGGTGTGACTGTCTTCCATGTCCAGAATAGCAAAGTCGTTTTCGGATGCATTCCAGTAGCCAACGAGCCTGCTGAACTGCTCATAGAGCTCGAAGAAATCGAACTCTGCGGAAGCATCGGGCTGCGAGCCGACATCATTGCCTTGCATACTGTTCAGATAATGCTGATATGCCTGAACCTCGATTGCACCGGCATATACATACTGTACCCAGTCTCCCTGCCCGATTCTGACACGGATCCGGTTATTCTCCAACAGCTGTGAGCAGTCGATAACCACATCGTTTTCGTTGTTGTCCCATGTCACAACGGCTGTCAGCTCCTCCTCGGAGGAGAAGGAAAGGTCGGTGACTATGCTGTAGCCGGTGCAGTATTCAGTGTCCCACATTCCTATGCAGAGGTAAGCTGTGTGGCTGTCCTCCATATCGGCAATAATAAAATTCCCGTCAGGGGCGTTCCAGTAGCCGACAAGCTCGTTGAATCTCTCATAAACTTCGAAAAAGTCGGACTGTGAGATGCTGCTGTTCGTGTCGGAAGAATCAGTGCTGTTGTCATCTCGATCAGACGGTGCATTGCTTTTTCCGCAGGCCGCAAGGGAGAAAACCATTATCATAGCAATCAGAAACGAAATAAGCCTTTTCATTATGTATCACCTTTTTTGTTCATCCTCAAGCTGTTGTTTTTGCGAGCAATTCATGCATTGCCAGCCATCATTGTTTATATCATAGCAATTATCGCAAACCCATTGAAAGCAATTACGGCACAGGTTGAATTCCATTGCAATAAACTGAACCGAAGCTGCCTTTGCGTGATTGAATGCTGACTGGCTTAATCTGCCGGCTTTTCCCTTTGCACATCTTGAGAGCGTTTTCACTCTTCTGCATATAATTGGTATCTTTGCTCCATATTGTTTTTTGCCGCATATCGAACATTGAGCGTAAAAGCGTAATGTTTCTGCGTCCACTCTGATATGCTCGAATAACTGCTTCATGCCGCACCTCCTTCTATGTTGTTTACGGGTATGTATTGGAGGGATTTCAGATGCCTCAGGAGATACCTTGAATTATTAAATACCATTTGATATATTTAGTTTTAAGAATATTAGCTGAAAGTGGAACAGATTTTATTTTAAGTACCATCTAAATCATACACTTTTTCTCCTTTTTGTATATCCCACGTTGGTGGGATATTGTGGGGGATACCCAGAAAAAACGGGGGATTTCGCAAAAATATGGGGGAATAGCGCTTTTTTACGGAGAAAAATTATATCAAGAAGGAGCAGCATCTATGAATTACCCTATTTTTTCCGAAAATCAGAAAAAGCGATTGGATAAGCCGTTGTGGGAGCTTATCTGCTTTGCTATGTTCTGCTTCTGGCAGATGGGGTTTATCTATTTTATCGGGCCGTCACTGACTGTTGACGGAAGAACACCGCTGCCTATTTCGATGGACAATGCCACAGCGCTTATTGCGGTCTGCTATGTGCTGTCTATCCTTTGGATGATATTTATGCCCGAAAGGATAATCTGGACACTGCGTATCGTCACCGGTGCGGCATTGCTTACAGCGGTCGGACTGTTTTTGCCGCTGCCGGACAATACCTTGAGATTTCTTGTATATGCGCAGATATTCTGCTGCTGTCTGATGATTGGCTTTGAAACATTCATAATGGTCAACTTCTTTTCGGAGGAAAGCAATGTAAAGCACCTGACAGCTGCCTACGGGGTTTCACTCATTTTGATTGCGGCGGTTCAAAACGACTTTGTACCTATCTCTTTTCCGACCTTCCGCTTTATTACGGTTGCCGCACTGATACCTCTGCTTATCTTTTTTCTGCGTATGCCGGCCCAAAAGGAGGCGCTGCCGGTATACGTCAAAAAAGAAGATGATATTGCGGCTCCAAAGCATTTGCTGATCGGCACCTATGTGCTTGTGTTTATCTGCGCCCTGATGGGCGTTTCAGGTCCCGCTATCTCCGGAGAAGTTTCAGGCGGTGTGTTTATTACCTATATGGTTGATGCCATTGCCAGTTTTGTATTGTTTTTCCTTTATAAGAAGCTGAACATTCACCCATTTCGCGTTGTACCGATATTTGTCGGAGTTGGAGGTGTAGGTTTTCTTCTGATACTTGCTTCTGCTCAGGTTCCTTTCCTTGCATATATAGCCTGTGGACTGATCGGCATAGGAATGATGCCGTGTCAGATGCTCCCCCTGTACGGTGCTTCCCTGATGAAGATATATCCATCAAAGTATATTTCGCCTGTTATAATCGGTCTTGCCCTTGGCGCTGTACTGGTGCAGGGAAGTATGGTTGAAGCGTTCCGCAGTGCGCCGACAATGCTGTACCTTGTCTATGCAATAGTCATGGCAGTACTTGTGCTCATTTATATGCAGATTGAGCCGTTTTTCCTTTTCGGCCTGCGCAAAGGGGCAGTCGATGCGACTGCCTGGAACGAAGATAAAGAGGAGATAGAAACGCCTGTTGATAAGGCATCGGATGAGGAGGTAACTGCTTTAGATAAAAAGAGCAGCGACCCTCTTGACGTTCTTACTCCGAAGGAGCGTGAGGTTGCGGAACTTATCTGCCTTGGATATACCAATGGTGATATTGCCAAGCTTCTTTTTATCTCAGAACACACTGTAAAGGATCATACCAAGAAGATATATCCAAAGATGGGTGTTCACAGCAGGCTTGAGCTGGCTGCTATTGTCAGCAAACACAGAGCCGGTGAAACGAAGTAAACATTCTTTCACGTTTTGTAAGATACATAATGCCGCTATACATAGCATTTTTATATAGCGCAAATCGGGTTCCGGATGAGAAATATAAAGCAAAAGGCTCGGGAACGATTGATTCCCGAGCCTTTTGCTTTATATGATAAGTTGTCCGGTTGCTGTATATAAGGCAATAGCGATGATTTTTCGGAAGGTTGTGCTCTCCTATTTGAAAATTATTACACGATCAATCGCCTCGAATGCTCTTTGTTTGATGTTATTCATTTTTGCAACCCATCCCATCTGATTATGGGACTTCAACTGTTCTGTAACACCTTCCATATGAGCCATATCTTCCATTAGCCGAATAAACATCTCCTCTGCCTGACGGTCTATGTCGGCGAGATAACCATTGAGCTTGCCAGTCATCAAGAGTTCAAGATATAGCGAGCGATTATGCTCTTTGATGAACCGCAAGTGCCGCTGTCCCCAGATGCCGATTGGCTCCTGCTCTGTTTCCGGCTCGTCATCTCCGGCGATATAATAGATGTCGCCGATAAGTTCATAGCGCAAACCGGTGCGTTCGTCGGTTATGTATTTCTCCATATCTGTTCCTCCTCACTTTCTGCTCAACTCTCCGAGAAATCGGTGAACGGTGCATCTATGCTGACGAATGTGTCGTAGGCGAAGGCAACGCCGAGGCGGAACCCCATAATAAAGCTGTCAAGATTGGATTCGCTGTTGACCTCGTGCCATGCGTCTACATAGTCGAGAAACAGCTTCTTCATTTCTTCGGTTAGTGTTTTGGAAAGAATCTCCTCGCTGTTCACCATGATTTCAAGCTGTTTCTGTGCTGATTTGTTCATTCTTGTGCTCCGTTCCTGCGGCTCGATGTTTCCGTAGTAGAATTGTTCTATGAAGTGTCTCATAATCTTGTCTCCTCGTTTTCACTTATATTATATAGTCTGATTGGCTAATCATCAAATGTGCGAACGAGGAATATGTGTATTACTGCCGATGTATCAATATTTTCTTTAGTTACGTTATGAACACTCGCACCATCGTTTAGACCGCATAAACGTGATGTTTATGAGGTTTTTGCGTTCTTATAATTCTATATTTTTGAGTTTAGTCTTAATTCACCCTTTATTGGTTTTCGGGTGATTCATCCTGCTGGTTCGCATTGGATAT
>JAZSJQ010000034.1:0-7270 GCA_045534445.1 Acutalibacteraceae bacterium
GGTTATCCTCGAGTCTGTCCTCGATGAGCTTTGTGATCCATTCGGGATCTGCAAGGAACTGTCGTGCAACACCTACGCCGGCAATCTTGCCTGCTGCAACAGCCTCGGCACCTACATCGGGTTCCATACGGCCTGCACAGACAACGGGGATATCAACAAACTTCTTAATGTGTGCTACATCCTCAAGGTTGCAGTTCTGAAGCATGTACATAGGCGGATGTGCCCAGTACCAGGAATCATAGGTTCCGTTGTCAGCATTGAGCATATCGTAACCTGCGTCCTGCAGATACTTTGCAGCCTTTTCGCTTTCTTCCATATCACGACCGATCTCGGTGAATTCCTCGCCGGGAACTGCACCGACACAGAAGTCCTTGACGTAAGACTTTACGGAATAGCGGAGAGATACGGGGTAATCCTCACCGCAGGCACCCTTTATAGCCTTTACAATATCGGTTGCAAAGCGATAGCGGTTTTCAAAAGAACCACCGTAATTATCGGTTCTCTTGTTGGTGTATTCAAGGGTGAACTGGTCGAGAAGATAGCCTTCGTGAACAGCGTGAACCTCAACACCGTCAACGCCTGCCTCCTTGCAGAGCTTTGCGGTCTTTGCAAAGGCATCTACTATCTGCTTTATTTCCTTTACTGTGATTGCACGGGTCTTTACCTTGTCAGACCAGCGGGAGGGCAGAGGAGAGGGGCTCATGGACTGAGCGCGGACATTGATGATGGGCTTTATAAGGTCGCGGATTATTGGTGCGTTGTGAAGCATTACAAGAGGTGTGGGGATCGCCCAGGAGCGTCCCATACCTGCTGTTATCTGCACAAAGAGCTTTGCGCCTGTCTTATGTATCTCGTCCATGAAAACCTTGAGCTCCTTGAACATCTTCTTGTTCTGATAAAGCCACTGATTCATGAAGGTGCTGCGGATAGGTGCAATGCCGGGGATAATGAGACCTACATTGTTCTTTGCTTTCTCAAGAAAGAACTTTGCTGCCTCTTTATCAAAATGGTTGCCTGTATGCTCCATCCAGCCGAACAGAGAGGTTCCGCCCATGGGGCAGAGCACAATGCGGTTCTTTATCTCCACATTGCCTATCTTCCACGGCGTAAACAGAGCTTCGTATTTCTGATCCATTAAAAAAGACACTCCTTTTATATTATAAAATTTCATTGTCTTAATTATGCCTTATTTCTGCCTGTTTGTCAATAATTTGTCAAATGTGAGCAGTATTTATTGACAATAAAACACAGACTTGCTAAAATACTAATACTTTACTGATGTATTATGGTAAAGCGAAAAGAGTAAGGAGAGGATAAAAGTGATTACAGAAATCAAAAACACAATATTTGAAAAGTATCAGGTGAGAAAGAGCAAGAAGCAGAAAACAGCATTTATTGAATATATCAAGGGTGTGTGCGAGGAAAAGGGAATAAGCTGTACGATAGAGGAAAAGGAAAATAATCGCAATATCGTAATGTGCGCGTCGCCTGAAGACAGTGAAGTCGTAATGACAGCCCACTATGACACCTGTGCAAAAATGATAATCCCCAATTTTATAACGCCTAAAAATTTCCTGTTTTATCTTATCTACCAGATTATCCTGATGGTTGTGATTTTTGGAATCGGCGGTGCGGCAGCCTTTCTTACAGGAAAATATATTTCAGAGGCTTTTGCATTTCCTGCATATTTTGTAGTGGTATTCGGTCTGCTTTTCCTTATGATGGCAGGCCCTGCCAACAAGCACACTGCAAATGACAACACCTCAGGCGTAATAACCGTTTTAAACACCATGCTTTCAATGACCGAGGAGCAGAGGGCGAAGGTGTGCTTCGTACTGTTTGACAATGAGGAAATGGGACTTCTGGGCTCTGCGGCATTCAAGACGATGCATAAAAAGACCATGAAGGACAAGCCCTTGCTCAATTTTGACTGTGTCTCTGACGGTGCTTATATGTTTGCGAAACTTCCCAAGAGGGATAAAAAGACTGAGTTCGGCAAGAAGTTTACAGAGGTAATGGAAAAGCACATTAAGGATTGCGGAATGACACCCGTAGTGGGCACCTCGGGCTTCTATCCTTCCGATCAGGCACATTTTAAGCACGGTGTAGGCATCGCATCGCTTAAAAAGTCAAAACTTCTGGGACTTTACATGGACAGAATACACACAAGCAAAGACACTGTATTTGAAGAGCGCAATATTGAATGCCTCACAAATGCAATGATTGAGTTTGTTTCCTGAGTAAATACAAACATGAACAGAAAACAGCTGGAAGAATACATAGAGGAAACCTACAGCGCGGAGCCTGAGCACCCCTGGGCTCCTGAGACCATGCACACGGTGTTCCGCCACAGCAATAACCGCAAATGGTTTGCGGTTATAATGGATATTCCAAAAGTGAAGCTCGGCATAAAAGAAGACGGTATGATCAGCATAGTAAACCTCAAGTGCGATCCCGTAATGACAGGCTCCCTTCTCATGGAAAAGGGGATACACCCTGCATATCACATGAATAAGGCAAACTGGGTATCCGCAGCTTTTGACGGCAGGGCAGAGGAGGACAAGGTAAAGCTTCTTGTTGAATTAAGCTTTGCCCTGACAGCAAAGAAGGTAAAAAGAAAATAAAAAAACGGTGCAGGAAACTGCACCGTTTTTCTTTACAGAAACTGACGTATATCAATAGCCAGCTTTTCCTCGAGATTTATAAGTCTTTTTGCTATATCCTTTGATACTTCGTCAGCGGCTTCGTACTTGTTGAGGTACTTGTTGAGAGATTTTACGCCCATATTGCAGCCGTCGGTGATAAGGTCTGCAATAGTACAGTCAGAATCGTTGACGGCAAGCTTTACGTTGGTTTTTACCCATGACATACTTTTTGCAACGGGGTTTGGCTCCTTGCCATCGTCCTTATAGCGGTCAAGAAGCTCCTGAAGCTCGCTGTCAAGCTCTGTGTGTTCCTCTCTGCATTTTGTCAGGTACTGCTTCAGCTTTTCCGAATAAACGTATTTTAAAACATCATCTATGGAGGAAACGCCCATTTTCACCCCTGCATCACATTCGCGAAGCAGCTTGATGGTATCTGATTCAATCATTTTCTCATATCCTTTCAGGTGGTATATCATAAGTGTTTCCTGAAAAGAAGGATATATTAATCAGAACGGATATGCTTCGCCTTCGTTGGTGATAAATCTCGGACCTGTCTTATCGTCTCGCTTTTCTTCAAACAGCTTTCTCAAAATTTCTGCTGCATCGTAAGAGGAAAGAGGGGCAGGGTTATCTGGATTGCCGTCTGTTCTTATCCAGCCGGGGTGTATGCAGAAGATATTGATTCTGTCATTGTCCTTAAAGATATTCACAAGATTCATCGTACCCATATTGAGAGCTGCCTTTGCCATACCATATTCAATAAGATTTGTACGGTAGCATCTTGAAATACTTCCTGCCTCGGAGGAAATATTGATTATCAGAGCGGTCTGCTCGCTTTTTGAAAGAAGAGGGTAAAAAGCCTTGATAACACGCAGAGGTCCCACCGCCGTGACATCGATGGTGTGAGCGATATAATCAAGGTTTGTGTCGAAAAATTCATTGTCGCAATCCTGAGATACGGTCACGGCATTGTTTATAAGCAGATCGATATGGTCAAAACTCTTTTCTGTCTCAGCTTTTGCGGCACATACAGACTCGGTGCTGCCTATGTCCATTGTGAGAATATAAAGCCTGTCGCCGTATTTTTCTTTAAGAGCTTCAAGCTCCTTTGATTCTTTTCTCACGGTTGCGATAACGGTATCACCGTTTTCAAGATAGCGAAGCACGAGGTTAAAACCCAATGCATAGCTTCTGCCTGTTCCGGTTATCATTACAGTCTGCGGCATAAAAAAGCCTCCTTGTAGAATGAATTTGAGTGTTTTATCAGATGTTGTCCCTTTGGAGCATTCTCTCAGGCGGGAGCCTGAAGTAGGAAATAATCAACGGGATTATCATGATTATCCAGCTTACAGGCTCGGTGAATGCCACACCGACGTACCCGAAGGAGGGTACAAGTATAAGTGCGAACAGAACCTTGATAAGAAGCTCCAGAATACTTGAAAAGATTGGGATCGTTTTTCTGCCCATGCCCTGAAGGGTACAGCGCAGAACAAACAGGGGACCCAGCACATAGAAAAACCAGATATCGGTATTCATGTACATAACAGCTGCATCGATAATTGGTCTGCTGTCGGTGCTTGTAAGCCAGATGACGATTCTTTCGCCAAAGGCATACCATGCGGCAAGCAGTGCCGTAGAGAGAAAGGTGCTGATAATAATTGCATGGCGCATACCCTGCCTTACGCGAAGGGGCATTCCCGCACCCATATTCTGACTTGCGTAGGTGGTCATAGAGGTGCCGACAGCGCCGATAAA
Organism: Acutalibacteraceae bacterium; assembly: GCA_045534445.1. Lineage (GTDB taxonomy): Bacteria > Bacillota > Clostridia > Oscillospirales > Acutalibacteraceae > JAISGQ01. The sequence goes on from JAZSJQ010000034.1 coordinate 4,401, forward strand.
TGCCATCATAATGCTGAATACACGCCTGATGGCAGTGTGGGCTACAACTATATCGGTGCCGAGATTGTTTATGGAGCCCTGCAAAACAACGGTTCCCATATTTACAATACAGCCCATAAGAGCCATGGAAAATCCTGCGGACAGCATTCCCGAGTACTGACCTGCAAAGGGTTTCCAGTCTTTTCGTGCAGGCAGTATGTCGCGGAATCTAACAAGCACAATAAGACCGCACAGCGCTGCAGAAACAGCTTGAGCAATAACGGTTGCAATTGCCGCGCCTTCCATACCCCATGAAAAAGTACTGACAAAAAGCAGGTCAAGACCGATATTTACAAGGAGAGCAAACATCAGGCAGTAAAGGGGAGTCTTGCTGTCTCCGACAGCGCGCAGAAGGTTTGCAAACATATTGTAAAGTGCGGTAAAAATAAGTCCTGCAATAATGATCCTTATGTATGCAAGTGCATCGGGAAGGATATCTTTCGGTGTGTTCAGAAATTCCAGGATCTGCTCAATGCATAAAAGTCCTGCGGCAGTGATTATCAGCGTAATGATCACTGTGAGAATGACTGTGCCTGCTACATACTGACGTATGCCTTTAATGTCCTTTGCGCCGAAACGGGAAGATACCATAATGGAAAAGCCCTGTGTCAGACCGTTCAGAAACACGATAAGAGTGTTTACAATTACTGCCGTCGCGCCGACGGCGGCAAGCGCATCGGTTCCTATAAATGTACTTACAACCTTGCTGTCCGCCATGTTATAAAGCTGCTGAAATATATTTCCAAGCATCAGCGGAATGGCAAAGAGCATTATTGCTTTTGCAGGATAACCTTTTGTCAAGTCTTTCATATAATCTTATCCTCGAGTGGTTTGTATGAATTGTAACGAAGTTTGTTTTCTGATTTTAGCACACTTTTGCATGGAGTTCTACAACTTTTTTGAAAAACTGCTCACACTGAAAAAGTACAAAAATGACTACCGAAACGGCGTTATGAGTGAAATTTGAAATTGATTCATAACATGTTGACATTTTATTCATAATATGTTAATATTTAAATGCTCGATAAATAAACATGATAATCAGAGCAAAATATCGCAAAAAGGGGATACAGATGATGAAAAAGGCAACGCTTCGATTTACAGCACTCTTACTTGCAGCTATACTTATGCTTACCGCAGTCGGCTGCAGTAAAAAAGCAGAAAAGCCGACGGCAGAAGAACTTGAAAAAATGTACGGTGTTTCCTATGACAAGATAATCTGCGAATATTCTTACGGATGTGCATGGGATGATCCTCCATACAAAAGATTTTCTACATATATAACAATTTATGCTGACAGAACTGTAAGGATATGGACTTTGCCCTCAAAAATTGCAGTCGGTGATGCTCTGGCTGAGTATAAAACCGTGCTGACTGAAGCACAGATACAGAGCCTTATCGATGCATTCAGAGAATACAATATGTTTGATATTGATAATTCTGTTGATGAAGGAATAATGGACGGCTGGAGCAGCAGCTTCTCTTTCTATAACAGCGACGGAGAAGAGGTTTACAGCTGCTGGGGATCAGATTTTACTCCGGGATACAGTAAGGTTGAGGATCTGCTGCTGACATATTTTCCTTTGAATGGCTCAGTTATTAACATTGTGACAAAAGAAAGCGAGGCCAAAATGTCTGTCTTGGTCGGACCGGATAATGCCAGAGACGATCTGAAAGGAACCGGAGAAACTCTGAACATATATTGCTGGAACGAACAGTTCAAGGATGTTTTTGAAAGATGTTACTTGGTGCCGGAAGGAATTACAGTAAACTGGATAGTAAACCCTTCTGAGGATGATAGGCATTATAATAAGGTCGATGAAGCACTGAGTGAGCAGTACGGAGCATCACCTGACGATCGAATAGACCTTTTCCTGGTTGATGCAAAATACCTGAGCAAATATATTGAGTCGGATGATGTTCTGCCGCTCGATTCAATATATTATTCTCCATCTGAGACGATGTATCAGTACACGATAGATGCCTGTACAGATTCAAATGGCAAGCTGAAGGGCATAACACTCTTTTGCGAACCGGGCACACTTATTTACCGCCGCTCCATAGCCGGAGAAGTTCTCGGCACGGACGACCCTGCACAGGTACAGGAAAGACTTGATTCATGGGAAAAATTCGAGGAAGTCGCAAAGCTTGCTTCAGACAAGGGGTATTATATGACTGCATCATTTGCAGATACCGTGTATCCCTTTAATCATTGCTCAGGTCTTGTGTCAATAGACGAGAACAATACCCTGAAGTATGATCCCGACCTTCAGGAATGGATTGATATGACCAAGACAATGTTCGATAACAACAGCACTCTCGAATTGGGGGTATGGGATACCGACGAGCAAAAATCCGCAGACGGAAAGACCATGTGCTTCTTCGGTCCGACCTGGTACTATCGTTTCTGTATGGGGCAGGCATGGGAAACCTGCCCGGAAGACTGGGCGATATGTCAGGGACCACAGGCTTATGCCAACGGTGATGTATGGCTTATCGTCGCAGCTAATACAGACAATCCGGTTGCCTGTCGCGATATTATTGAGTTTTTCACCACCGATTACGATGGCTGCATGGGCATTATAGATGAGAACAGTGTTCCGAATAACATGCAGTGTGTCAAGAATTATTCAGAAAGCAGAGACTATGAATCCTTCTTTAAGGAGCAGAACGAATACGCAGTTCTTGACGAAATCGCACAGAATATCAGCCCTGCCGATGAGGTCTACGCATACGATTACGAGCTTAATACCGCTTTTACCGAGTATCTTATACCGTATTTCAAGGGTGAACAGACACTTGAAAAAGCAATGGATAATTTCGAAAAATAT
>JAZSJQ010000062.1:0-28394 GCA_045534445.1 Acutalibacteraceae bacterium
CGAATGTGAAATGAAATAAATCCCTATACGCCGAAGCGTATTTCACATTGCGAAGCAATATTTCATATCCGTAGGATATTTCACAAATCCCGCAAGGGATTTATTTCGTTGGCGTAATGTCCTTTAAGGACATCACGCCATTTCGTGGGGGCTGTCTTTCGTTATGTGCCTTTTATTCTCTTCGCTCGTAAATATTAAACCGCTTGAAAAGCGTCTCTTCCTCTTCGGTGTAAGTCCTGCCGTTGTCGGGGAAATACTTACTCGGTGCTGTTCTGTAGCTGACCATTATCCCCTCCTCCGTCAGCTCTATATCGGTAACAGTGTATTTACAGCCGCCCGAGCAGGGGGCTTTGCCGCGGAGTATGTCTCCTATCCTGAAATAGCAGCCGCCGTCCTTCGGGTCGGGAAAAAGCCTGCGCCTTACAGGTCTTATATAATTTTCAACCTCTTCAAAATCCGTAAATTTCGTTCCCGTCTGCACGCACAGCCTTTCAACCTGCTCGACTGAGCTGTACCACAATCTCCCGAGACCCAGCTTTTCATTCTCCATGCCGCAGAAGGCGAGGAAAAGGCACTGCCTTACGATGCTGTCGGGCACACCCTCGTCACTGCACATGAGGGGAGAAATGCCGACCTCTCGTTTTTCCTCTCTTATATCCATGATTTCGCCATTTCTCACATTGTCCGTGACTGTGAAGTCTGCCGTTACCCCTGTCAGCCCTTCGCACTCACGGATAACCTTTTCTGCTTCTTCGATGTTCCAGTTCATACAGCATACCACCCTTTTATAAATTTAAAAGGCAGGCACATTCGTGCCTGCCTTGCTTATCAGTTGGAAGAATAGTTGGGAGCTTCCTTGGTGATCTGAATGTCGTGGGGATGGCTCTCGCGAAGTCCTGCGCCTGTGATGCGGACGAACTGAGCCTTGCTGTGCATCTCGGGGATATCTGCGCAGCCGCAGTAGCCCATACCGGAGCGGATACCGCCCACCATCTGGTAGATGGTCTCGGAGAGGGGTCCCTTGTAAGGAACGCGACCCTCAACACCCTCGGGAACGAACTTCTTTGCCTCAGCCTGGAAGTATCTGTCGGAGCTGCCCTTGCTCATTGCGGCAAGAGAACCCATGCCGCGGTAGACCTTGAACTGTCTGCCCTGATAGAGCTCGGTCTCACCGGGAGCCTCCTCACAGCCTGCAACCAGAGAACCGACCATGACAACGCTTGCGCCTGCAACCAGTGCCTTGACGATATCACCGGAATACTTGATGCCGCCGTCAGAGATCACGGGGATACCGTACTGGGCAGCGACCTGTGCAGCCTCGTAAACAGCGGTGATCTGGGGAACACCGATACCTGCAACAACACGGGTGGTGCAGATGGAGCCGGGGCCGATGCCGACCTTGATGCAGTCTGCTCCTGCTTCGATGAGGTCGCGTGCGCCCTGAGCGGTTGCGATGTTGCCTGCGATGAGCTGTGCCTCGGGGAATGCTTCCTTGATCATGCGAACACACTTGATTATGTTGTGGCTCTGACCGTGAGCGGAGTCAAGTGCGAGAACGTCAACACCTGCTGCGAGAAGTGCGCCTGCGCGCTCAAGAACATCGGTGGTGCTGCCGATTGCAGCGCCGCAGAGAAGTCTGCCTGCTGCGTCTCTTGCAGAGTTTGGGTACTTTGCAGCCTTCTTGATATCCTTGATGGTGATAAGACCGCGGAGCTTGCCTTCGCCGTCAACGATGGGGAGCTTCTCGATCCTGTGCTGACGGAGGATCTCACGAGCCTCGTCAAGAGTGGTGCCGACAGGAGCGGTGACAAGGTTTTCCTTGGTCATAACGTTCTTGATGGGCTGTGCAAAATCGGAATCCTCCATGAAGCGAAGGTCACGGTTTGTGATGATGCCGACGAGCTTGCCGTTTTCATCGCAGACGGGAACACCGGAAATGCGGTACTTGCTCATGAGAGCGTTTGCGTCACCGACGAGGTGATCGGGAGAAAGGAAGAAGGGATTCTGGATAACGCCGTTCTCGGAACGCTTTACGCGGTCGACCATATCGACCTGCTGCTCAATGCTCATGTTCTTGTGGATGATACCGATACCGCCTTCACGGGCAATAGCGATAGCCATCTCGGTCTCGGTTACGGTGTCCATAGCCGAGGTCATGAGAGGAATATTAAGGGTGATCTTGTTTGTAAGCTTTGTTTCAAGCTTTGCTGAACCGGGCAGTACCTCACTGTAAGCGGGGATGACCAGTACATCGTCGAAGGTGAGACCTTCCATTACGAACTTCTTAGAAGGATCTGTGATCAGCATTCTTGCACTCTCCTTTTTATTATTCGCAATCTTGACAGCTTGAGCTGTCGGCTGCGTTTTTGACTTGGTTATTAAACTTAATTATACCCGTCCAAGTCCGAAAATGTCAATGCATCGTGCTAAAGCGCAGGTACAGAAAAATGACCGATTCTGTCGCATTTCTTTTGTGGAATATGCAAGAAACCATGTGGATTTCTCAGCCCATCATGTTTCCTTCGGTGAAGCCGTCCTCAAGAGTTCCGTAGGCAACGAGAGTGTGTCCGAAAAACATATCGTCATCGTCAAACCAGAATTCAAGATCGCCGTCCTCAGAAATGCTGATGCAGCAGAGGGTTATTCTCTTTGCAAAGCCGACAGTGGTGATGGGCTCATAATCCTCCTCCCCCGACTGCCAGTCGTTTGCATTTTCGGTAAATTCCTTTGCAAGGAATATCTTCGCCTTTTTCACCCATTCCTTCGGGTCTGCCATAAGGGCTTCAAGTGCCTCCATGGAGCCATTGCAGGTGTCTGCGCCGTCGTCAACGCTGAGGCTTAAATCGACTTCCGTGCCGCCGAAGTCAACGCTGCCCTCGTAAGAGCCGTTTCCTCTGTCAAGGGTAAGTCTGCCCCATTCCCTGTCAATGACAACAGGCTTTTTATATTCGGTGAGTATGGCTTCGAGTCTCGGCTCGGATACGTTTCTCTTTATGACCTTTGTAACAAAAAGGCTTCTTCCTGCGGGTACTTCGCCGCCGTAGGGAGCCTCAAAGGGCAGAGAAAACAGCACCTTCAGACGGTATATGCCGAACTGCTTTATACCGTGGATGTTGCTGTTTCTTCTGTCCTTGCAGTTCCATGTTAGATATCGGGGATTTTCCATAAGCTCGCCTGTTGCGCAGTCGATGCAGGCGATAAGGGATACTGTCCCCTTCCGGTACTTGTCGCTTGGGATATGGCTGCCGAATGGAGCCTTTTCCGCCAGCGCGATTATTTCTCTTTCAGTTTTTTCATATTTTTCGGGGTGTTCTATCAGGTATTTCTTTCCGAAAAGTCCCATAAACAGCGCCTTCCTTTCTTGCTTTGTTCCTTAAGATCAAGAATAACATAAAATAGGATATGTTTCAAGGAATGAAGGTGATGGCGGAGAGAAAAATCTGTTGCGGAGGGATATTGTCCTGTGCTATACTAAGTAAGTGCAGATTCCGATTTCTGCTTGAATTTCCAATATATAAACTCAAGCCAATCTGATTACGGGAGCGGTGATACAGTGGTATTCTCAAGTCTGACCTGTCTGCTGGTTTTTCTGCCGGTGGTGTTTATTCTGTATTTTGTCAGAAGCAGTATAAAATGGCGCAACGGCGTTCTTCTGATTGCTTCACTTATATTTTATGCGTGGGGAGAGCCTGTGTGGGTTCTGGCGATGATAGGTTCAACCGTCATCAACTATATCTGCGCGATAATTATTGATAAGTCAAAATCAGGTGCCGCAAGGAAGCTGACCCTTACCGTCGGCGTCATTGCCTCTGTGGCAATGCTTTTCTATTTCAAGTATGCCGCATTTCTGTTCAATTCCGTTTCCGGGCTTTTCGGAACAGAAATAAAGCTTCCTGTGCTGGCACTGCCTATAGGAATTTCGTTCTATACCTTCCAGATACTTACATACACGGTGGACGTCTACCGCAAAAAAACTCCGTGTATGTACAGCTTTCCGAAGCTCATGCTGTATGTAAGCTGCTTCCCTCAGCTTATTGCAGGTCCGATAGTGCAGTATAATGACGTTTGCGACGCTCTTTCGGAAAGAACCTGTACTGCTGATAATTTTGTCAGCGGCATGAGAAAATTTGCAGTGGGTCTTTCAAAGAAGGTGCTTATAGCCAATGTGTGCGGTATGGCGCTGGAGCAGCTTCCCGCGGCAGGAAGCGGAGCAGAGCTTTCCGTTGCGGGAGCATGGTATGCGGCGGCACTTTATTCCCTTCAGCTTTATTTCGACTTTTCGGGCTATTCGGATATGGCGATTGGTCTCGGAGAGGTTTTCGGATTCAAGTATAAGGAGAATTTCAATTACCCGTATATCTCCCGAAGCATCACCGAATTCTGGAGAAGATGGCATATATCCCTCGGAAGCTTTTTCCGTGATTACGTCTACATTCCTCTGGGCGGAAACAGAAGAAGCACTCCCAGAGTTATTTTTAATCTGTTGGTGGTATGGGCGCTTACAGGTCTGTGGCACGGCGCGGACTGGAATTTTGTGCTGTGGGGACTTTACTACGGTGTCCTGCTGATTCTTGAGAAATATGTTTTTGCAAAGTTCCTTAAGAAGATACCGGCATTTCTGGCTATCCCCATGACACTGATTTTCGTGATGTTCGGATGGGTGATATTCTATCATACGGATATAAATGCCGTGTGGGAGCATCTGCTGGCGATGGTCGGTCTGGGCATGGGTGATAACGGTCTTTGTGCTGTTCCCCTCATGGACAATGTTACCCTTGCCGTAATGCGGAGATATACAATACTGCCTCTTCTGGCGGCAGTCGCCTGCACCCCCATCGTGCCTGCGCTGAAGAAGCTGATGGAAGAGAAGTTTCCCTTTGTCTATAATTTTTCCGCCAATATTCTTTATGTGGGTGAGCTGCTTGTTTCGCTGCTGTTTATTATCGGTCAGAGCTACAATCCGTTCATCTATTTCAGATTCTGACAGGAGGGTTGTTCTGTGAAATCCAAAATTTCATTTCTGATAACCCTGTGGTCGGTTATCTTTGCGTTCAGCCTCGGAATACTTCTGCTTCTGTTCGGTGAAAAGGAAAGCCGTGCATCGGAGAGAGAAAACCGTATGCTTCAGGGAATGCCAGCCCTGACAGCGGGAAATATCCTTTCGGGAGATTTTTCTTCCGAAATGGAAGGCTATTTCTGCGACAGCTTCTTTGCAAGGAATCTTTTCATAAACTTCAGCGAGGAGCTTCTGGATGGTTTTTCTGTCGAGACTGTGGAGGATACCGCACTTCTTGAGGGCGGCGACGATGAGCTTCAGGGAATTGATGCTGAAAGCGGTGCGGAACCGGAAGAGGATAACGGAGAGAGTGCCGAAGATGCGGTGATTCCGGAGGATGACGAAATTGATGATGAAGAAATCGGAGCGGCAGAGGAGGATATTTCCGATGATTCTGACGAAGCTGAGATAACCGAGACATCACAGCCCATGGAGAACGCTGACAGCTACGGCTTCTATTTCCGCAGGAAAAACGGAAAACTTACCAATGTTTTTAAAACATTTCCGGGACGCCGCAAGCAGATCGTCAGTACGCTGAACAAATACCGTAAGGTTCTGCCTGAGGACGGAAATGTATTTTATATGATGATTCCTCTGAAAAGGAATTATACGCCTGTGAAAAAAAGTGACAGCTACATTGGCTGGTACAGCAATACCGAGGACGCGATGGCAAAGCTTGCAGACCCGGGGGTACATATAATAAATGCTCCTGAGGTGCTTGAGCCTCACCTTGATGAGAGTATCTATTTCCCCATCGACCACCACTGGTCTGCGCTTGGGGCATATTATCTCTGCGAAAAGGTGATAACCATGCAGGGTCTGCCCATGACTCCGTATAATGAATACAGCTATGCTTCAAAATACGGCACAAATATGTCATCAGGCTCAAAGGGCAGATTCGATGTGATGTATCCTCTCCAGAAGGTAACGGCTAAAAAGCTTTATTCATACGGGGAGAAAGATTCGGTTTTTATCGACTACAGCCTCAATACATACATGGCATATCTCGGAGGAAGAACTATTCCATGGTCAAGATATACCACGGGATTTTCCACAGGAAGGAAGGCGCTGGTGATAGGAGATTCCTTTGCAAATGTCTTCGCTCCCTATCTCTGCCCTTACTACGATGAGATACACATGACCGATGTAAGAGAAAACTATTACGACCATAGGAAGGCAGGCGGCTGGATAGCCAAGCTTATGAAGAAATACGGTATAGATGATGTCTATATCATCATGTCATATGCCAACGGCGCAAACTCTGCGACCTCATACGAAAGATTGGAGTATTGCCTCTATGGAAACTGATGCAAAGAGATTTATTAAAAGAGCGATCATATTTTCATGCATTGCGGCAGTTGTCATTGTAACAGCGTGCTGTGCGGTGTGGGTGAATCTGCCCGAGATATATCACGGCAGGATAGCGAGTCTTGCAGAAAAGGGCGATGTGGAAGAGGCAGAGGCAAAGCTTGAAGAGCTGAAGCTTATTGTCGGCGACGATATCGACGAGGAGCTTCTGCGAAGCTGTAAATATGACATTGCAGAAGGAATGTACAATAACGGACAGTTTATCGAAGCACAGCAGGCATTCGCAGAGCTGGAGGGCTATTCCGACAGTGGCGAAATGATTAAGAAATGTGCTTACAGAGATGCGGAAAAAAGCCTTGACAGCGGTGAATATGCAATTGCGGCAGAAAAATTCCTGAAGCTGGGTGCGTATTCCGATTCGCCTTATCGTTACAAGGAGTGTCTGTTTGCGATTGCTGAGGAAACCTGTAAGAGCGGTGATTACAGCGGTGCCATTTCCCAATTGCTGGAGCTCGGAGATTTCCCCGGAGCAAAAGATCGCGCCCTTGAAATAGCCGTTGAGCTTACGGGGGACAGAAGTGTCGCAGAGGGTATGATCAGCGGAGGAATGTCTGCGGAGGAAATGGACAAGATTATTGAGATATCCTCTGCGAAAGACGGACTCAGAACCGAAACGGCAGCCGCAGGACGTGAGCATTCCGTGGCACTCAGAGCCGACGGCACCGTTGTTGCGGCGGGCAGCAATAAATACGGTCAGTGTGACGTAAGCGACTGGAAAGATATTACGGCAGTATCCGCCGGTGCGTATTTCACGCTGGGGCTTAAATCCGACGGCACCGTTGTTGCCGCAGGAAGCAACAGCTTCGGGCAGTGCAATGTAAGCGACTGGAAAAACGTGACCAAAATCACCGCAGGCGATTTTGACGCATTTGCCCTGTGCGCAGACGGAACAATTCTCACAGCGGGATACCATGACTATTCCGATATGCTGTCTCTCAGCAATGTCAAGGATATATACGCAGGAGGCTATCAGCTTGTATGCACCGTGGAAGACGGCAGTGCGGTGGCTTCCCATATATCGGCTGCAGCCCCTCACAAGCCGATAGGCGTGGCGCTGTCAACGGGTACTGCGGTGTATCTCATGCCGAACGGAACCGTAAGATCCGATTTTGAACGTGTACCCAAATGGGAAGACATGATATATGTGACCGCAAATTCCCGTGCGATTATCGGTATTACCGCTGAGGGGGAAGTCAGGAGCTTCTTTTTCAGAAATTCTGATAAGATAGATTTTGACTTTGGCGGTGAAAAGGTCGTGGCAGCCTCCGCGGGCGGAGGTCATTATCTCTTCGTTACCGAAAGCGGAAATGTTCTGGCTTTTGGTAAAAACGGCAGCGGACAGTGCAAGGTCGATCAGTGGAAGCTATGGTAATTTTACAGGTCTGAAAGGAAATATGAAAGCACCGCTTCAAAAGAAGCGGTGCTTTTTGTGATGCGTAAAATCACGCTGATACATGAATATATACGGCTTATTCGCTGATCATCAGCTTGACTTCAGCCGATAGTTATTATCGCGGAATCATAGTCAATATCGATCTCTGCGCCCATGGTTTGCAGAAAACGGCAGAAGGAGTCACTGTCGATGATAAACTCGCGTCCGTATGCCATGTAAAATGCGCCGTGATTGGTTCCGGGAGGAAGTGCGATCTCATTGAATGATTCTTTTTCATCGCAGAGAGTGCAGCAAGGGACATTCAGCGTATAATTTTTATCGTTATAAGTTATTGTTGTTTTATACCTGCTGTGCCACACTGCCTCTGCGCCCAACTCCTCAGCAATCGCGGTAAGAGGAAGCGCTGCGTATTCCGAAGTGTAATTCAAAAGAACAAAATTACTGTCTGTTATATCCTTGCCGTTTACGATCAGGGTACATTCCCTGCTTATATCGTCGTTGGTGATGTCGTCACGGTATACGATCGGCTGTTTTGCGATGGAGACTTCAGGCGAAGAAGCCGAAACGTCAGCTCCATTATCTTTGCGGCACCCGGTGCATAACAGAGCAGCCGCTATGAGACATATGCATATCAGATGTTTTTTCATAAGCTTTCTCCCTTGTGCTATGAACCTGATTATATTTTCGGCAATATTATAACATGCTTTTGGGGGAGGTTCAAGAGAAGCGAAATACGAGGAGGATCGGGTCACGCTGAAGGCGTCGGAGATTGTGTTTGCGATAATCGCTGTTTGATGAAACAGAAAGAGACTTTTCTGCGGCAGTGCCTCGTCTTTTGTCTGTATGCTCTGGAATCATACAGGCAAAACAGATATGAAAATGAAGAAAACAACAGATTTATTCGCTGATCATCAGCTTGACTATCTCGGAGTCGGTCTGCTTCATGCCGACCTTGCCGATGTAGCCGACACAACTGATGGTCTTTCCCGTGTCGCTCTGGAGGATTCCTGTGTTGGGCTCGTACACCTTGCCCTGCATTGCAAGGGCATGAGCTCGGTACAGCCCATGGCAGGAATCAGTTCTTCAGATAAAATTGCAAGGAAGTCGGATCTGATTTTCTCATTCAGCATAATTTATCCCTCGCTGTTCTTGTTAAGTTTAGTTCTGCGCAAGATATTCGATAACGCTGTGAGCGGCGATATTGCCTTCACCGACAGCCTTTGCGTACTGGTAGGGTCTGCCTGTGCAGTCGCCTGCGGCAAATACGCCGGGGAGATTTGTTGCCATGCTCCTGTCAACAGTTATAGCGCCGTTTGCTGTTTCAAGCTTCGGCAGAAGGGTTGCAAGTGCCACAGAATCCCTCAGGCAGAAAACACCGTCAACGGGGAGTTCGCTTCCGCTGAGAAGAGCGACGGCAGAAACTCTCTTTTCACCCAGAATTCCCTTTGCCTTGTCCTCCATAATGCGTACGTTTTCGGGAAGAGTGCCGATGTTTTTATAAATCGGGAAGTAATATACAGTTTCTGCAAGGTCTGCAAGGTATTTTACCTCATGCTCAAAACGGGCATTGTTGCAGATGACCGCAATGGTCTTGCCCTTATACAATGCTCCGTCGCAGGTAGCGCAGTAGGAAACGCCCATGCCGACCTTTTCCTGCTCACCGGGCAGTGTGCCTGTGTTTGCAACACCTGTTGCCAGTATCAGAGCCTTCGCTTCATAGAAATCACTGCCTGCCATGATGGCATAATGGCTGCCCATGGACATTATGGAGTTTACCATATGCTCAATTATCTCAAGCCCCATTGCCTGAGCCTGATTTTTAAAGGCATCGTTAAGTGCTTCGCCGCTGACATCGGCAAAGCCGGGATAATTTGAGATACGCTCGGCTTTTGATACCTTGTCGCTGAGATTTTTACTGCCCAGCCATATAAAATTCTTGTTGTGGATTTTGAGGTTCAGTGCGGCAGAAAGTCCTGCAGGACCTGTGCCGATTATCGCTGCATCGTAAATCATATTCTGTCTCCTTTTTGAAAAATCAGCCGTAGTAATGCTCTCCGATTTTCTCCGCGACCTCATCTCTTCCCATAAAATCCGCAATATGCTCAAGCATATTGGAAAGCACCTTGCGGGGTAAGCAGGTCTCGGAGCAGAAGTCAATAAGGGTAAAGCCATCGGAAAGTGTCTGTTCGCATTTTTCGTGATTTGCGTAGTTCATTATAGTATTTTCTGCTTAATTATATCATAAGCATAGCTTTTAAGCAAATCGTGATAATGTTCCGAAAAAATCTGCCTTGCGTATGCTCCGTATGTATGGCAGGCAAGCTGTTCAGAAGGAATAAACTCTTCTTCTTTCAATTTTTCTCAGTGCCTTGTTATAGTCTTCTTCAGTGGAGTCATTGCATTTCCTGAGAAGTAGTTCATAGCCTATGGATGAGTACAAAAGGTCAAGTATCTGTTCAAGAACATCCTGTCGCTCGATTTTCTTGCGTTCAACAATATCTTTTACATATACCTCATTGAAAAGAGATTTAAGATAATTCATTTTTGCTGTATCATTAGGACGTGACAATATCAACGGCATACCGCCAAAGAATGAATAGTTATCAAATGCGTCATAGAAAGCTCCAACGGGTTTCTGTAACGGATATCTTTGGCAAGGTCGAGCTCAAAAGACAGAATATGCTCTGCGGGAATGCCTGTTATTATCTTGACCTGCCCGTACCATTGCTTCCTAAGAATGTGTATCTGCTATCAGTGTAACTGCACAGGATATGTTGACGGCAATACAAAATATTGATACAATAATAAAATAAATATAGAGGGTGAATTTATGGATGAGAAAGCAAAGCTGATGCGTGCCAAAATGTATATAGACAAGCTTGCAAACGGTATAAACCCCATTGATGATACTCTTGCATCAGACACAGATGTTATCAACAATGTACGAGTGTCACGGTGTCTGTTTTATGTTTCGGAAGTGCTTGAAAGTGTGATTGACAATAAAATAAATAGAGGCGGTAAAAAGATAAAGAAAACACCGTTTTCTCTTGCTGTGGAAAAGAGAAATCAGTTTCCGATTTCAGACATACCGTTAACAGTAAGTGAGATTACAAATTGCCTTAATTCTTTGGCAGATTTAGAGTATTGCAAAAAACTGAACGTGGCACATATTACATCTTGGCTGGTGGAGGCAGGCGTGCTGGAGATAATAACTCGTTATGATGGAAAGAACGTAAAGAGGCCAACGGCTACAGGCGGTGAAATCGGTGTATTCACAGAGGAAAGGACAGGTCAAAATGGCATCTACTCCGTGGTTCTATATGATAAAAATGCTCAGCAATTCATAATTGATAACCTTGATGCAATAATTGAACATAATAAAAAATGACTTGGCAGCTGCATTGCTCCAAGTGCTTTTTGAAGGTCCCAAATGGCAGTATGAAAGATTTATAAGAGAACATATTGAGTGGTAATTTTCAAGTATTGAGCATTTGCCTCTCAAGCTCATGTGAATACTAACTCCAATCCCCCTGCATAATTATTGGTATCAATAATTATGCAGGGGGATTGGAGTTAGTATCTTGTTAAATCAATAATCACCGTGTGTAATTAAATCTACTCGTTTGAATTTTTCTCGCAAATATGCTTTCTTGTTTTCGGATACTTTTGTAACCGGAGATTCTATGCCCATATCGGTCCACATAACTCTCTTTTTTCTGTCCTCTACCTTTCTTATTCGCTTTGAAAGTTTTTCATAAGGTATATATTTCTTCAATGCAATCGCCTCCTATGCTATCTCCTTAAGTATATATGCAGTCTGTCTGGGAATACGCTCAATAGTCTTATTAAGTCTGGGATTCCGCTTCCAATCCTTGAAATTCTTTATTTCGTTTTCGTACTTTCCGTTATGAAAGTATTGATACACCTGTTTGCTGTAGCTCTGAGAGAAAAGATAATGTGTTCCCCTCGAGCAGTGAAGATAAAAATGAATCTTATCATTTTCTTTGGTAATAACGATTCTGTTTTTCATTGTCTTTTCCTCCTGCGTTTTGTTGTCTTTAGAATAATCCTTCGGTATAAAATTGTAAACTCACATACAAGTCCAAAAGTTGGAACAAGATAAAATCCCCGCTAAAAGCGGGGATTTTATCTAAATCTTTTCTGTTATTTTCTGGATTTCCTTGAATTTCATAAGTTTATGTTTTCTGGAGTCTATAATATTTCCTTCAGTATTATACACAAATTCACTTTGCGCCATTGCATCTGCTTCACAAAGTCTTAAAAGCAAAAGAAAGTCCGTTTTTACAGGTGTAAATGCAGTTTCCTTCTGTGCTGCGGTCTGAATTGCATCATAAATATTTTCATCGTTAATTACCTTAATGAACTTGTTATCCCTATCGTAATTCTCCTCGGGAAATACAAAAGAAATAAACATGTCGTGATTTTTAATATAAAAAAGAATCTTTGCGATATCTTCGTGGGAATAGCCCAATTCTTGCAGTATTGGTTCAGCTGTTTCTGCAGATTTTTTCGGATGACCGTAGAAAACTCTTCTGTCGGGCCTTTCAATTACTGATCTTGGCTTCCCTATATCGTGAAAAAACGCCGCTGTTTTCAAAAGCAGAGCATCATTGCTGTCAATGTCATCGCACGCAACGTTTTCGACAGTGTGGAGCGTATGCTCAAAAAGATCGTAACAGTGATGGGGATTGCGGTGCTCAAACCCATCCATTGCCCTGACCGCCTGATTAATAGAAAAAAGCTGCTCTTTTATTGCTGCACACAAGCTTAAGCTGACGATATCCTCAGACATAATTATCTTTTCAAATTCACTTTTGTTTATCATTGCACATCTCCTGTTTGCGTGATTTTGATTGAATCAAGTTTACGGTTCAGATTCTCTTGATCGCCAAGCCGTGCCAATATCTCTCTGCGCACCGTGCTGTCTCCCTTTTCGTCTCCGTCGGCTTCAGCATACGCGCCATAACTCATAATACGGATAGCGATATCTTTACTGTCCGATCCATCGAACCAAAGTACCATGGTATACGTTTTTGAATGCCGATCTTTTGTGCAGCATTTGCGATAAGATGAAAATTCATTCAGCAAACGATCTGCAGTATTTCGTCCGTCAGTAAACCGTACAACAGTATATCTCTGCTGATTTTCCATGTGCAGATTCAATAGATTTATGCGTTGCTCTGCGGTTCTGCAGCATTCTGCAATTTTCTCGGTATCTGAATCACAGCTGTTCACATCATCAAAGCGCTCAATATTGTAAGGTGAAATGCTTCCGTTTTCCGGATCGCAGCACATTGCACGGAAACGTTTTTCGCGCAGTGAATACTCCAGCCGCAGAGGAAAGAGCGTTTTTCTGATGTTGCCACGCTTGTAGCTCACCCGAATTCTTTTGTTGTTTCTGACAGCATTAAGTATAATGCGTAAAAACCTTATATATTCTTCCTTTCTTTCTCTGTTGTGAAAAAATTGATCCATATCAGAGTGCTCTCCGAATACGCACACTGTCTCACTGCTGATAAGCTCTCTTACCCCATTTTCAACCAACCTCTCTATCACAGGCTCAATTTTGTCACTGTCGAAGAACAGTTCTATCAACGGGTGCCTCAGCACGGATAAAAGCCAGCGCTTTTCTATCTCAAGCAAAGGGATAAACGAACAGTAAAGCTCCTTGAAGGATTTGGCAGGAAGTGATTTGCCTCTGAAAAACGATGTGAGATCCTCAACTCCTGAGTTGCAGTCTGCCTTAAACCAGTCATCACTTTTCCAGTTTTTGGAATACAGGCTTCGTATCATATACACCGAGCTATCACTCATAAACTCATTGAAAATATGGTGATGGAAGCTTTTGCTTATATTCACTGTGATCTCATCAGGAATTTTCAATTCTCCGCTGCTGTCCCTCCCGGGAGATCCAATCAGCTTATGAGTGCGATAAGTATCCGCCACACTCAGAAAATCGTCCATAATACGAGTCGCCGAGGATACAGGCTCTATGGAACTTATATGTACTCTTCTGTAATATGATTTGATCCATTTATTAAGTTCTTTTACATCCAATACATCTATTTCAAATGTAGCTATTCCGTTTTCTCTGTCTATAGTGGGTTCAGCCCCGAATCGGCGCTCTCTTTTTAATCTGTTTACAATATGCTGCTCTTTTTTAGGATCAAAGGAAAATGTTATTTTCAAATGTTTAGGCTTCGGTTTTTTTACCTTTGATCCGATAGTAAACGCAGATGCGCCCCAGCAGTAATTTATCCATTCCTTTGAATTTTCTATTTCCTCCTTATACAGATCTGTCAGCTCATCAGAGCTGATTTTATATTTGTTTTTTCCTCCGCACAAACGTGACATGAAGCCGCTGTCCGCCTTGCATGAAACACTTGACAGCGGTGTCACAGACTCAATCTGATCCACTCTGATACTGCTCAGTGAATGCCTTGTGGGTTCAAAGCAGAATATATACTGCCTTCCGTCATCAGCGCTGCTCCTTATCTGTATGGGATAGCAGATAAAAGTCTTCAGATCCATTCTTATAGGGTGTCTGTACTCTATACGACACCATTTGCTGTTTTCAATTGAATATAGAAGATCAATAAGATTATAGTCATTCAATGCCTGAGAGGCAAATCGATGTTTATAGCGGAATATATCGTTATTTTTTTCTTCGGGCTCGATCCTTTGTCCGACAACTATTTTTTTCGGTTTGGCAGGCGACTGCACAATAGGGCATCCTGTTGTGCTGTTTATATTGAGTCTCTGCAGAAGATTGCATCCAACCGAACCGAAAGGCATGATGTTTGAAAAGAACTGAAGTGCATTGATAAGGTCATCTTCATAGTCTGTTCCGGCAAAAAAGTCATTGATCGTTGTTTTCGGCACTGTCCATTGTCCGCTCCGTTTTCCGCCGCAATGCTCAAGAATGCCAATGCTTTCATAATAATAGAGACTGTCTCTAAATGAATCCATCGGAGGTTGTTTCTTTGAGTCTGTTTCTGATATATCGTTTTCTTCCGGCTCTATGAAGGTTTTTATATCCACATCCTTGAGTATGGCATTTGGCGTCGTTTTACGAAATTTCACAATCCCCTGCGCTTTGTTTACCATATCTGAGTAATACAGCAATTTAAAATAACGGGAAAAGGCTCCGGGTTTGCAACACCTATATGTAGAATGAAAGGGGTTATCTCTCAGATTTCTCGAATCCCATGTGACAAAATGAGCTCCTCCATCGCTTTTGATCTCTCTATGCTGCATTATTTCTTTAAAGCTTTTGATTTCCGAAACATCACCGTGACTCCCGTCAGGAACTGCCTCCGGATATATCTCGATAAACGGACTGTTAGGGTAATTTCTGCTCAACACATTTCCAAGTCTTTTGCGGTATTCGCTCCAGGTGGTATACGGCATCAGCGCGTCACTTCCCTGTACCTTGAACTCGCTTTCAAAGCTTTCTGCAGCGGATTTCAAAGGGCTTGCTTTATACTGGTATACAAAATAGTCCGTCCAGAAATTTTTATAAAATTTATTGTATGAATCCTGCTTTATGAAATAAGAATATGCCATAATAAATCCACCTTCGGATGAAACTATGAATGTATGCTTATGATGTTAAGTTTATTCTCTGTTACTGCGTGTGTCAAGCTGTTACAATGTCGATTCTCGGAAATCAAGGCGATTCTACATAAATTCCAACTTTTTTACCGCTTAAATTTGTTGAATAGCTTGAACTTTTTGTTCCGTTGCACTATAATGTATCATTAAGAAATGTATATATAAATATAAGTTTCTTGTGCTGTAAAGGCATCAAAACATTATAATCAGGGGTGGTTTTTTGAGTACATCTTCAAATAATCCGGTTCTTGCTCTTTATGACTTTCGAAGCAAACAGGAGTATATTTACCGCACAAACAAGATCCGTGAGATTTCAGGAGCATCAAGACTTCTTGAAGGCATATACAATCAGATGATAAACTGCCTGAATGCAAGTTTTAAAGGGCAGTCCGTCAGCGGAAAACCTCTATTTTACGGTGATGATAATTTAATTTCCTATGACGATTTTTTGAAAAACAAGGAATGCCTTGGACAGGTGCTCTATCAGGGTGGCGGCAGTTTGATGATGCTGTATCGAGATGAAAGCACCTACAAGAATGCAAACAGAATAATTTCTCGAATGGTTATTGAAAGGTCACACACACTGCAACTTATCGCTGCTTGCGTAGAAATTGACAATCCGTCAAAGTTTAATGAACTTCGTGAAATGGTGTATGCGAATTTGGCTAAAACCAAACGTTCGCTGATGTCGTTTTCTCCCTGTAGCATAACGCCTTTTACTCAGATAGATATTTCATCTCATCAGGCTATAGCAGAGAAGGTGCGTATAAGCGGAGAGGGAGAGAGGGAACTTACTAATGAAGCATTTCTCAAGCTAAAAGCTTATTATAATTTGCTTGAATCAAAGGATAAGAAGACAAAAACTCTCGATGATGCTGTCACAGAAAAAGGAGAAGAAAGCCTGCTGGCAGTTATTTACATCGATGGCAACAATATCGGCAGCAAGCTTATGGAAGCATTGTCTGAATGTGACGGCTCTTTTGATAAAGGAGTTGCCGGGCTCAGAAGTTTTTCTGCTGATATTCACCATAGATACGTCACAACCCCTTTTATACAGTTTGACGATTGGATTGGCAAAAACGAAGTTTATCTTGCAGATAAACTCAAAAGCAAGTGGTATTATCGCCGAGTTATTGGCGGCGGCGATGAGATAACCATCATTTGCAACGCAAGGCTGGCACTCAAATTCGTGCAGCTTTATTTCGATGCTCTTGGCGAGGACAATGAGTATTCTGCGTGTGCAGGCGTATCAATATTCCACAGTCACGCTCCCTTTGCAACTGCATATGAAATAGCAGAGGAATGCTGTGAAAATGCAAAGGAACTGGCGAAGACCTCGGAAGTCAACATGAATTGTTTTGACTTTTTCTTCTGTCGTTCCGGGATTACAAACAATATGGAGAACCTTCGCAACAAAGAAGATGGTCGCGTTACAGGTCTGCCCTATAACGTAGGTGAATTTATTGACGCTGTCAGCACTAAAATTGTCCCTCTGTTCAGCTCAATAGGCAGAAGTAATGTCAAGGCACTGAATACAGCCATCCTGAAGGGCGATGACTATTATCTGTTTGAAGTGGACAGAATCAATGCCTACTGCGGTGAAGTCAAAATATCCCATGAAGATGCATTGAATCTTAAAAATATAATTTTTGACACATCCGGAGTATATGATATCTGGTTTGATGACGACATGGACTATAGCAAGAAGGGGGCAGATGTAAATGAGGCTTAAAATCACATTGAAATCCGATCTTTGTGCAGCGTCAGGGGCAGGTTTTTCTTCGATTATTGATAACGATTCATGCTTTGACAGTTACGGACTGCCATATATACCCGCAAGGCGTCTCAAGGGTTGTCTGAGAGAGGCGGGAGTCTTTATTGATCTGGGTGATGATATAATCGACCGAATATTCGGGCGCACAGCAGGAGGTTTCGGAGAACAAGGTATTCTTCGTATTTCGGATGCCCGTCTTGATGGATATATGAAGCTCAGGAGAGAAATCGAGAAAGAATCCATATCCCCCGAAAGTGTTATGAGTCTGTTCGGAGATATTCGCGCATCAACTGCTATGGAGGGTGATACCGCGAAAAAGAACTCTCTCAGATTTATCCGTGTCATCTCCAAATACAGCCCCTTTGACACAAATGAAGAGCTTGAACTGTATTCTGATATAGAACTGGATACTACTGATAAAAAAATAACAACAGCATTTGAAAAATGCTGCAAAGCACTGAAAAACATCGGCTATAAACGCAATCGCGGACTGGGTTCTGTTGTATGCACATTCCTTCCAAATGATAAAAAAAGCGAAAATTATGAACGCGAAAAGCGCATTGTCCCGGAAAGCTACAATACCGATAAAGAATATAAGATAGCGCTTTCGGTAAGGCTGAGAGACGATCTTATGCTTCCTCAGGGCAACGGAACAATGTCCATTGACTATATACCGGGCACCATGGTTCTCGGTGCAGTTGCGGCTATGCACAATACAAGCGAAAACGATGAGAAACCTGCAGATTTCAACGATATATTCTTAGGCGGAAAAGTCAGCTTCGGAAATCTTTATATCTGTGATAAATATGGATACCCTTCTTTTCCCGCACCACTCCATATGGGGAAGGTAAAGGAAACAAAAGAAATAGTAAATATGTATTTATTCAAAGAGAAAAAGATCGTCAAGGCTTTGAAGAAAACATATTTTTCTCCTTATGAAGAGGTGAAGGTTGCAACAAAAACAGTTTACCATCACTCCCGTGCTCAGCAGACTCTTTACACTCAGGGATGCATTGAAGCAGGGCAGCTGTTTGGGGGAGAAATCATCTGCTCGGGTGAATATGCAGAATATATTGTAAATCTGCTCAACCGCGACACCATAAGCTTCGGTCGCAGCAAAAACGCTCAGTACTCCTGCTGTGACATAGTAAAGTTTATATGCACAGAAAAAGAATCAGATACCGTAAGCATCGCTCGTTCAAAGCAATTTGCCGCGGTTCTCCGTTCAGATCTGATTATTGATATTGACAGAAACTTCACTGAAAATACTGTATTCGAAGCTGTTTTTTCCAACGAATCGTTAAGAGGAAAACTCCGACCGGAATATTCATCTTTCTTGAGCGGAACAGTTTCCGGTTATAACTCCAAGTGGAATCTTAAACGTCCTCATTGTAACTGCATAAAAGCCGGCAGTGTTCTTATACTTTCCTGTAATGAGGATGTTGAGCTTCCTCGCTTTATAAATGCAGGAATGCGCTGTAACGAAGGCTTTGGGCGTTGCGAAATATTGTCTGATACAGACTGCAGCTTCAAAACAGAAAAGCCTGCAGCAGATGATAAAAAATGCGTCGAGGAGAGAATCACACCGCTTATAAACATGCAGACGAGAAAGAACAAGCTTATGAATGCAGCGATAGAAGCATCAAAGAAAGCTATGCAATATCAGATGCCAAATCCTTCACTTGTCGGAAGAACCATTTTGATGGCAAAAGAGGCGCTTATTGAAGAAACTGAACTGTGGGAAAATTTTGAAGGCCGTGTCAACAGTATTAAGACCAAAGAAAGCAAAGATAAGATAAATCGTCTCATAAG
The DNA here is from genome assembly GCA_045534445.1 of Acutalibacteraceae bacterium. Lineage (GTDB taxonomy): Bacteria > Bacillota > Clostridia > Oscillospirales > Acutalibacteraceae > JAISGQ01. Next base: position 19,039 of record JAZSJQ010000062.1, read on the forward strand.
CATTCTTAATAGTATTCTTCTCGGTATCGACAAGGAAAGTGATGGATATACAGACCGCGAGCGGCTGCAGGCATTCATTTACTATATGAATATCATAAAGTATTATAATAAGCTTAACAACAATGCCATTCCGGAAGACGGAGGTATCAAATGAAAATGATTACATATTACAGAGTCACGTTTACACTGCAGTCATCGCTTTCAATAGGTTCAGGTATCGGAGAATATACAGACAAAGATATTGCCGTTGATACAAACGGAACACCTTACATTCCCGCTACGACCATTGCAGGCGTTATGCGCAGCTCTATGGACGAAAAAAGCAGAAAAGCTATATTCGGTTCCATCGAAAACGGAGCAAATGAAGGGCGCGTTCGAATCTATGACGCTGTGCTGTGTGATGGTAATAATTCATACATAGCCACCCGTGATTGTGTTGCTCTTTCCGAAAAAGTTGCAGTAAACGGTGCCAAGTTCGATTTTCAGGCCGTAGAGCCGGGTGTCAGCTTCGTGGGATATATTGAAGTTCACGAAGGCAAAGGCGATAAAACAGAGGACGGCTGCATAGATGCCGAAGCCGAAATCAAAAAAACACTAAGCAAATTCAATTCCGGAGAGCTTCGCCTTGGCAGCAAGACCACCAGAGGCTATGGACAGGTATCTCTAACAGTCAGTGAACGGACCTTTGAGATCCCCAAAGACCTTGATGAATGGCTTGAATTCAACCAGTATAAATACGATGGATGGAAAGCGGTTGAACTTGACAACGATTCCGTATTGCAGTATGTGACACTGGAGCTTATAAATACCGCAGGCGTTACAATAAGAGAATACACCACTGAGTACAGTCCCGATACGACACTTCCTGATTACCGTCATAAATCCCTTCATAATAAAGACGAGGACGGTATAATCCCCGGTACAAGCTGGGCAGGCGCATTTCGTCAGCGATTTGCTGAGTTTTCCGACAAAGGAAACGCAGACAAACTTTTTGGTGATGTGATAATAAAGAGAAAAGCTGCCGAAAAACCTATCGAAACAGAAAAACTCGCTACAAAATCAAGGATCGTATTCTCCGAAAGTGTAATCAGGGGCGGAAAAAAGAAGCAGCTTACTCGAAACTCAATAGACCGTTTTTCGGCAGCCACAAAATCAGGTGCTCTTTATACAGAGGAAACCTATTATGGCGGAAAAACCACACTGACCATGTCGTTTCCCAAGGGCATATCAGACGACGAACAGGAGATTCTTGCCAATGTAATCCTCGATCTGCATTTCGGTTATCTGGCTATAGGTGGATTGACTTCCGTAGGCAGAGGCATTTTTGAAATTGAGAGGGTTGACACGAATCTTAAAATAATCGAAGAAATGCTCAGAAATCACATAATGGCAAAGGAGACACAGTGATGATTTTTGGAAAAGATAAAATAATAGTGCCTGCAAGTGAGCTGCTGCAGAAAATATCTGATGACGGAATAACCTCCGGTACTAAGAATATCAGTATTGTTGCGTATTTTTCCGATCATGCAGATTTTGTCGCGGGGATTACCGAGAATGATATTCCTGCATTGCTTGAACTGCGCATATTCGATTATACAAGCGAGTTTCGTGCATATCGTTCTATGATAAACGAGGATTTTATATGCCGATTTTATGAGGATGAAGATTTTGATGAAGACGAAAAACTATATGAAACTCAATATCTGGACATAGACAGTACCCATAAATCAATCAAAAACAGCATTGGTATGTATGAATACAAAACCATGAATGGCGGAACCTATCATCTTCCGATTGAAAATGCAGAAAAACTCAGAATCTGTAACTACCTGATGTATAATGACGAAAACATAGCACAGGTATATGATTACAGGTTTGTTGAGATCATCGCGAAAGGGGATTCCAAAAATGGATAATGGCAGAATGTTTGTAAATCCCTATAACTTTGTGCCGCTGGGTGATGGCTCAAAAAGAAAACTTTACGCCTCCGCCAGCGAAACCATCACCGGTGAAATCGTTTGCACTCTTGAGATCAAAACTCCGTTGGCGATACCGGATACAGAAAAACAAACCACAAAAAAAGAGGTTGTTAAGAAGTACGATTTCATGTCTGTTGCAGGAAAATATATCATTCCCGGCAGTGAAATCCGCGGAATGATACGCAACATATATGAAACTATCACGGACAGCTGTCTGTCAGTGATAAACAGCAACATCATCACGAAAAGGGAAAGTACTCCATTAAAGGAGACCGGGCTTCTAAAATGGGAAGGCTCCGGATGGAAACTGTATAAGGCATCGCGTTCTACAGCATATTCAAATGTCACAATCAGCAATACTACATATAAGCTTTCAGGAAAGAGATATGTTGTACGCAACTGGTATTTTTTTACAGGATTGGATCTGGCACAGTGGAAAAAAACCATTAATGAAGCAATAGCTTCATCTGATGATTTTGAATCTTTCAAAGATATGCTCGCAGAAAAGAAAATGTTTGTTGTCAATAACGGGCATAAAGATGATAAAAATTCCCTAACCATAAAAAAAGGCAAAACAAGGGTAAATATTACCAGAAAATGGGGACCCCATTATAGTAGAAGTGGAGTTAAAAAAGCTTTTGGTAATAAACCGCTGGGCGATGAATACACAGAAGAATCTGTTAATTGTTCCTTTTTTGAGATTGATGAGAAATCAAAGCCTTTTGATATTCAGGATAGTATGGTTGAAAACCTGATTGAAGTTTTGGAATCTTACGCTCTGTATAACCAGAAAAACTCAAAAGTTTTTGATAACATAACGCCCAAAAAAGACGGGGATATGTATCCTGCTTTCTACTCAGTTGGATATAACGGTGCCGTATCACGTCTTGCTCCGGCACAGATATCAAGAGTAGCCTTCAGAAAAACCGTGAGAGATCTTCTTGGAAGCTATGCCCCCTGTAAGGATATAACGTCTCTTTGCTCTGGATGTAATTTGTTTGGTGCTGTATTAAAGAATGGTTCGAAGGCATCAAGGGTCAGGTTTACTGATGCGGTTCCAAATGGCAAAATTACATTTTCTGACAAATACATACCTCTCAAAGTGCTGTCGTCACCCAAGGTTACATCAGTGGAATTCTATTCATTGCCAAGCGAAATAGATTCATATGTTGATGTGAAAAAATGGGATTATGACTCACAGGGCGTTGTACTCCGCGGTCGAAAATTCTATCTGCATAATCCGAAAGCAGCTGTTGATTCTTCTGTTTATTCGGAATCAGAATCCGTGACCTCAAGCAAAGGAAACGCTCTCAATGCGTCATTCAAACTTGCCACATCGGGCGAATTTACATTTAAGGTGTTTTTTGACCGTATCACCAAAGATGAGCTCAAATCGCTTGTTTGGTCTCTTGTTCTTGGGAATAGGGATAAAACAGAGAAGTGCTACTGTCATAAGCTTGGACACGGAAAACCGTTGGGGCTTGGAAGTGTCCTTATAAGCGTCGATAAAATAAAGAAGCGAACCACCAAAGATGGTTATTCTTTAGATAATATCGACATAGATTGTCTTATGAAGGAATACGCTCCGCCAATAATAGGCACTCCTACATATGCTGCACTTATGGCAATATGCGATTATGATTATGCCAAGGATGAAAACATTGCATATCCCATAGGTAAAAATAATAAAGGCGAGGAAAATGCTATGCATTGGTTCTCGCTCAATCACGGCGCTATTGGCAGCAAACAGCCTTTTAAACACGTACTTCATCCTGTGATCGGAGCTGACGATAATCGTTGTGATGCATCTTATCTGCAGCTTCCGAATCTCGTATATGAGGAAGTTTCTTCCGACGAGCCGACACAAAACACTAATACACGATCCTCAAATAAATTGAATTATGTTTCCGCGAACACGTATCAGATATCTGATAAATTTGAGGACAAGCCCATCGTGTGCAGCAACTGCCATAAAACATTTGTATGGACAGCTGGTGAGCAGGAGTACTACAGAAGCAAAAATTATTATGAGCCGAAAAAATGCAAGACCTGCAGAGCCGCTGAAAAAAGAAAAAAGGGGAACAACAAATGACAAGAATCCTATTTCTTTCAAGACATAAAATGACTGAGGAACAGCAGCAGGATCTTGAGCGCATCTATGGGGAAATCTCTATAGATACGCTTGATGCAACCATTTCCTCGGCAGATGAGCTTTGCATATGCTGCAAGGACTTTGATGTCCTTGCAGCAGTGCTTCCTTTTCATATGTACGTTGAATTTTTTAAGATAAAACCCGATGGGCTTAAAGTGATATTTGCGCGCTCCAAGCGCATTCCCACCGGCGAAACCGTGATAAACAAGGACAGCGGTAAACCCGAAAGCCGCTATCTTTTCGTACATGATGGCTGGACGGAGATTCGCAGTCTCGATTGTGATCTTTGTATTTTATAAAACAGGGGGATTTTATGAATATTTTACTTCAGACGTTGAGCTTGCTTCCAAATAAAACTAAATTGAACTACTTCAAATACAGCAGTTCAGCAGTAGATAAAGCGGAGTTGGAAAAAGAGGAATCAACATCATATTACAGTTCAAGTGAACCTGCGACCATTTCTGTTATAAGGGAACTTAGAGAAAAAGGGGAAAAACTGGACAGGATTATAGTCTTATGCTCGCCTGAAACTCACCTTGAAAAGAAGGAAACGAAACTGCTTGATATCTCAGGTCAAAATATTACAAACACCTTGACCGATATAACAACACTTGAATTTTATGAAAGTAGGCTGGGTGAAATATTAAAAAAGGAATGCGACAGTCCAGAGAAAAGACCGACCGTGGCATTTGAGAAAATTGATGACGGCAACCGACTTCAGCGAGCGGATTCAAACACAAAGATAGTTGTTGATATTGCTCGAAACATACAGGAGTGGTTCAGGGAAGATGCAAACAGCAAGCTGTATATAGATACCCAGGGGGGGCCCCGCTCAGATATGTTCTTCCTGCTGTCTATTGTAAGACTTCTGAAAATCCACAATATTGAGCCTGACAGAATATTGCTCTGTGATTTTTTTGATAAAGGTCCCGGAGCATTCCAGCCCGTTTACGACAAGAAAAAGGAGTACTCGGTTTTCGATTTGCCCTCAGGCATCGATGAATTTATCAACTACGCAAAGGCAAAGCAGTTAAAGAAATTTTTCACTGAATCGGTAACAACAAGCAACGCTTTCATCCGTGAAACCATAGAAATAATTGAGAATATTGCGAATGCTGTCCAGATATGCAACATGGACGAGTTCAGAGCGAATTTAGGCAAGCTCAAAGAGAAATGTGACAAAAAGGAAGATGCACATAACGAGCTGTTCGAATATGTGCTTGAGGAAATTGAAAATGACTACAATGAGCTTTTGACGTCGAACGGCGACACATTTCTGAATGTTGTTAACTGGTGCATAAGGAAAGAGTTTTATCAGCAGGCTCTGACACTGCTGGAAAGCGATACTGCAAATGAGCTTGCGGCATGCGGAATCCTTGATGTTGAAAACACTATTAACGAATTAGAAAATAATGATGAGGAAATTATAGACGCCTACATAGAAGGAAATCACCATAATAAAGAAATATGGCAAACTGAATGCGACAACCAGCATGAAAACCGGATTAAATATGTTTTGGATTATTACATACCGAATCTGATATATCATGATAAAAAAACAAAATCGAGAAAAGAGCGTTTCTATAAGGTGTTCCGCAATGGTCTTTATCTGGATTACAAAAGAGTCCCTAATAAAGATGCTACTCCGATTCCGTATTTTAAAGTGGATTTTAACGAAGCAATAGGAGGAAAAGCTCCTATAATCAGAACGAAAGATAATGTTAATATTTCCGGTGATATATATTATAAATATATCACTAAAATTAAGCCTCTCAGAAACAGCACTAATCATGGAGACAATCACATATCCTTCAGTGACTATGTCAGCACGATAAAAGATTTTGTTGAGCTGCTTGAAAGTGTAATGAGAAAAAGCTAAAAGAACCCCTCCACGCAGATGGATAAAACCTTCGTGGAGGGGTTCTTTCTTTTGTTGCATAAATTCAATCCCCTATAGGGGTTAATGTAAGCTCAAAAAAATTGAAAAATGGCTTGTACAATAAGGTATCAATCCCCTATAGGGGTTAATGTAGTTTCATGGATTACACACTAAACTAACAGTATGCGTATCAATCCCCTATAGGGGTTAATGTAGAACCTTCTATCTTCCAGAATGGTTCAATTAAATGTATCAATCCCCATAGGGGTTAATGTAATAAGGAGGACTAACTACCGTTTTAACGTTTCGGGTATGACAATATCAATCCCCTATAGGGGTTAATGTAGAAAACCGTCAATGACTCCTTCGCTATGAGCGATATGTATCAATCCCCCATGGGGTTAATGTAGCCATGTGGCAGGATGTAAATCAGCACAGACACGAGAGTATCAATCCCCTATAGGGGTTAATGTAGAACAACAATTTGTGTTCAAAAACAGTATAACAACAACTTCTGGGGTTGTCAAGTGCGGTGTCCTGTAAGAGCGATGTGGTGTCAGTCTGAAACACACTAGCTGCACATATGAATTTGGCGAAATATAGTATATTCCTCGCCTTATATGCTGTACCTAAGAATAACGAGCCAAAACAAAGCTTTGCTGATCAGAGCCAATGTTTTTTACAGAATTATACAGAAGCTATAAACAATAAGACCTGCGAATATCGCAGGTCTTATTGTTGTGTGTTGGTCAATTCCCTATAGGGGTTAATGTAGTAAGTATATTCCCTGAAGCATTTACTACCGATGAAAACGCTATTGTATCAATCCCCTATAGGGGTTAATGTAGGCAGAACACCGGAAATGGTCAGCAGAAGCCTAATAAGTATCAATCCCCTATAGGGGTTAATGTAGATGAAACACTCCGATGGAGTTGATTTTATCGAGTGTCTGTATCAATCCCCTATAGGGGTTAATGTAGCGAAGCTTTCATCCGTTTCTACGGAACAGGAATGTATCAATCCCCTATAGGGGTTAATGTAATAAATGAGTAAAACTATCGCTGAACAGGTAAGGGCAAATGTATCAATCCCCTATAGGGGTTAATGTAGACATATTGAGAGGTAAAAACTATGTCTCGAGAAGTAAGTATCAATCCCCTATAGGGGTTAATGTAATTGATGGAAGAAGGTTGGTCTAAGGCAGATGCTTTTTATGGTGTCAATCCCCTATAGGGGTTAATGTAATATATATTCTAAAAAAGAAAAGGGGAAAACAAAATGTGTATCAATCCCCTGTAGGGGTTAATGTAAGAAACACGTAGAAATGAAGGCTGTGAAAGGTTTCACCTTGTATCAATCCCCTATAGGGGTTAATGTAAAATCTATTGATAAAATAGATATACCTTGAAAACTGGTATCAATCCCCTATAGGGGTTAATGTTGAGTAAATTTGCAAGCAAATTTACTCGAACAACAAATTGTGTTCAAATTCAGTATAGCAACAACTTCCGGGGTTGTCAAGTGATTGCTCCGGGTTCAACGCGACCGATACCGCACTGAGAAAGATAAATGTACTTGCTGCGGAAATTAAGCAGTGCTCTGAGCACAGCGAGCTTCTTTTGCTGGAGGCGCAGGTAAGACAAATATATTATAGTTGTTTTGACAGCTTTATCAGCGCAGAAGATTTCGTGTTTGAAAAAAGAACTCGCAGACCACCTGAGAATAACGTCAATGCAATGATAAGCTTTGGCAATACAGTTTTGTATAATCTGCTTGCTTCTGAAATATATAGGTCGGCACTGGATGTAAGGATCGGCTTTTTGCATTCCACAACCACGCGAGAAGAATCACTGAATCTTGATATAGAGGAAATATTCAAGCCTCTTGTTGTTGACAGAACGGCGTTTTCCCTTATAAACAGGCGGATCATTCGCCGGGAGCATTTTACTGCGAGCGAAAACAATGGTGTTTATCTGACGCAGGAAGGCAAAAGGATTTTTTGCAGACATTCTATGAGAAACCGGATACTGTTGTCACCGTAAAAGACCGTAAAATGAACTATAATCAAATTATCTCCGAAGAAGCACGAAATCTCATCTCACACTTCAAAAGCGGAGATAAGTACATTCCGTTCAAGCAGGTGAGATAATGTTTGTAATATTGGCTTATGACGTTGCCGCAAGGCGGACAGGCAAGGTTCAGAAAATAGTAAAGAAATATCTTTACCCCAGACAGCGCTCGGTTTTTGAGGGGTTCATCACAGAAGGCAAACTTAATGCTCTGAAAAAAGAGATTGAGCTTACCATGGATGCCCAAAAAGACTCTGTGGTTATTTACAGATTGGAATCATCTAAATATATTCAGAGGGAAGAAATCGGAAAAGCGCAGGACAACGAGCCGTTTTTCATGTAATATAACAGGTGAAATGACAGACAGCCCGAGGCGCAGAGCAGAAGTGCACCTCGGGTTGTGAAATTTAAGCTCATTTAATTTAGTTAATGGCACTTTTGAGTTGTGATGTGTTATGCTATATAAGACCACTGTGTGTAGTAAGTGCGTTTTCTTAACTAATTATTTTAGCCGTTTTTGCCAAAATGTACACTTGACAACCCCAGAAGTTGTTGCTATACTGAATTTGAACACAATTTGTTGTTCGAGTTAATTTGCTTGCAAATTTACTCAACATTAACCCCTATAGGGGATTGATACTATCTTGTGTCTTTAATTTTCGAACAGATGCTTTTACTTTAACCCCTATAGGGGATTGATACATTGCAAGACGACGGTTTCTTTCTTCCATGCCGGTAAAGTTACTTTAACCCCTATAGGGGATTGATACAGTTCCAGCCGAATTGGTCATGGGAATCTCTTCGTACATTTACTTTAACCCCTATAGGGAATTGGCCAAAACACAACAAGAGACCTGCCATCGCAGGTCTCTTGTTCGCTTTTACGGATATTTCATTGTTCCAACTTCTACGCCGCTAAGTGTGCTGACACAGCTTTTTTTAAATGCTATTCTAATATTGAGCTCAGGGGAACGCGGTTCCTCAGGGCTTCGTGGAGGGGGCCGCCGCCGCGAGAGTGTAACGATTATTCGGAACACCCTGCGGCAGCGAGACCACAGCTAAATATTATGAAAGGAGCAGCGCTTCCCTTCGGCAAAAAACTCCGCGAAAAGAAAATCCGCAATGCATATTTGAAAAAGGAGTATAAGGTTCTATGAAAAAGACAAACACTTTCCTCAAAAGATTCCTCGCACTCGCACTTGCTGTTCTGACTCTCTTCTCAATGATGCCTTTCATCGAAGGTCAGGAAGCTGATGCTGCAAGCGCAAACATTGTCA